>CAYMFD010000192.1:0-2866 GCA_964389475.1 uncultured Saprospiraceae bacterium
CCCTAGACATGAACGGTAAGCCCCAACTACAGCTAGGCATGTCAGAGGCCATCGTAAATGACAAAGGCTGGCATGCTGGCAATATGGTGCGGACGCTGGCACAGCATATCAAAGGTGGCGGTGGCGGCCAGCCCTTCTTCGCCTCAGCAGGTGGTAAGGACAGTAGTGGCTTGCAAGCAGCGCTTGATGCCTTGGAAGGCCAGTTGGTATAAGCAATGAACTTCTATAAGTCTGACCTAAATGCATGAGTTATGACCGAGATTTGTCGTATGTGTGGCGACAACTGTCATCTTCTTGCCAAAAACCTACATTTTGATGTAGGAGTATGATTTGTATGTTACTAGCATGTTAGTACTATGTAAACTCAGGCGTTAAAGACCTTTATAGGGCGAATTAATTAAAAAAATTGGACTAGATTAAACTTTAAGGGGGTACTAGTTGTGGAATAAACGTAAGCAGGTATTCTGTTTATGTAAACACTCAATTAGGTAATTATGAAAGCAAGTATTATTTTCCCCAAATCCCCAAATCCCCAAATCCCCAAATCCCCAAATCCCTAAATCCACACCGATACGCGAATGCAAAGGAGCTATTTAAACGATTGGCTACGGTCCTATTGTTTTTGGTTGTAAGTATTTTCAGTTCACTTGAGCTATATGCCCAAACTTGTGACTTCGACGAAGGTTTTGAACCCTGGAGAAATTTCATCAGGTACAGTAAGGAAGGTTTTATTAACAATTCTGTAGTATTTACTAAAGTATATTTAGACGGAGATCTATTAAGTACCGTTTGTGATAGTGAAGATAACTCGATGGTAATACACTACCGTGTAGAAACTAGTGCTTTGTCAAATGGTACTTATTCGTTACAAGCAATTACGGACTTATCAACCTGGAGGTTGACAGGTTCAACCGGCTTCTCTTCGGTTAACAACGCAATAAACCCTGTAAGTAGTGCATTTGAAAATTTTACTGGCACATTTGAAATTACCAATTCTTCGCCTGAAGAAATTTGTCTAGAATTTTGGTTTAAGACTTTCAACGATTCGGGACTTAACGGTACAACTGGCACAGACTGGCAATTAAATTACATTGACGAAATGGGCAATATTGATGATTCTGATTTTGCTCCTAGTCTAGGTACTATTCCAGCTAGTAAGTTGCAGTTAATAGAAGAGGTTTTAACTGGAGCTCCATTTGTTTACAGTGGCAGTACTGATGTTGCTGGAATAAGGAACTGTCTAGTGTTTCCTAGCACAACCACCAATACAACTTCTGTACCCGTAAGAGTTGAAGGAGAATTATTGCTGGATGATGCCAGATATTGTGTTCAGGGAGATCTTAATGGATCTAATCCAGCAGAAGCTACTCCTGGCCTTTATTTTACTACAGGTTCTAAACTGACAGTAGGTGAATTTAGCGATTATGAAGCTATTCAAGACTATGTTTTTTTAAATGCTTGTCCTGACGAAACGTGGGACGGTATTTATCTTGAAGATAATGCGATTTTCGAATTATCGGACGCTATCATCGAAAACTGGTCTACTGGTATAGTAGCTGGTAATAACTGTACTGTACGTCTAAAGGACTGCTCCATCACAAGTACAGTTGACTGGGACGGTATTGTCATGGGTAGTAATGCGACATTAATCATTGATGGATCAACTCTAGAAAAAATTGGAGACAAGATCCAGCTCGGTGAAGGTAGTACGCTTGACGTGATCTCTAGTCGGATCGAGCACACTCAAGGTAGTCAATCAATCGAGTGGGAGGGAATAGATGTAGGCCCTATATCGTCAGTAGATCTACATAAGTCGACTATACGACAGGCTCAAGTTGGTCTTACTGCCGTAGATGATACTGAGATTGAGATGGATCTGACGGTTATCAATGATTGTACGACAGGCATGGATCTGACAGATAGTGATTTCACACTATTCGATAAGAATCTAATACATGATTGTATAACAGGTATCATAGCGACGGACATTCAGGGTTCTCAAACTGCGGCAGCTTTACGTAATATTAGATCAAGCAGTCTTGCCAACGCTAGTAGGTTTTACAACCTTGACCACGCTATCACAAGCGATGGTAATTGGGATATGGCGTATTTAAAAATCTATGATGTTACTGAGGGAATATTTAATAAAGATGCGTCGAGTGCAGGTGTTGAGGACTGTCAGATCAATGCCGACACTTATGCTATATCTGGAGAGAACTCCGACCTCGGCATTGAAAGAAATTGGCTCCAAGATCCCGCGTATGGTGCTATCGGGCAACGAGCGATAAGGCTGAGAGAATGTCATATGTCTCAGGTGAATCAAAATAGACATATTGGAGGTAGTAACATCCCATTACTCGTTTGGAGGTCTGATGTGGTTGGAATTGAGAATAACAACGATATGACTGCTACGACGAGCTCCAGGTTTCAAACGCTTATAGTGAGTAGCAACGGTGTTACGTTTACAGGGAATACAATTAATTGTGATGTGGTAATTGCCCCTGTGAGAGTGTCTAGAAGTGATGATAGCGATTGGACCCAAAATAATATTACAGACATGTCGGCAAATGATCTTTTACAAGTGTATGATAGTAATAGGTTTAAGAGTAATAATAGAGATAGTAACGATACCTACGCCTTTGTAGGGGGTACTGGATCAGACGGTGTAGTCTTTCTAAACAGTCCTGACAGTGACCTAGAGTGTCACGATATAAATGTCGGAAAAGATGCTATTAAATTCCGTACAGGTAGTAATACGACGAGACTATATACCAATACGCTTAATGCAGGAGGCTACGACTTAATTACCGCTTCAGTCTTAGGTATCCAGGATGATCATGGCAATTGCTTCTTAGGTGGTAGTGCA
>CAYMFD010000192.1:2966-4146 GCA_964389475.1 uncultured Saprospiraceae bacterium
ATTGTATAACAGCTAGTCTAGATAGTCTAGATCCATGTGGCTTACTTTCTCTATCCGAAATGATAAGTAGCGAGCGATCTGCTCAGATTTATTTAGATACTGCTTTAAAAGCTTCGATGAATTACCACCTTAATGAAATAGAAAGTAGCACAGGTGCAGATAGCGTCTACCATGCTCAGCAAATCGAAGTAGCGGGTGTGATATTGGCTGAGAATAAGCTAATGCACGCCTTAGAGCAGGAGAATATTTATAACAGCATCATTACAGATCTCCAGGAAGTATCTTGCACGGATACTATTGCCAATACCTGGAAGGTGGTATTAGACATCTACGCAGAATCAATGTTAGCAGATAGTCTCACAATCGACCAGATCAAGGATCTTGAAGTAGCTGCTTCTCGCTGTGCAGATGATTACGGAGATCCAGTACATTGGGCACGAGATCTTCTACTGCTCTATAATGATAATCAGACAGACTACAGTGTCTACGATAATTGCATACCATTGAAGAATAGGTCGGCAACAACAGTCCAGACAGATATGGTAAGTGTGTTCCCAAATCCTACGACCGGTATTATCAATATAGAAGGTTTAAGCAGTGAGTACCTTACCCATGTAGTCGTATATGATATGGCTGGGAGAAGTGTGGCAAGTACAAGACTATCGGCATCCGAAGGTCAAGTCAATCTGACCGACTTACAGGTAGGAGTTTATGTAGTAGAAGTGGTTAATGGTAGTTCAGTAAGTACACATAGAATTATAATAGCAAGATAGGATGATAAGGTATTTTGTAACATTACTAATTTTATCATTAATTTACCAGACTGGTGGTAGTCAGCTTAAGGCTGACTACCACTGGTTTTTTGGGTATGATTTCGATGGTTCCCCCCCTTACAAGTATGTAGGTCTAGATTTTAATAAAAGTGGAGATAATATTTTGGTTATCCTTGATAGGGGACTAGAGTTTGACAATATGTCAGCATCGATAGCCGACGAGGCTGGCAATCTTCTCTTTTATACCAACGGATGTGCAGTGGCAAATCGACAGCATGATTGGATGCCACATGGCGACAGGATCAATAGGGGCGGAGGGTTTTTTGAACAGTTCTGGCGCTCTGATTGCAGCCTTGGGTATCCTGGTAGACAGGACATCATTATACTGCCTGATCCTGGATACGACG
>CAYMFD010000193.1:0-4125 GCA_964389475.1 uncultured Saprospiraceae bacterium
AGTCGCAGTCCGTCAGCGTTGTGGTCTGCGAGATGTAGGAGCCAGCCGTCACGGTCAGCTCGATGATGAGGCTATCACACCCATCTTGCCCATCGATACTCCTGACATACATCCCTGCATCTGCGATAATCGTATCGACCAGCGTATACGTCTCTCCCTCGCATAGCTCTATGGCCTCAGTAGTGAGAGCTGGTAGCTGAGCCATGGTGATGTTGTCGCTATAGTCGCACTCTACAAAACCATAATCTGCCGCAGAGTACAGCGGACTTGCGGGCCTGTCTGTATTCGCTACAAGGTAGATAGTCTGTACGGAAGTGCTGATGGTGATTGTCTGCTCTGCACTAGTCTCACCTATATCGAGTGGTGACGCTAATGTGTCCAAAGCGATCAGCTGGCCACCCATCTCAGGGTCACCATCAAATAGACTTATGGACATCCCACCCGGTACTCGCAGACTGCTACCGTCGTCATTAGTGATGGTGTATGTAACGATGTAGATACCACTCTTATAGTCATAGTCGATACACGAGATCGTAGGCCATAGGGAGCTGGCCTTCCAGATGACACAACCCTCCTGCGTACGGTAGGTGGCCTGCGCTAGGTAGGTGTTGTAGGGATTGCTACACTCGTCGCGTGGACAGTTTTCTGTGCCCTGTAGATGTACAGCTGTGTTCTGAGGTTGAAGAGGTACAGTGAGATCATCATTGATATTGGTGACATGATATCCATACTGATTCCACACAGAGCGGGCGGGAGCCCAGGGAGCACCACCTGACTCATAGCAGATGACTTCAAAGTTTTGATTGATCGTCAAGATCTCTGCTTGACCATCATTGTCAACATCAGCTATAACCGGGTATTCATAGATAGTACCACTGCGACACGATGCTGCCTCTAGTTTCTGTCCTGTAGAGCCATCATACACTGTAAGACTATCTTGGTCTCGGTGGACAATCTCTTGTCGGCCATCTTGGTTAAAATCAAACATGGTAATACCTGTTATACCACTAGCATCTGTGTTCGGAATTAAGTTAAGTATCTGGAAGCTGTCAGCTACAAGCTGTAAAGTATAAATATTGTCTTTCATTAAGAAGCCGACTTCAGCACTACAATTTCCGGTCATATCCCCAACAAAAGGGATTCCTATGCCACGATCAGGGACTGTATACCAGGCAATGAGGGATTGGTCTCGAGGATTCCACACCCATAGGGTACCTGACCTAACTCCATTTTGTCGATTGCGATCAGAGACGGTGATCACATCTAGTAGTTCATCACCATCTATGTCACCAAAAGCTGTGCGGCCATCATCTACCTCAGATGGTGCCATATGCGGTATCATGCTATTGGTCGCTTGGCCATTGGTATTGTTGATCACTATTTCATATACTGTATTACCTGCTGCCAGCTCTAGACCTGGCCGATCAGGTAAAAAGTCCGCTGCTATGCTTTGGACGTCATTACTAAACCGTCCGGTTGAGTTGGTAGCGAATCCTTTCCCTTCATTTCCTACGGCAAGTACTCGACCATTGTGGGCATTAAGTATAATGGAGGAAAAGTAAATCTCAGCGAGGCCATCACCATTGAAGTCAGCAATATTGGAGTGATATCCACGAGACTCCCATGGAGAGAGTAAGGGCCTGAGGTCTTGAGAGATCCACAGTTCGTTGAGGTCACTGTCATAAGCACGAATGATAACACGAGGGAAACCATAAATGGTGAGAAAAATCTCAGACTTTCCATCGCCATTTATATCTGCAAGTGTCACACCTGCTTCTTGATCAAATTGATCAATAGGAATTTTACCAAGCCATTCGCCAGTACTGCCATCTAAAACACCGACTGCCATAGAGTCGGGCATATAGGTTAAGATTTCCACTGAGCCATTACCATCAATATCACCTGTAGCCAATAAGGTATATTCCGTAGTTATAGACACTCTACGCTGACCAGTGACGGACCTCCATTTTTCTTTAAGGATGATCTGTGGAAAGGTATCTGGTATATACTGACAGTCTACTGAACATTGTGCCTGATAAGCACTATCACTGCAGAGGCAGTCAGGATCGAAAAGATCAATCAAGTCATCACCATCATTATCGATACCGTCAGTGCATAACTCTTGACCTGTAGTTATGAAGCTGAATAAAAGAAAAATGAATAATTGCAGTAGGTATTTGAGCATTTAAACAGGTCAAAATATAGAAAAGGGTGATGCATGAGCACCACCCTAAATGTACTGATATTAGTACTGTATCAATAATTTGCCGTGATCTATAAGAGACCCTTGTGAAGTAAACCGACCGATATAGACTCCTGGCGTCAGATGCTGTAGGTCTATACTGCGACCGATATCCTTAGCATTAAAGACGATCTGTCCCTGCATACTAATGATCTGTAAATCTAAGTCATCTATGTCAGTGAACAAGACAAGTTGCCCATTGCTCGGATTGGTATAGCGTACGCTGCCCAGTTCGACACTTGTTTGAACCGACCAATCACTACGTCCCTCTCCTTCTTCGTCTTTATCTTCTTCTGGGTCACGCGGGCATACTGTATTAACATCGATATTAACACGGTAGCACTTAGTTTCTCCTGAGTCGTCACAGAATCTTAGGATCACTTCACCAGAGAAGGGATCGTTATTACGAGTTGTGATGCTGTAGTCAAAGGTGTTTCCAGTGTTACCCGTTAGCTCCAATCCAGCTATGGTGCTTACATCGCCGCCTGATGAGCAAAGCATAAATCCAGATGGTGGCGAGGAAATGGTGAAAGATCCATAGTATACGTTGAACTCATCACCTCCCTCTTCTGCAAAGCATATAGGAGAAGGAGAGATAGTCACCTGCTCGCAATCATCGCACTGCTTGCCCGAGATACTTGCTCTGAACTTATAGCAAAACTTATTGCCCTGGTCATCGCATAAAGTTAGATAAGCGTCGACTGCATTAGTAAAGTCAGGATCATCTGGTGTTACCTCTAGTGCAATGTTTAGCCTATCGCCTGCTGCATTGGTTTCAAAACTTTGGATATTAATCGATGCGCCTGGAGAATACAGCATCTCGCCATCTTCGTTGCACGGTACGGCACCTGCAGGTATTGCAATGCTTTCATAGTTTGCGATGAAGGCCCCGCTTCCACATTGAATGGCTTCTGCAGTTTCATCAATCTCCTCGCAATCATCACATTCCTCATCTTCAGAGATCGTTACAATTTCACAAACGCGATCTACATTGCAGCCGTCATCGTAGGTCACACATACGCGGAAGTCTCCAGGAAAACTAAACACGTGATTTACAGAAGATCCGACTACTTCTGGGCTGCCATCACCAAAATTCCATGTATATGTGGTACCTGCGGGTACAGTTGGACTGACGGCGACAGAGAAACCCGCATCACACTTTTCGGTTCCGTATGTGATCTCAGGTGCTACCGAGCTCGGGCATTCGCATATGGAGATATTGTCTATGTAAATATTGTACTCGCAAGATCCGCCACCAATGGCTGCTATTCGAAGGTGTTCGTCTAGACTGCCAGCAAGTACAGGGATAGTTACATCTTGAGAGTAAGTCTCCCATTCCAAATCTGTATTTATCTGAGGGTTAGCATGTATGCCAGGATAGCAGAAGTAGTCTGTATTAGGATAAAACCCAGCACTACTTGGATAATGTGCAAGAGTATTAGGAGTAGACCCAATGAACGATGCCCCTCCTGGTGCCACAGTTGGATCACTAGAAACGAAAGCAAAAACCCTAATCGGAAGATTGCAGGCTGTCCTACGCTGTATAGAATAGTCAAATGTTAGACGATATGTACTAGTCGGATTATACACTAAAGGGTCTTCTGAATAAATGCTCTCATTACTACCAAATACCCCATCACGAATACCTAGATAAATATTATCTGGGTCGTTACAGTACCATGGTGTGTTATTTGGTGCATTAAAGTCAATCCAATTGTTAATCGGAATTAGTGTTTCCGAAGCAGGATTATTTGGCCCAACTAGAGGAGGTGTCACTGACTCAAAGTCACCATTAGATATCAGATCTATTGCACAATCCGTGGGCGGTGGCGGTAATGTTGGAGTCTGACAACCCATTGACTCCACTATAAGCCTTCTTCTGC
>CAYMFD010000194.1:0-4065 GCA_964389475.1 uncultured Saprospiraceae bacterium
ATGATGAAGAATAAGGCAAAAAATAAGTGAAATTCTGTAGCAGAAATGGTATAAGTCAAAGAGATGTAATCGCAATTCCTAAAGCACATAAAGCAGGTCTTGAGCGGAGCCTACAACAGCTGGATGCTAATGAAACAGACCCTTATGATGTCGTGATACAAGCAATGAGAGATCATATTGAAAGTTAAGTAGAAGAGGGATTCGAGATCTCGGATTAAGGACTTTCTAGACTGTTTTGGGAATTTCTGATATGCGGCGAGATCCTGATTACCTCCAGTCTATTCTCGAGGATTGATGGTATAGCTAAAAAAAAGTTGTACATGCGTATTTGGTAAGTGCCATTGCAGAAGTCTACAGTAGCTCTTCTCATATATATGATGTCGTTAAAAAGCAGTAATCATGCTGGTTTGGGGTGACTTCATAACCTATTTTACCAAATCATACTCTCTAATCAGCAACTCCGCGGGAATACCCAATACGGTATTTATCTGTCGGATCATCTTCAGAGTTAACTTTCTCTTTCTATTAAGTACTTCAGATGCTTTACTCTTGCCGCCTATGATTTCTGCCAAGTCTTTATTTCTCATATTATTCTGATCCATCTTAAATTTTATCACTTCGATGGGATCCGGATCTGGAAAGGCTGGTTCGACTTTCAATTCATAGTTTTCTATAAGCATCGTCAGTAGTTCGGCCTCCTTAAATTCAGGATCTTTTGGGGTAGTGTCAAAGATGACTTCCAGTCTTTTAAGTGCTTGCTCGTACTCTTCTTCTGTTGTGATTATTGTCCAGTTCATACTTGTAAGGCATTTATTTTATCATAGTCACTGTGGGTACCAATGAACCGTATCCAGATGGTTTTGAGTTCAAAGCTGATCTTGATAACTAAGCGATATCTATTTCCTCGAATGTTAAAAATATACCTATTACTACCTATTGACCTAGCATTGGTATACTTGCCTAGGACTTCCTCTGGAGTATTGAATTGAGATAGTTTCATCTCTTTATACCAACCAAGAAGTTGTTTCTTGCAATCTCCATGCTTCAGCCAGAATTCCCTCAAGGTTCTTTTTGATAACACCCTCACACAATAAAGGTATTGAAAAGTTCTGTATTTAGGAACTATCTTGGTCTGGTGTGGAGGCTGATTATTAGCCTCGTATCAACATGTTCATTGACGCCATGATGACAGACAAAGAGAAATTCCTCGTGCTTTGCTGAAGTATTTGAGTACCATATGCGTTTATTGTAGTCATTATGAGAACGATTAGTTGCATTTTACTCCAGTCGATACTGCTTATTGCGGCATCAGTTGCCCAGGATCGTTTAGCGCCATGGTACTGTGGTGATAGCTATGCTGTGTGCCTAGAGGATGGGACCAAAGTGACTGATTGTGACTTTGATTTCGTACTTGGATCTGAGTTTGGTATGGCCTTGGTGCAGGCAGGCGACGTGCAGTTGATTGTCAGAGCAGATGGTACGGTTATACCTTTAGATAGCACCATTGTGTTAGAAGGGGCTATGATTTACGGCAAGCCTATTATTGATGACTCGCTTAGATATGCCGCACTCGTAACAGTGAGTGGTCGAGGAGGTAATAGCGTCGAGCTTATAGATCTAGTCGAGCGAAAGGTCTATCCAGGGTTGAGTAAGCCTGTAAGGCCTCCTCATGGGTATCGATGGCCCGACCTCAAAGTTCCTCAAGTTTTAGCGTATCACCGCAATGACAGCCTATTCATTTTTGGACCTGATGGTCTGATCGCTTCAGGCCCTAAAGGAGAGCTGGACTTACACGGTCGTTGGATTGTGAGGACTAGTGCAAGTATTGGTGCAGTCTGTGATCTCAAGGGCGACACAATGCTTCAGGGTTCGATTACTCCTACTTCGCATGGTAGTTGTGGAATGTCAAGTCTTGGTATACTCAGCAGAGATGACCGGTGTTACTGTATCCTTCAGTCTGCTGAGCATAAGTTGACAATAGAGAGCATTACCTGTGACCTAAGGTGGTCGCACGGAGACTACGAATTCTTAAAACGAGATGACAACTATACAATAACTCGCAGTGGTGAAAACTTGATGACACTCTCCACTACTCCTACGATATGGATTGTAGGTGATACCTTGCTGATTGCACAATTCGACTCATTGCGGTGGCGAAAGTTATTGGGCCCAGTGCTCATTCCCAATAATTTCGATAAAGTCTTTATTCACAGTAAGCGCTGTACTGCTGTGCGAGTGGATGATACGCTGCATGTATACAGTATAAAAGGTGAGTACCTATTACGTACAGAAGGTATTAAGGTAAGTATGCGGGAGGATAGTTACTGGATATGGCAACGTGATGGGAGTACTGCGATATTTGATAGTGCATGGCAGTTTGTCGATCGGATACCTCTCGATCTTTACACGTCTCTACCCAATGAATCGCTTGTCTATGAGCAAGCAGCGAAGTACGGCATACTAGATACCGCAAGAGCCTTTGATAGCGGAGCTAGATTTGACAACGTGCCAGCATACTTGAGTCAGCATTGGTATCAAGTTCGTTCGAGTGATGGAAATGTTGCTTACAGCGCGGCATTGGATACGATTCTGAATGCACACGACCAATATACAGTTGACGCTGAGCATGAATGGTTGGTCGGTGAAGATTACCAAGATAGGATGGAGTGGAGGTATAGCCTGTCAGATGGTGCCTTGTTAGAAAAAATCGATAAAACTCCTCGATCCATAAAGCGTCAGCGATACCAAAATAGACGTATCTCGTATGGAAAGTATCAATTAGTGGATCAGATCGAAGACACGGTAGTGATCGAGAGGCCTTTTAGAAGTAGTTATGTGGTTTTTTTGGAGGGGTATCCCGACCGACCGCTTTGGTGGTGTAATCTGCACAAGTATGCAGAGCTTTATGATACGGCTGGACGGTCTTTAATACCTCGCGATGTGTTCATCGTCGCCATGGACGATATGCAGCGATATAGCACGATCGATCGCATCATCTATTTGATAGATGGTAAATATGGTCTTTTTGATGAGTATCTACAACCTTTAGTTTTGCCACAGTATAGTTATTTGCGCAGGTTGGATAGTCTACGGTACTTTGCAAGACTAGCTGATAGCACAGGGGTGGTGATTGATCGAGGTGGCAGTGTGATCGATTCCGTACCTTATTTTGACATGTATCCTAGTATGTCAGATTACTTTGTCGGTGTAGAGAGGACGGGGGGTAGGATGACTACGCGGATATATTTTGATCCTAATGATCCTGACCTCGACGCGTGTGAGGGGAAACTTGTGGAGACAGATAGGTCGCACCTACATTGGCTCGATGATGAGCTGCAAGCCGTTGATCAGTATGATTTCATCTCTTTGTATCGGCGTGGTGACTATGTGTTTGGAAGTTTCGCTGTGGATAATGATACTATTACGCATCTCTACCGTGATGAATCTTTGGTCGGAGTGCTACCCTATTATAAGCGTTGTCAGATAGTGGGACCGTTCATCACGTGTACTAACACTTACGACTTGGAGAATATCTACGATGTAATCGATACGATGGGCAATGTTCTTTTGTCTGATGTACGGACTTTTAGAGATCAACCGTGGAGGAAATCAAGTCACAAGTACTATTATTATTGGTATCAAGGTCAGACAGTAGTTGTAGATAGCATGATGACAGTGATCCAGACCCTGTCAGACGAGTACCATCTAGAGCATCGATTTGCTAGTTTTTATAAGTACAGTAATGGGACATCGAGTGGATACGAACTATTAGTGGATGTAGAGACTGGTGATCGCTACTATGATCAACCGCTGGCTAAATCTCGCAATGATCACTGGTATGAGGCTTGGAAAACGGAAGATGACAAGATCATAGCCTGCCATCCTGAGACGATGGTATTATATGCAGACTAGCGCAGGTGTCTGCATCGACTCGCACACTTTAGTGGTTACCAAGCTAGCGTAGGTAGCTGTCTAGTGTGCAAAAGTGGATCGATCACACTACTACTCCGTCCTCAATATCTTTTCCATTTTCCTACCCTTGGCTAGCTCATCGACGAGCTTGTC
>CAYMFD010000195.1:0-4045 GCA_964389475.1 uncultured Saprospiraceae bacterium
AACCCCTTGGCCTTAAGCAAAATCAAATAGTGATACAACAGGTCGGCCGCCTCACCTTTAAAAAGGTCTAGGTTGTTGTCCATGGCTTCTATCACGAGTTCGACGGCTTCCTCTCCTACTTTTTGGGCGACCTTATTGATGCCCCGCTGATAGAGTTGACTGGTGTAGGAATCCTCTACCTTATCATCGATACGCTGACCGATGGTAGCCTCTAGCTCATAGACGAACCCCTTGTCCGTCTTTTCACCAAAGCAAGTATCCGTACCCGTATGACAGGTCGGCCCGCTAGGCTTGACGAGGATCAAGAGGGTATCACTATCACAGTCTAGCCGTGTATCTACTACGTCGAGGAAGTTACCGCTCATCTCGCCCTTGGTCCATAGTCGGTCCTTGCTACGACTGTAGAAGGTCACCCGACCCTCGGTTTGGGTTTTGGTCCAGGCGGCTTCATTCATGTAGCCGAGCATGAGGACTTGCAGGTTGGTGTCGTCTTGAATGATTACGGGCACCAGCCCATCGCCTTTATTGAAATCGATAATCATAGTCTTACAGGAATAGATTGTTGGTTGATAAATTGCTTAAGATCGGGTATGGCTATATCGCCAAAATGAAAAATCGAGGCCGCCAAAGCAGCGGAGGCAGCCGTCGAGGAGAACAGGTCGGTAAAGTCCTCGCTCCGCCCCGCACCACCTGAGGCGATGACTGGGATGTTGACCGCGTCTGCGACCTGGCCAGTGATATCGATGGCAAATCCCCCTCGGGTACCATCCTGCCGCATAGAGGTGAGGAGTATCTCTCCGGCACCTAGGCGAGCCACCTCTTTAGTCCATTCTACAGTATGTAAGTCGGTGGCTACCCTACCCCCACGGACGTAGACCATCCAGTCATCATCGACGAGATCGGTATCGATGGCCACCACGACGCATTGACTGCCGAAGGTCTGTGCTATATCACGGATAAGCGACGGTCGCCGTACGGCCGCAGAATTAATACTGACCTTATCTGCGCCGGCACGTATGAGGTCACGGACATCATCGATCGTCGTAATACCACCGCCCACCGTAAAGGGGATATTGATCTCCGCAGCGATGCGCCGCACTAGGTCGATGAGGGTCTTTCGTCCTTCGATGGTCGCCCCTATATCTAGAAATACCAACTCGTCCGCCCCCTCCTCTACATATCGTCGAGCAAGCACCACTGGGTCACCAGCATCGATTATATCGACAAAGTTGACCCCTTTGACCGTGCGGCCATCCTTGATATCTAGGCAGGGTATGATTCTCTTCTTTAGCATAGGTCCCTGAGTTGAGTGAGTGAGATATTGCCCTCGTAGATTGCCTTGCCTATGATGGCCGCATCACAACCTATATGCTTCAATAGTAGCAAGTCATCGATATTGGTGACGCCGCCACTCGCAACCAACTTAACCGCCGTCTTACCTAAGATCTCCTGATATAGCTCCGTCGATGGGCCAGCGAGCATACCGTCCTTATCGATATCTGTGCAGACGACATACTGTATACCATCTGCCTCATATCCTTTTATAAAATCAATGATATCGATGTCGGTCTCCTCGTGCCAGCCACTGGTCGCTATCCTCCGCTGGCGACAGTCGGCCCCAAGTATGATCTTGGCTGCGCCATACTCCTGCAGCCATCTTCTCAACTGTGGTGGGTCGGTAGCTGCAATACTGCCCACGGTTATCTGCGCTGCACCGGCATCAAAGGCGATCCGGACATCTTCGTCCGACTTGATACCGCCGCCGAAGTCTACTGTGAGACTCGTCTTACTACATATCTCCTCAAGGATATGGGCATTGACAATCTGGCGAGATCGGGCACCATCAAGGTCTACAAGGTGAAGGTGGGTAATGCCGTGGTCTTCGAAGGTCTTAGCAACTGCGAGCGGGTCACTGCTGTAGGTCTTCTGCGTAGCGTAGTCGCCCTTGGACAGGCGGACACACTGCCCATCGATGATATCTATAGCTGGTATGATCCTCATATGTTGATGAAGTTTTGAAGGATGGCCTGCCCCACATGGGCAGACTTCTCGGGGTGAAACTGGGTTGCCATAAAATTGTCCTTAGCGATCGCCGCAGAGAATGGTAGGATGTAGTCACAAACAGCGGTCGTATAGTCGCAGACCTCAGCATAGTAGCTGTGTACGTAGTAAACATCGTCCTCGACACTCGTATCGCGCAGCAGCGGGCCGTCTACTTTGGTAAAGTCATTCCACCCAATATGTGGCACCCGCTCCATCGGTGGAAATCGTCGGACGATGGTTGGGAACACGCCTAGGCACGTCGTGTCGCCCTCCTCTGAGAAGTCGCACAGGAGCTGTAAGCCTAGACATATGCCCATGAGTGGCTGGGTGAGCGACTGTATCACCTTGTCTAGCCCCTTGTCACGCAGGTAATGCATCGCTGAGCTGGCCTCGCCCACACCTGGCAGGATGACCTTGTCGGCCGCTCGTATCTGCTGCACGTCATCAGTGATCATACTGTCGCAGCCCATGCGATTGAGAGCATTCTGTACCGATCGAATGTTACCAGCATTGTAGTCAATAATCGCTATCATAGGATGCCTTTTGTGCTAGGGATGGTGTAGTTATCTGTCTTCGCTACTGCGAACTTGATTGCCTTGGCAAATGCCTTGAATATGGACTCGATCTTGTGATGTTCGTTCTGGCCCTCCGCTTTAATATTGAGGTTGCATCGAGCGGCATCGCTAAACGACTTGAAGAAGTGCATAAACATCTCTGTGGGCATATCTCCTACATGTTCCCTCATAAAGTTGGCCTCCCAGACTAGCCAAGGCCGACCCCCGAAATCAATAGCGACCTGCGCCAGGCAGTCATCCATCGGCAAGAGAAAGCCATATCGTTCGATGCCTCTCTTAGAGCCTAGTGCTTTGGTGAAAGCCTCACCCATCGTAATCGCCACATCCTCCATGGTGTGATGCTCATCTATGTGCAAGTCTCCCTGTACCGATACCTCAAGGTCGATGCTACCATGACGGCTGATCTGCTCCAGCATGTGATCAAAGAAACCCAAGCCCGTATCGATCGTAGACCTACCCTCTCCGTCGAGATTTACCGAAACCTTGATATCTGTCTCCTTGGTTCTTCGCTGTACGGTGGCCTGTCTCGGTACTTGCTTCAGAAATGTGTAGATATCTGCCCATGATGTCGTGACTAGATCAGCCTCATCGCTAGACTCTCCGATGTAGATCCCCTTGGCGCCGAGGTTGCCTGCCAGCTCGATATCAGTCGCCCGATCACCGATGACGTAGGAGTTAGCCAAATCGTAGTCTCCATAGATGTACTGCTGCAAGAGGCCTGTACCAGGCTTACGTGTGGGTGCATTATCCTCTGGAAAACTACGGTCGATCAGGACGTCCGTAAAGGTGATACCCTCATTGGCAAATGCTTGTATTATCTTATTATGTGCGGGCCAGAAGGTATCCTCTGGAAAGGAATCGGTACCTAAGCCATCTTGGTTAGTCACCATGACGAGGTCGTAGTCGAGTTCGTTGACGATCCGAGATAGGTACTGAAAGACGCCAGGATAAAACTCTAGCTTCTCCAGGCTATCGAGTTGGTAGTCCATGGGTGGTTCGATGACGAGGGTACCGTCGCGGTCTATGAATAGTATTTTTTTCATATTTATTATTTTTCTAATTTATCTCTACTCTAGGTGTCTTTATCTCCACTAGTGAGTTAACTGTTGATCAAGCAACTGATTCGGAACAAGCAATTTATAGTTTGTTCATTTTGGCTTGACCCAAAAGAACCAAAAAGTCAAGACGGAGTAAGGCGAATGCTCCTGCGTCGCAATGTGGACTCCGTTTGTGAAAATTGCGTTGTCCTCGAGTAGATTGTAGTTAATACCTAACTTGTTTTCCACCTATATATTAATTACAACCAAGCGTTAAAGCTTACTCTCTTCGGACCGCACATTTACACACTACGCCACTTTCGCTGTACACCGTCGGTTCAAATCGCAGACCCGGTGAATTCCGATTTCGTCGACTCTTAATCTATCTCT
>CAYMFD010000196.1:0-3987 GCA_964389475.1 uncultured Saprospiraceae bacterium
CGTATACGGACTCTCAGTTCGACAGGCTCACTGACCGCCCCCGGCCCCTCTCTTAAAAGCGAGGGCACTAACTGATGCTTCGCCTTTTGGCATTAGGATTTGGGTTGTGTTTAGATCATAACGATAAGGGTATCGCAAGGCGACGTAGATAAGTCCTTCCATCCACGAGGGAAGGATTTAGGATGGGTCCACAACGTCAAGTGTTCGGACTCTCCATTCGACCGAAGAGCTCAGGGCACCGCCCTATACCGACTTACTATCTGGCAGGCAGGCAGACCCTCTCTTAAAAGCGAGGAGAGCCAACTGGTGCTTCGCCTTTTGGCAGTAGGATTTGGGTTGTTAATGAGATTCCAAGCCCTCCTCCTAAATTGTCGTGAGTATCAGCTTGTCACTACCTTACTTGAGAACCTAAATCATTAGCTATGCGAAACCTCCTGTTATTGGCCATTACCAGCACGTTGATAAGTTGCATCCCTGATACAAAGCCAGAGGTAGTCTCAACAGGAGCACTACTGGTCCATATCAATAAGAACATTGAGAATGCAGACGAACCTTATTTCAAAGAAATCTTTGATCTATGGCTAGCCGCATTAGATACTTCTTACGTGTCAGACCGTGGACGAGACAACTTATGGGCTAGAGATATAAGCCATCATCCAGAAATACCTTATTACACGTTGCGTCGTGATGTAGCGCTTGCCAAATCCAATGGCATAAACATTCAATGTACCGTAATGGGGTTGATACCAGTGCAACACAACCACTACATGATTAAGACTATGATGACGTCTCATGTCAACAAGAGTGATACCGTCAACCTCGCACACATCAATACCATTTATGCCAAGCAAGTCGACGATGTTTATCAACTGGTAAGCAGCGCAGACTATCATCGACAGACTTGTGATCAGGTGCAGGTTGGCGACGTCTCGTACTTCATTCACCCAAACCACACATTTGATATCGAAGAGGGAACCAAAATGAATGCCTACAACCAACAAATAGCTGAGATGTATGATATACCACCTATTGCTTTCTCCTATTTTGTCGCTAACAATGGCCTAGACTTACTACCTATGATGGGGCTCGACTTCTTTGATCGCAGCTACCAAGCGGTACAATCTGGTGGCATGTCAGACCCCTACAACGACATCCTATATGCTGGCAACAACTCCAGTTACTACCCACATGAGCTCATACATCTTTACAATCATCGTATCGGCCGTGGTCGATCACACCGGTGGCTAGATGAGGGCATCGCTGCCTTACTTGGTGGTAGCACGGGATATGAGATAGAGTGGCACTGGCAAAAACTGAAAGACTATCTACAAGAAAATCCGGATACTGATCTCGAAGATATTACTTCTCTAGAAGGTGCCATTCCCAACGGAGAGTATACGACGGATTGGATCTATGCTATAGGCGGTCTGCTATGTGGACAGATTAGAGATAAGCATGGTATAGATACGCTGCTAAGCCTACTCGATAAGGGTAGTAGTGACGAAGATTATTACCAAATACTACAAGACTATCTGGGTGTGGACAGACTAGCTATGGACCAATTTATCAAAGCTTGTGTAACTAGTCTACCCCGTCTGTCATCAAAAGAAATGGACAAACTAGCGTACTAAGACGCCAAAATCGGACTTTCCCTAAACTTCGGATGATAAATTACTATCTGCTACTTCCTAAGACTCCCCTACGGAGCAGCTAGCATGAGGTAGTATGTGACCAGTATACTAATCGCTAGAGTTCATAAATAAATGCTCTACTTAGTTTTAAATCTCGATATTTCTATGACTGATATCTTTAATACTTATATTAGGGATCAGTACTGACCATAAAACAGAGAATTATGCAACAGATTTACAATTACTTACTAATAGTAGCATGCCTGATCACTACCTACACCACGATGGCCTGTAGCTGCAATAGTTTTTACAACTACTGTGACAGCCCTGAAGACGACTCTCAGACGGTATCTCTGGGTGTAGTAGACACTTTATATATGGTAGAGTACAATCAAGTAATGCACTTCCAAATTATAGAGGATATAAGAGGTAGTCACGACACTAGCATCGTAGCGATATATTCGAATGGTGGTATCTGTGGAGAAGACTTATATGGCTTCGATAAAGGAGATACGTTGGTACTGCGACTTCTTCCTGCCTTTAGTAATTTGACCTATGCGACTCATTTTTTAGCTGGCTTGTGCACGACAAACTTTATAAACTATACAAATGGTGTCCTCCAAATGGTCAACAATAGCACCCTACCTCGGGTACCGTACAGTGATTTTAAGGCTCATCAAGGTGACTGTAGTAAGTTAACATCAACGGAAGAAACTGAAACTAGTGGCGACCTAAGTATCTGGCCCAACCCAGCAACGGACAAAATATTTGTAGAAGGAGATTACGAAAGGTACCAAGTGATATCTATGGATGGGCAATTAGTAAGCGATGGAAGAAACAGCGCAAGTGGACCTATAGATGTAAGTTCATGTAGCGCAGGGATCTACACGTTGGTTATATATAGTAATAAGAGAAGGAAGGTAAGTCGATTTGTTAAAATCGATAATTGACATTTGCTTGTGGGATGGGTTCGCTAGCGTGTCTTGTTCAATTTATAATTTCTTGTGGCAATTGTTCAATTGATAATTGCATCTATCGTCTACAATCTTAACTACTTACTCATCTTGACGGTTGCTGTCGGAGGACGTAGTTCGTTGCGGATATGGACTTGGCGGACGGTCTTTAGGGCTATGTCCTTCCAGGTGTCGTTGAGAGGGTGGCCCTCTTGTGCGGCGACAGGTACGCCGGAATCACCGCCTTCTCTTACGGACATCACGAGGGGAACCTGGCCTAGTAGCATAGAGTTGCTCAGCTTCGCCAGCCGCTTACCTCCGCCTTCACCAAAGAGCTTGTACTTACTGCCCGGTAGTTCCTCTGGTGTGAACCACGACATATTCTCGACGACACCGAGGACAGGGACGTTGACGTTGTCGAGCAAAAACATATTCATCGCCTTGATGGCATCGGCGACAGCAACTTCCTGTGGGGTCGTTACGATGATAGCACCCGTGATAGGCACCGTCTGCACCAGGGTCAGTTGTATATCGCCCGTACCCGGCGGCAGGTCAAATATCAGGTAGTCCAGCTCTGGCCATAAGACATCATTGACGAACTGCTTGATAATACCACCTAACCGAGGACCTCGTAGTACGATAGCCTGCTCCGGCTCTATGATAAAGCCGATACTGATCATCTGTACGCCGTAGCGCTGTAGGGGCTGTAACTTATGCTGGCCATAGACCTGCTGTACCTTGGGACGCTTGCCCTGCAGTCCAAACATAGTAGGTATACTCGGCCCATAGAGGTCCGCATCGACGATACCCACCCTAGCACCTTGCTGAGCGAGAGATATGGCAAGGTTGACACTCACGGTACTCTTACCTACGCCACCCTTGCCACTAGCGACGGCTATGATATTCTTGACTTGTGATAGGGTGCCAGACTTAGCTGAGGTCGCCTCGACCGTCTTGAGGTGGACGTGGACCTGCGCCGCTGGATAGACGGCATTAATCGCTCCTATACAGGCAAAGTTGAGCTCCTGCTTGATGTGCTGGTCAGCCGGTGGTATCAGGATTGCAAAGGACACTTGATCGCCTTCTACTCGGAGATCCTCTACCTTCTTCATCGATATGATGTCCTGGCCTGTCTTAGGATCCTTAACAGTACGTAGTGCTTCTACTATCTTATTGTGGTCTATCATCTTGCGGTTGCCGTTTTCTGCTCCTTTAATAATGACTGGTTGCGAAGATAGTTGCGGTAGGCTTAGCATTGATGACTGTAGTAAAGAAGTTGGTCGGCCGTGTGCCAAAGCAGGCAGTAGTTTAGCAGGTTGATGGTCACTTCAGGTCATTGACTGCAGCGTAGCGTAATCGAAATGACCAGTTGAGTTCCTTGTTGGTAGTCCTTTGTTGCCTGT
>CAYMFD010000197.1:0-3983 GCA_964389475.1 uncultured Saprospiraceae bacterium
ACGAGGTCTTCTACATTACTGAAATTGCAGTAGCAGTGGCGAAGTATGGAGCTGGTGGCGCTAATAGCGGTAACAGTCCAGTTTATAGCTGGCCCAACAGTAACGTATTCGATCAGGCAGCAGCAGGCGGTAATGTTAGCGAAGCGGCAGCACTAGAGGTACTCTACAATGCCAAGCTATCGATCACTATCGGTAATCTAGACGTAATGAAAGATGTATTGACACATCACCTACGTCATGTACCAGTAGAGCAGGGTGGTGCTGGAGCAATAGCATCATTTGGCCCTACAAGTGAGGAGCGAGGGTACTACCCTATACATCCTGGTATATCAATCGATGGTCAGGATGACGCCAAAGTAAAACTAGTACTACCCGAGGGCAACCGTGCACAGATCGGAGGTGCGAATACCGGTCAAAATGTAGTGATGGTACTGGCCAAAGGATTTATGTTCAATGGCACTGCACCAGCATCATTGAGTGGTAAGCTCTGCAACTAGAGCTAAGAAGTAGTTTTTTTCGAGAGTAGAGGGGTAGGGTAGATTACCCTACCCAGCTACTTTTTTTCCATTCTCAAAATTCACACAATCATGTGTAAAGACAAGATACTGCATAATCATACGGTGACGATTCCTACTCAACAGGGTAAGTCATCGTACAGCCTAGCAGATGCCGAATACTTGCGTAATGCCAACATAGTAGGTGCATTCGTTCGTCACAATGGCCGATCGGTCAATAACCGTGCATTGATCAACGAAACGGCTAGAGCATCTGCCTTCCTATCGATCAAGCATAGCAATTATGCTCATTTTGATCAATACCCACTCAATCACCTACTATACGTAGCTGGAATCACTGAGCCTGGATCGTATGCACCTATCAGCTTGCCTAACGGCATCGACATAGGTACCACCAAAATCACAGTTGCTAATGCTGCTGCACTAAGCAATAATGAAGACATAGAGATAGTATTTATCACTCTCGACAACTGCTAAGCCAATGCAAGGAAAGATTACATCATTAGGAGATCTAAAGACATGGTTCTACGCCAACGGCAAACCATTCTTTACACTTTATCAGGGCAATCCTAGCAATAAGGCTATGGCATCGTCTACTATCTTTCGCAATAGTGAGATAGAGGACATGGATAGCGCATGGGAGACTCTTAATGATATGCTTTCTATGTATTCCACGGGTGGTATGTTTAAGGTCTTCGCTCGTGACAAGCCAGAGGGCACCCACGGTGTCAACGCTGTGGTGATGATCGGTAAGCCGTCGACACAGGCGGCTATTGGGGCTCTACCTGGTATGCCATTCATGGCAGGTCAGGACGTACAGGGCTACATCGCTAGTCAGGTACAGTCTGCTGTCAAAGAAGAGCAATACAAGCGGCGTATCGAAGATCTAGAGGCGGCTATCGATAGCCCGTCTACTATGTTTGATAAGGCGATAGACTTCTGTGAGCGGCTAGGTATTGACGGCAATCTGATTACCAGTGTACTGATGAATAAAGCAGCTCCACGGGTGGCGGCACCTATAGCAGGCGGCCCTACTCCACCAGCTCCAGTACCTACAGATCAGCCCGACGCTATAGACGTATCTGTAGAGCGGATGTATAAGGTATTTGGTGAGGAGACACCCACCATATTTGTAAAACTGGCTGACTGGGTAGAATCTAATCCAGCTCAGGCGCAAGCTCTGATCAATGGACTGTAAAGAAGAAACACCCGTAGCTATAGACCGTGTAAGACGGGCGGAGATTACGGTACTAGAAGAAATTACGAGTAACCAAGCAAAGTACCCTGTTGACTGCAATTACATACTTTTTCAGAATGTAGGCAACACGGTTGCAAAGTTAGATTTTGGATTTTCCATCTTCCCGGGTGGCGTTCATTCATTCGGTCATCCTGGTACATACGATATCATCAAACAAGATTTTCAGATCTCATTTGGCGATACTGCATTCAATGGTGATGATGCTCCAGTCAATAGATTAGAGGTCATTATCGGCACCTTCAAAATATCATAACCATGTTAATCACATCTAGCGGCTGTAGCCATGTCACAGTCAATGTATCAGGCGGCGGTAATGGTGATGGTCTACCAAGTGACTTACAAGCTTTTGCATCGATCGGTGACGCTATGGCCGCTGGCCTTGTGAGTGGCGATTACTTTAAGCTCAGCCTTAATAACATCGGTGAGACTCAGGGTATCGTTGTACAAATACCTGCATAATGGAAAAGGCAAAGAATTACACTATACAGGCGGTATTGATAGCTTTGATAAGTGCTAGTACTGTACTCGCTGGCCAGTGGCTCGGGTGGTGGGAGAAGTCGGTCGCTCGTCAGGATGACTACGCCATGCGGTGGTCTCAGTGTGTCGAAGACATCAATGCCCTCAAAGATGAGGTACGAGCGACTAAGACACGTTTACAGACGGTAGAGCTGGCGACGGTAGAGCTCCCATTTCCCTTCTGGATCAAAGATCTAGAAAGCAATGCGCTGTATCTGTCTAATAGCTACATAGAGACGGTACTAGATCCTCTGGGTATCAGCAAAAATCAGATTATTGGTACCAAAGGTGAGATTTTCGGCCTAGACTTCGTACAGGAGATCGTGGCGCATGACCTAGAGGTAATCAAGAAAGATTGCATCATGGTCTATCGTGAGGATATACCTAATCTATCCAACGGTCTTTCATATAAATACCCGCTGCATGGCAACTTTGGCCAGGTGGTAGGCACGGCTGGAATTTGGATTCCTAACAAACATCAAATTACTTCGAAATGAAAAGAATAATCATACTACTACTGACAGTATTTGTTGCAATATCGTGCAGCTCTCAGACTAGACCTAGTAAGTCTACGACAGTGCTTTATTTCAACGGCGACCCCAATACATTTCAGTACATACCGTCTAACCTACGATCATCAGAGATCGCAGTAGATACAGATGGTGAAGATCTATACATCTACAGCCGTGATAGTTCGAGATGGATAAAAATTTTTAGTGAGTTCGACAATCAAAATCTGTCATTGACAAATGATACCTTACGTATCAGCGACGGTAACTTCGTCGTGTTGCCCGACAATGTAGTTAATACAGATAATCAGGCATTGAGTATATCAGGCAGGACTTTGAGTATCGAAGACGGCAATAGTATTACCCTGCCTCCCGACGATACTGGTACCGACGATCAGACATTAAGTATCACCGGCACACAGTTGACCATTGAGGATGGTAATACCGTGGTGCTTCCTTACTCCAATACTGACGAGATACAGAGCATCTTTGACGAAATAGGAAGTGTAGGCGGTGATGACAGTTATAGAGTACGATTAGTTGCACCAAATATTAATGGAGGTACCCAAGTCAATCTGGTAGAGGGCGACGGTATAGACATCTATGATGATGGATTCGAGTACATACGAGTAGATACCAATTACATCAAGTCGCTCGACATAGACACGGACGATCAGACTTTGAGTGTTACGGGCGATATGTTGACTATAGAGGGCGGCAATACCGTCACTTTGCCAACTGGTACAGGTGGTACAGACGATCAGACGTTGAGCATCAGTGGCAATGTAATCACAATTGAGGACGGTAATAGTATTACTCTACCTGCTGGAGTAGTCGACACGGACGATCAGACATTGAGCATCAGTGGCGATCAGCTGACTATCGCTGACGGCAACACGGTGACGCTACCAGATGGTAATACCGACGATCAGACTTTGACACTTATAGGTAATCAGCTACAGATCGAAGACGGTAACACCGTTACGCTTCCAGACACCGACGAACAAACGCTTAGTATAAGCGGCCAGACGCTGACCATATCAAACGGTAATAGTGTCACACTCCAGGAGCAACAGATAATCTTCGATCAGGTAGCTAACGTATCAGGCACAGACGCCTACAGGATTCGCCTCAATGGAGGCTCTCCACAGACACAGGTCAATCTATTTGAGGGCGAAGGCATCG
>CAYMFD010000198.1:0-1445 GCA_964389475.1 uncultured Saprospiraceae bacterium
CTGATGACTTGGTGTAGGTAAGCCCTGCAATGGTCCGCCGATAGTCTTCGTTGCCGTCGGCATTTTGCCAAAAGGCTGCTGCGGACTCAGGCCTAGTCTCAAAGTCTTCTAGGCTCAGGCTACTAGGTATCTCGCCTCGTAAATTGGTATTGACCAGGTAGAAGTCTAGTGTAGACCGATCCGCAAGGCGCTGCTCCACGTGGGCAAATAGGTTGCCTCTAGACGTTTCGTTATGGTCTCGCCAACCGTCCGTCTGTAGGGCCTCGTAGGAGATATCGTACTTGGTAGCTGTGTTTTTGAGTTGACTGGTAGCGCCTCTCAGTCGATAGTTCTGTAGGTGGAGGCCATCCGCTCCGATGGTCTGACCGGTCTCTAGGAGGCTGTATTTATGACGGGTATTATCCTGCTTCTCATAGATGATGGCACCACCGTACCCATTGCTACGTCCTGGCCCTGTATGTCCAGCGACGACGGATACACCATCCATCCATGCTGTCCCTAGGTCTTCGACGGCAGAGCTGCCATCGATGCTGTGGAGGGGTATCTCGTCTAGGTAGGCCCGTATGCCATTACTACCAAAACGATTGCGTGCTCCTATCCCTCTTATGCTCAGGCGATTGGTCGTGTAAGTGCCCTGCTGCATCATCACGCCAGGCAGGCTGTTGAGGGCCTCATTGATAGCGGTGGGCTGGTTGGTGGCGATATCGTTTGTGGATAATTCTTGGACGGCTATACTATATCTGGGCTTTGCGATGATGGTAGGTCCGCAACCGACAAGGCCGCTATTAGTCATCTTTATCGTGAGTTTTTCACCAGCTTTGATTTCCGACAGATCTAGTCGCTTACTACCATACCCGACATAGGAGCATTCGATGTAGCTTACACGATCAATTAATTCCATAGCAAACTCACCATCGATGTCTGTGATGGTGCCACCGATCACACTATCCGCTACGTTGTATTGCACGACCGAACAGCCGATCAGCGGCTGGCGAGAGGTGCTATCTCGGACGGTGCCGGAAATTTGGTCTTGACTGGTGCCTAAGACAGACCATAGCGTAATGAATAGAACGACGATGTACCGCATGGCATAAAGATAGGGATAAAAGATTGCGGATGTCAGATGTCAGATAGTATGCTGCTCCCACTTACCAATCGTGTCAAATAGCGAATTGACAAATAAGCACTATCCCCATTCGTGCAATTCGTGACCATTCGTGTCTAGATTCAACATTCTACATTCGTCACTCAACATTCCTTTCGATATTCATAAATTCAGCACTCGACATTTCAGATTCACAGGATGTCTAAGATTTTAGGATAGACAAGGTGAATCACACCCAAAGGAACTACCGAGTTAACAAATCGACAAATAAGCAAATCGACATTCATCATTCGACACTCGTTACTCCCCATTCGTCATTCTATACTCGTCATTCGACACT
>CAYMFD010000198.1:1545-3818 GCA_964389475.1 uncultured Saprospiraceae bacterium
TGCATGACATGACAGACGATGTCCTCAGTACTGATGACCTGTAGCATGGCCGCTGCGGCAGCACAGCAGACGGGGTGACCACCGAATGTCGTGATGTGACCGAGCATAGGCTTGGCGGTGAGCTCCATCATTAGGTCTTTGCGGGCGACAAAGGCGGAGATGGGCATCCCGCCACCCATCGACTTGCCGATGCACATGATATCGGGCACGACGCCGTACTTCTGATGAGCGAATAGGTAGCCTGTACGTCCAAAACCCGTCTGTATCTCGTCGAGGATCATCAAAGCGCCTACCTCATCGCAGCGCTGCCGTACGGCCTGTAGGTAGTCGTCCGCTGGTGGTAGGACGCCACCCTCGGCCTGTACGGGCTCAAGGATGACACAGGCCGTCTTGGTCGTGATATGGTGGAGGTCGGCCTTGTGGTTAAATCGTATGTGGCGTATACCCGGTACCCCAGGCGCAAAGGCTCGCTTAAAGTCCTCGTCACTACGCAGTGCCTCTGCGGCCATCGAGCTGCCATGGTAGGCGCCTGCACAGCTGATGATCTCGTACCGCCCTGTGGCTCGCTTGGCTAGCTTGAGAGCTCCCTCCACAGCCTCGGTACCACCATTGAGATAGTAGACGGAGTCTAGGCCATTATTAAGTACCTGCGCTAGCCGCTCGGCAAACTGCACTTGCGGGCTTTGCACATGCTCACCATAGACCATCGTATGCATGTAGCGATCGGTCTGGTCCTTGATGGCCTTGACCACAGCAGGGTGTCGATGCCCTAGACTCGAGACGCTGATACCACTATTGAGGTCGAGATATTGCTTGCCACTGGTATCATAGATATACATGCCTTCTGCACGATCCACTTCTAGTAGCAGAGACAGGTTACTGGTCTGTGCGACATGTTGGAGGTAGAGCTGACGGATGGAGGGCATGGGTAACTGTAGTTAATGCGAGGAGGAACCCGCCTTGTAGTGCAAAGCTACAAAGACCGCAATAATAACGTTACCTTAATGGGACTTCCATGGCTTCTAGTTCTTGTAAGAGCTAAGTGAATGGAAATATGATCAACTATCAGATAATTAGCGCAGTTATCCAACTTCTAGTTTCTTTATGTTGCACAAAACTTATACTTATGAGAGCACTATCTACACTGCTAGCGATGTTTTTCTTGTTTTCGGACGTATCTGGTCAGATCGACTGGCAGTATAGTCAAGAGGGAGTGGGTCCAGATGCCTTCTTCGTTTTTTTACATGGATACTCGATAGATGATACGTTAGTTGTATCGGCTTATCAAGAGGACGATGGTGAAGGGCAGCAGAGCAGTCTTGTTAGGCTGAGCCCTGATGGTGATTTTATAAGCGAGCATATACTCACAGACAATAGCCCTATCGTATACTTTGACCCTTTATCGAAGGATACCGTATTAGTTGCACAGATAGTAATTGATAGTGTCACCGAAGAGGTCGGATTTAGATGGTCGCACTTGGTAGATGATGAGATCATACCTACCAATTTGTCGTTGTCTTTTGGGGATAATGGTTTTGAAGTTATCAAGTTTGGTAAAGTTGTCGATAGTGACCTTTATCATATGGGAGCAGAAATATTTATAGATGATGACTTTTTAACCGTTTTGGCCGTTGCTGACATAGACAATGGTACTCTGTTTGTAGATATGTCTGGATCTTACAACTATGTTACCCTAGCGGCATTGCCAGATGCTGATGGCTACCTTGCACTGTCAGCCGATGGCATACACCTATTAGATGATGGATTTGAAGAAACTGAGTTCATTGAGCTGTTTAATGTAGTAGCTGGGGTTAGGAGTATGGGAGATAGTTTGGCGATCTTTTTAAGAGATTTTGAAGGTATTACGACAACTATTTATACCGATGGTAATGTGGTGCCCAGGTCATATTTTGATGTGCCAGGCTTTAGTGAGGTAGATGATGGATTCAGTGAGTTTGCTATTTGTGGTAGTGATTCTTACCTTGTTAGTGGTATACGTGGGCCCGTTATTAATGCTTTTTCTACTGAGGGTGCCTCTGTTGTCCGTTTTGGTCCAGACCTTGATACGGTATCAGTGACAGATATTTATCTACCTGACGTGGATATGTTTCCTTATAACTATACATGTTTAGACGAGTCACTTATCATCTATGGAGAGCTCGATGATGGTGCCAAAGGAGTGGTCCTCAGGTTGCTCGGTGATGGATTGGTGAGTGTAGATAACGAGACCATAGCGGCATCTGATGAGGTGGTGGTCTCTAGCCACGATGTAG
>CAYMFD010000199.1:0-3816 GCA_964389475.1 uncultured Saprospiraceae bacterium
TTAACCCACCAAAAAACTCATTTGTTATGATTAATTTACCAACCAACCAACCAACTAGGTGGTGTTTTATCATTTTCGACCTTTAGCATATCTACTGATTATGCTCAGTGTCCCACTGATGATATCGTCCTGCAGTGATGACAATCTTACTAATTCGCCTCTAGATACTCAGGAGGAGGTCTTAGAGCAGCGAAGTACAGGGTGTGCTATTGATTTGGAAGATCTTGATTGTGGTACCATAAATACTCTGCTGCTCACAGATTTTGAACATCCACATTATCCTGGTTGTGAGTTTCAAATATCAGTGCCATTCGTTAATTGTCCCTTTGGAGCGGCATTCTCTGGCAATTATGTCGGAGACTATCAAATAACAAGTCATAACTGTCCACAATACGTCCTAGATCTACAAGCCGCTGCGGCTAGCGGTGATGCTGCACTTATTAGCTTTGTTCAAGCGTTCAGCCTTCCTGTCATGGGTGAGATTTCATTTCAAGTCGCTCTATTGGATGGTCAGAATTCTCTAATCTGCGGTGATGAGAGTTTTGTAGTAACATGGGTGAAGTCTCAATGTACAGCTGTATGTGTTACGGAATATGGAGACGGTATAACGTCCCACAGGACATTTAATTGTGCTAATACCGGATGCTGCTATACGACCACTGAGATATGTATTAACGAAGAAAACGAGGTTGAGACTACGATCACCAGAGTACCCACACAACTCCCAGCTAACTGCGGAGGAGGATCACCTTTGGTACCTGCGGGTCCTTTTGGTGTAGTGGGCAATCCTACTTTGCCTGGAGATGGTATCCCTAACAATTGTACTTATATCACCAAATGCGAATTCACATGCATAGATTAATCCTAGTGTTCACGCTGTGCTTTACCGTTGTGATCGCCATGGCGCAGACTCACAATGACCCTCCAGTTGAAATTAAGTTTGATGGCATTGAGCCTATATGGCAGGTGCCTATTCCTAACCAGTCAGCTAGTTCAGATAATCTGTACGAGTACTATTACACCAGTAACCTTGTTGTCAAATGGCAAGTTGAAGGAGATGAGGTAACAGCTGTCGTAGGGGTAGAGTCTGATTCATCTATCTATGAAGGCATTTTTTTAACAAAGATAGATTTGCAGGAAGGGGAAGTCGTAGACCATTATGGCTCTAGCTATCTGACTGATACGGTCAATATGCTATTTAATAATATTCAGTTCTACGGCGACAACATTTATGCCACCGGATGTCTGCATCTACAGCCAGATAGTATTACGCCTATAGGTCTACCATACAGAGCTTATCAGCCCTTTGTGAGGATTATAGAGAGTGATTTTTCTAATCATACGGACTTGTTAAATGCCGACTATAACGCTGACCTACAGCGAGTAACAGCAAATTTTTTACATCTCATGCCCCTGTCCGACGGTACATACCAGTTGTTGCGAAGGAGAGTTGATGATGAGCCCATGTACATTTTCTGGGGATTTGACGATATGCTCAATTATACAAATGGGCCAGACACCATATTGTATGATCTACCAAGTAATGTACCAGGTGAAGACGCCGAATTACTAGTGTCAACTTCACGTCAGAATGAGTTTTCTAGCTTTATCTTCATCAATAATGGATTTGAGATACCTCTTGATGCTAGTATGGAAACTTACAGTTTTGTGGATGGGCAGTGGATTCTCGCCAGTACTGTTGACCTCTCTCAATCAAGTAAACGAAGGCATCCTCAGAACCCCGCTGGTCTTGGCTGGTGGAATTCAGCTGACCAGAGTATTTTATCACGAATGGCATACTCCGAAGTACCGATTGATCCATTAGCTTCAGCTTGGTTGACCTGGATTGAAGACGGGCATGTACACCAATACATCGCTGACTTAGGAGTTAATGATCATTACTATTTGAGGGTTGAGCCAATCGACGTTGACTTAGAGCGACTGTACGCTTTTGCTTATCCTAGTACAACTGGCAGAGATGGCTTCGATGTGGTAAAGATTACACCTGATGGCGGGACTACACTGGTGGGTAATATGATTGTAGAGCAGCCAGATTACAGGTTTGTCTCATTTATTAGGGCATCTTTAATAGGTGATGAAGTGTTAGTGTTTGGCAAGGCTCTTAGTGCAGATAGAACGCAAGCACTCAACCTCCAGGCTGTCAAGTTTGCAGCCGCTGATCTCGGCATCACAGACCTATCAACAGATGTAAGCAAGGTCGCTGCTGCGGCGACGCAGGTCAAGGTATACCCTACGATAGCAGATCAAGAGCTCACCGTAGAGGTGCCCGTCGCATCACTGTCAGCTATGATATATGACCAGCAGGCGCAGCTGGTAGGTCAGATGACACTAGAGGATGGGGTGCAGGTAATCGACGTAGGTACCTATCCAGCAGGCCACTATGTGCTGCAGGCAGTCGACCCTGATACGGGTGATCGGTACCAGGCACAGTTCGTAGTAGCGGAGTAATCATCTGCGACACGAGTCTTATGATACATAGGGGGTCGATCACGTGTGGTCGACCCTCTTTTTAGTGTAGAGTATGTAGATCACTACTTACATCTTAAAATGCAAACAAGTATATCAGTACTTGCAGTTATGTCATAATTCGCAATTATGGAAACCCTTAATTGCACTTTCCTCTCTACTTGTCTAGGGTACTAGTCCGCCCACTAAAGACACTTACACCACCATACATCGGGTTGCCAGTCGTACGGCGGTAGCTGACGATCTGCCCTACGTGGTAGATGGCATCAGCGATAGGGCCATTGATCATATGCCAGAATGGTACGGACCTATCTGCGGAGAACTTGATGGTTAAGTCGTCCAGGCTGCCCTCATAAGCGGCAAGTGCTGTACGGGCATCATGTAGGTTGTGTAGGGTGATCCTACGTAGCTCTGGCCATTCGAGATCTTTAAAGTCTGCTCGTCGCTGGTGTATCTGGCCCTGGCATACATTATTGATCATGTGTGATAGACCGCCGAGGTGATTGAGCACCGCACGAGCGGCCTGACCTTCATTGCCTGGTTCATAGGCGAGATCGGCAGCGGTGAGGCTATCCGTAGCCCAGTAGTAGCGGTAGCCGAGGCCATCGATCATACGCATCACCGTAGTCGTCTCGCTATAGGTATCTGGGTAGTCAGGTATCTCGTAGTAGGGTAGGGTATCCATCTGTGCTGGGAGTGACGATGTAGTTAGGCCAAGTACGATAACAACTAGCAGTAGTAGGTTCATTTAGAGAGTGTTTTAAAAGGATTTGGTAGTATTTGCGACTCTAGCCATCGTTGACATTCTATCAGAGTTAGACCCCCGGATGCAACCTTCATAGTTACATCATACAATACCTCGGTAGTATTCAGATCATTGCTATGCTTATCGTGACTACCGATACGTGATTCCAAGCCTGATAGATTATCTTGTAACATATAACCATTGAGTTCCAAGAATACTAATGCCGCTGCTAGTCCGGTACGTTTATTACCGTCCTGAAAAACATGACCAGTAACTATATGAAAGAAATATACAGATGCCTTAGAAGAAATGCTGGGATGTAAGACCTCGCCAAAAATTTGCTGATCTACAGCTTCCAGTAAATACTCAAGGCGTTCTTCATGCAAGATATTATTCGGTGCCACAAAGTTACCTCCATGTTGATCTATCGTCATTCGATTTATTGCAATCAGCTCAGACTTACTTAGGTATATCACTTTCATGATAGTCAGGCCAACTTATTAAATACGTCTTCGTATTTGTCAAACTGAGATTGAGTTATTGATTCGATGAGTTTATCTCTATCAGGTGTTTGATCACTTCCT
>CAYMFD010000200.1:0-3790 GCA_964389475.1 uncultured Saprospiraceae bacterium
GAATCTTAGGAGATACATCCTGTACACCCACTGACAATCGCGTAAAGCCGAGGCCCGCCAATGTCTCAAGGTGCTCGACACTCGTGCTAGATGGATGTGCCTCAAAACTGAAGCAGTAGTCCTCACACAACTCGCTCGTATCAAGTATGCCACTGATCAGCCTGCTCAACTCCCATGGTGCCATAAAGGTCGGCGTACCACCACCGAGGTGAATCTCTCTGATCCTCGGTACGAAGCCTAGCTCATCTAGGTATATGCGCCATTCTGCTAACACCGCATCGACATAGGGCTCCTCCACAGCATGATTGCGAGTGATACGCTTGTTACAGCCGCAGTAGGTACATAAAGCCTCACAAAAAGGGAGGTGTATATACAGACTTATACCCTCGTCCGCATCATAGGCTGTAGACAGGGACGACAGCCACTCTTGTTGCGTAGGCGCCTCTGACTGCCAGTGCGGTACCGTAGGATAGGAGGTATATCGCGGTACTGCTCGGTCGTATTTAAGTAGGGTGCTAGTATTCATTAGTTGAGTGATAATCGAGTGAGTGTGAGTGACAAACCATCTAAGCATAAAGCAGGTGACTTATCGACAACAAATCTAGATCGAAGTACTCCTTTTGACCACTGACAGTAATCATCGTAGACACTGATTATGGTCATCGTCTATGAGATGATGCCAGGCCTAATTTTGCTATAGGCAGACAATACTGTGCTGCCCCATTTATAATACCTCACCTAAAACGCTTACAGATGAGTACTCGAGTTACGACATGGAGACACACCTTGGTAACCCTTGGTATACCGGCTTTGATTTTTGCCTTTGGCCTACTTATAGGAGCTCTGGCTTTTGCGGTCCTCTCCTAGGTAGCCTCGCTACCCTACTCACTCTCACTCACTCAAACGAAATCTATGGCTACTCAGACTCAAGTGATCTGTGATCACTGTGGTGATCCCTGTATCGCAGAAGATATTATCGAGGATAATCGTCACTTCTGTTGTAGCGGATGTGCTACCGTCTATAGCCTACTTGCTAGCAATGACCTATCTGCCTACTACCAGTTCGTCGATCGGCCTGGTAGTTCGCAGCGGTTGCGACAGGCGGCCTTTTACGACTTCCTAGACGATAGCGAGATCATCAATGACCTCCTATCCTTCGATGATGGAGGTATACAGCGGGTCGTACTAGAGCTACCGCAGATACACTGTAGCTCGTGCCTGTGGTTACTAGAGCACCTCAACCGCCTAGAGCCCGCAATCATGCAAGTCACGGTCGACTTTGCAGCACGTAAGGCCGTCATACAATATAAGAGCGAGGCCCTGAGCCTCCGCCAACTCGTCGAATTGCTAGACCGTATCGGATATCCGCCGGCCCTCCACCTAGACCAGATCGACAACGATCACGGCAGTGGTACCGATCGCCGCTTACTTTACAAGCTAGGGCTAGCCGGATTTTCTTTTGGCAATATTATGCTGCTGAGCTTTCCCGAGTATCTAGGATATGAGCGAGCCAGCGTCCTGATGCATATCGGCTATATCAATCTCGTCCTAGCCATCCCTGTACTACTATATAGCGGCATCGACTACTTAAAGTCAGCCTGGCAGAGCATCCGCAGCCGGCACCTCAACATCGACGTGCCAGTAGCAATAGGCATGGTCACGCTATTTCTACGTAGTGCTTACGAGATCTTAGCTGGTGTGGGCGAGGGCTACCTAGACAGCTTTGCAGGCTTTGTATTCTTCTTACTGATAGGTCGGTGGTTTCAGCGATTTACCGTTGCGGCCCTTGACTTTGATAGGAGTTACACGAGCTACTTCCCTATCTCAGCGACTGTCAAGCAAGGAGAGGATTACACCACCATACCCCTACGTAAGCTGAGCAAAGGCGACCAGATACTCGTCCGTAACGAAGAGCTCGTACCCGCCGACGGCCGCCTACTCTCTGGCAAGGGTCGTATCGACTACAGCTTCGTAACGGGTGAGTCCGAACTAATATCTAAAGAAACCGGTGAGCAAGTACTCGCTGGTGGCAAGCAGCGTGGTGACAGCATACTCATAGAGGTAGATCGTCCTGTGCAAGAGGCCTACCTCACCCAGCTGTGGAACGAAGACGCCTTTAACGAGCAGCCCGCTAGCCGTAGTAGCCGACTCATCAGCCTAGTAAGCACCTACTTTACCTACTGCATCATCGCCGTAGCCGGTATCACGATGGCCTACTGGTGGTATAGAGATGCCAGTGTGGTATTCGATACGTTTACCGCCGTACTTATCGTGGCGTGTCCCTGTGCCCTGGCCTTGAGTATACCCTTTACCTATGGTAATATCTTACGGCTACTATCGGCACGAGGCTTCTACCTGCGCCATGTAGATAGTATCGAGCTGATGCAGGAGGTGGACCACATCATCTTTGACAAGACGGGGACACTGACAGATAACAAGCGTATAGCCATGGCCTACCAGGGCCGTCCACTCACAGAACGACAGCAAGTACTGATCAAATCGGCCTGCATACATAGTAGTCACCCGCTATCTAGGGCTATCGTCAAGCACCTAGAGAAGGTGCAGATAGAAGAGATCGATAGTTTTAAAGATATCATCGGTGCGGGTATCGTCGCCAGTAAAAACGGAAGCACATTACGCCTAGGCAGTAGCGCTATGATCTTTGACACGAGCCCCAGCGAACAACGTCGCAAAGGTGTATTCATCGAGATTGACGGTCGCTACATCGGTGTCTATACCCCATCGTTAGATGTGCGAGAGGGAGCTAAAGAGGTAATCGCCGCTCTAGAGCATAAGCATAAACTAGCGGTCTTATCAGGTGATAGCAGTAGCGAGGAAGAGAGGATCAAGACGCTGTTTACGACGGACATAACGATGCTGTGGGAACAACAACCCAAGGACAAGCTCAACTACATCAAAGCCTTGCAAGCAGAGGGTAAGCGGGTCATGATGATCGGTGATGGACTCAATGACGCCGGTGCCCTCAAGCAGAGCGACGTAGGCCTAGTGATAGCCGATGAGGTCAACAACTTTAGCCCCGCCTGCGAAGGCATCATAGCGGCTGATCAGTTTAAAAATCTAGCCCACTACATACGCTATACGAGACTAGCTCGCTACATCATCATCGGTGCTATGGGTCTGGCTTTTCTATATAACTCTATCGGACTCTACTTTGCCATTACGGCACAGCTCAGCCCGGTCGTGGCTGCGATACTGATGCCCGTGAGTTCGATATCGGTCATCATATATGGAGTGGTTAGTAGTGGATTGGTCTTTAAATGGCAGGGGAAGTCGTAGATGAAAAAGTAGGTTTTATGTTAGTGCTGTGCAGTTCCACCCGAAGTGCGATAAACCCAAATCAATTACTACCATTCTTACTAAGTCAAGACCGATCTAGAGTCGTGTCAAAATTGCTTTCATTTTTCTACAGCATAGAATGTTACAATCTATTGGCAAGCGCCATTGCAATCTGTCACATTAGATTGTCACAGTCTCGGATGAAAAATCGCACATTTTGTCGACTCTTGCTCTAGCTCTGTACATTTCGGTTTCGCTCAATGCATAGTACTTCGGCTTCGCTCAATGCGTAGCCTTCTTTGGGACATTTACTGTTTCTATGTTAGCGCTGTGCGGTTCCACCCGCAGTGCGATAAACCCAAATCAACCTCATCGTCCTAGCAAAACAGTTACTCAATGATATGAGTAGAGTCCTACTTCCGCTTAGCTTTCTTGGGACAAGACTTGCAGTGCTTTGACTTCTTGTACTTTTTACAGCACTTCTTCTTCACCT
>CAYMFD010000201.1:0-3692 GCA_964389475.1 uncultured Saprospiraceae bacterium
CAACCCACACCCCCTAATCCTCCACCACCAGCTCATAAAGGTGCTCGTAGTAGCCACCCCAGTTGCCGAGAGCACCTTCCACGTTGCTCGATACCCGCGTATAGCTGGCGAATGGCCCGACATTATTGGCATTGAAGTCCCTGGTCTGCCAGAAGTCAAAGTGTGCCTCGTCAAGCGTCAGCCACCGCAGTACGATCGTGTCACCTACATCGAACAAGCCAAACTGATCGGGGGATCTATTCTCTCCGGGGATACTCACATTGTTGATCGGTATCTCGAACTGCTGCCCAGCGAATAGTAGGTCATTGGTCGTGCTGGTGAACGGCGCATAGAAGGGCCCACCGTTACGATTGACCTCGTAACGGTAGAAGTCGGGGCCGGGAGGATCGTTAAGCAGAGAATTAAGGCGAGCAAGTGTATCGGACGGCTCGCCGGGCGGCTCTACCCACCATAGGCTGTCTATAGGTACCGAGCGAGGGATAGTCGTGGAAGCTGTGATGGGAGCAGCATCGGGGATCGATACCGTGAGGTCGTAGGTGCCTCGCTCTATCGTGGGTATCTGCTGTAGTAGGTCGACATAGATGCATATGTCCGCATCCAAGGCGCTGGGGTCAAAGCCCAGGTAGCTTTCGGCAAGCGGACGTAGGATTTCTGGTATCTCGCAGATAGGCGTGAGGTCATAGATCACACCATCGTGCTCTACGGTAACGGTGGCGTCATTAACAAAGGCGGCAGCTACCTCATCGACAGTAACCTCTGCGTCAAAGCCTAGTGTCTGCGTGAGGATAATATATGGCGGTATGGCATCGTCACCAGCCGTGATGTAGCCCTCCACGACGTACTCACGTGGACTATCCTCATCGCTAGGGACGAACTCCGTGGTACAGCTGTAGAGGCTCACTACCAGCAGTAGGGTGGTATAGACTATCGCTCTTGTGCCCATTTGAAATTGTAGGTTACGGATGGTATGATCGGAAATAAAGTGACCTTCTCTGCTCTGAGAGCGATCGACTCCTCGGCTATGCTGCCCTCTATGCTGTAGTTGACAAAGAAGGGATTTAGGCGGTTGTAAGCATTATAAAAGGACACGGTCCACGAGCCCTGCCACTGCTTGTCTTTACGTCTTTTTGGGGTGTAGGTAGCACTGAGGTCTAGGCGGTGGTAGTCATCTAGTCGATCACTATTACGAGGGCCAAACCGAGTGTTGAGGCCACCATTGATCAAGTAAAAACTCCGCAATGGCGTCAGCACTCGGCCACTGCCGTATACCCATATGGCGCCGAAGTCCCAGCGATCGCTGAGCTTGTAGTTGGCGACGATGCTTACATCATGCGGCCTGTCTTGTACGGCAGGGTACCAGCGACCATCTTCTATATCGGCGAATGTCCGCTCCGTGCGACTATACGTGTAGCTGATCCACCCATTGAGCTTACCCGTATTCTTACGGGCATACAACTCTATACCATAAGCTCGGCCAGCACCGAATACGAAACTCTCCTCCACCTGCCGAGTGATATCATCTACGTAGTCATCGGCATAGTCGACTAGGTTGTTGAGATCGCGGTAGTACACCTCTACGGACGTCTCATAGTTATCATCCGCATAGTTTTTAAACCAGCCCACCGCAAACTGATGGCTACGCTGTGGCCGTACTAGGTCACTACTAGGCACCCAGATGTCGGTAGGTAGGGTCGTCGTACTATTGCTGACTAGGTGTAGGTATTGGTTGGTCCATGCGTAGCCGGCCTTGATAGACGAGGTAGGGCTGAGCGATAGCCGTGTGCTTAGTCGAGGCTCTGCACCACCGTATACGACGACGGGTTCGCCGCTGCCATAGGTCTGCCCATCGAGTATGCTGTCGTAGGGGCCCACCTGGGTAAATAGGCTGTAGCGGACACCGGCATTGATGCTCAGACGTGGGCTGATCTTGATATTGTCCTGTAGGTATATGGCCGACTCGTGGGCACGCTTGGGCTCGAAGTCATTACTAAAGTCGACATCGACACTCGTCGCACTGGCCGTATTAGGCGTGAGGATGTGGTAGGTATTGAGGAGGCCCGCCTTGATGCTGTGGCGGGGGCTGGGGTAGTAGTCTACGTCTACCTTGGCCGTGTAGTCCTCCACGCCGCTAAATAGCCTGAAACTAAAGTTGTCCTGCTTGCCACTTACCTCAAATCGGTAGTCATTATAGATCAGCGATGCATTGGCGAATACCTTGTTGGACAGCTGCCGGTTGTAGCGCAGCGTAGCGGTACGATTGCCATAGGGGATGTCAAAGTCAAAGTCGCGATTGGGCTGCCTAAACTGTAGCTCATCTTGCCCGAGGTAGGCACTCACATAGAGGCGGTCCTTATCACTGATGCGGTAGTTGACCTTGGCGTTGAGGTCGTAGAAGTAGTAGTTGGTCCCGGCGAACTCACTCCCACGTATCAGCGGCTGGGCTAGGTCTAGGGCATACGTTCGTCTTGCCGATACGATAAAGCTCGCCCGCTCTTTGGCGATAGGTCCCTGTATGGTCAGCCTACTGCTCACCAGCCCTATGCCGCCCTCGACCTGGTAGTGCTTGTCGTTACCCTCCTTCATCTGTATGTCGACCACACTACTCAGCCGACCGCCGTACTCGGCTGGCATACTACCCTTGATGAGGGTCGTTTTTTTGAGAGCATCAGCGTTAAATACCGAGAAAAAACCTAGGAGGTGCCCCGTATTGTATACGACGGCATCGTCTAGCAGTACCAGGTTCTGATCGGCGCCACCACCCCTCACAGCAAATCCTGCCGACCCTTCTCCACTAGACAATACGCCAGGTAGTAGCTGCAGGGACTTGAGTAGGTCTACCTCCCCGAATATAGCGGGCAGTTTTTTGATCTTGGCTACAGGCAGGGCGATCGTACCCATCTGTGTGCCTTCTACGTTTTCTCTAGCTTCGGCTCGAGCCTCTGTTATTACTACGGTCTCTATGGCCACACCCTCTGATAGGTCGATGTCTAGACGTAGGTCCTCTGTGAGATCTACGCTTACCGTCTCGTCCTGATACCCGATATAGCTACCTCGCAAGGTGTAGGTGCCAGCCGGGAGGGTAATACTATAAAATCCATACACGTTAGTCGCTGTACCCTGGCTAGCATCGTCGGTATTAGTCACAGTGGCGCCTATCAAGGTCTCGCCAGAGTTGCCATCCGTCACGTAGCCAGAGATGGTATACGTCGTCTGACCTACTAGGCCTAGATAGGCCCAGACCAATATCCATACTATTGCGCTTCTTATCACGCAGTGGTAACGGATGACTTAAGAGATGGGTTGCGATTGACTAGTTTAAGTTACTGTATCGTTACGGAGAGCCCACAATCGGATACTTGCAAGACTGTGCAGCACACTGACCTAGTCTTCTGGTTTTGTTTATAGATCGATAGTTGGTATCACCGTTTCTGTGAAAACTCATCGACAAAGTGCCATCACTCCACCCAGATAGCCATGCTTATTGGTACTATGCTAATTTATCAGATATTGTGAAGCTCTAAGGGATTACAAACGATTATAATCGTTTAAAATCGGTATAGATACTTGCAAGTTAGTATATTAGCTACGCAGAGACTACTATGGTGGCAAAAGTAAAAAGAGGAATAGTGCTAAGATTAGTTCCGCCTAAAAGTAAGTTGAACAAAACCGAGTCAATCCTTCTCATAACCTAT
>CAYMFD010000202.1:0-3683 GCA_964389475.1 uncultured Saprospiraceae bacterium
TCGTCAATACTGGTGACTCCATACCTGAACTCATAGTCTATTTGCTTAACAACACCAGTGTAGTCGTTGACTCGATTATCGTCGACATCAGCACAGGAGCGGTAACATTATCTGTATGCGAGACGCTAGGCACGACAGGGATAGAGAATGATACCGTCTTCGCAGGTATACCAAGTGGTCTTAGTATTACGAGTGGCGTGGGTGAAGATAGTCCATGTAGCGATCTAGCTGTCGACACGATATCCATCAGTACGGTCAGTGCCGTCATCACGTCCATCGACACGATGCTGTGTCCATCAGACACCTTGGTAATAGGCGGACAGATATTTACTGGTCAAGATGTAAGCATCAGCGATACACTCAGTGGGGTCGCTTGTGACTCCATCATCAATATTGATATAGAGATAGTGGATAGCGATACCGCATTGATACAAGAGCTGCTCTGCTTCCAAGATACGTTCCGACTAGGAAGCGAGGTATATACCGTCAACAATGCCACTGATACTATTGTCGATGTAACCGCAAGTGGATGTGATAGCATCACCATCGTAGATCTCAGCTTTCGTGATGACATCTCTATGCTCATAGATAACGCATTGTGTGAGGGAGACTCTATCGTAGTAAATAACGTGGTCTACAATAGCACCAGACCTAGTGGTACAGAAGTTCTCACTTCGGCTTCTTTATGTGATAGTATTGTGATCATCAATCTGACATTTGGCAGCAATGTAGCCTTAGTCTTTGATGATACACTTTGTGCTGATCAGTCCATCGTAGTAGACGGTACGACCTACGACATATCTAACCCATCGGCAAGCTTTGTGATACCTGCGCCTGGGTGCGATACGAGTGTCACCGTAGATCTGACATTCGCTATGCCTAGCAGTGACACCATCAGAGAGGTGGTATGCAGTGACTTCGTGTTAACCCTCGGGAGCGATACCTACGATAGCAGTAGGCCTAGTGGTAGCACTGTGATCAGTAGCTTGGTACCTCCATTTTGCGATAGTACTGTGGTGGTCGAACTCACCTACCGAGCAGCAGCAGAGCGGACGATCGACACTATATTGTGTGATGGTGAGACGCTACCTGTGGGACCCGATGTATATGACGCTAGTATGCTGAGTGGCACTACCCGACTAGCAGGACTAGCAAGTGGCGGCTGTGATAGTATGGTGATGGTAAGTATCACGTATGAGGCGGTATACAACGACACCATATTTACGATGCTATGTATGGGAGATAGTCTACTAGTTGATGGTGTCTGGCAGTTTGATACGGGGAACTATCCTGAGATTTTTGTAAGCGTAAACGGCTGTGACAGTATCATTACTACCACCGTGGAGGTCATAAACTGCAGCGTTATGGTATCTGTATCGTCTAGTAATGTCGACTGCGCTGGTACTGCTACAGGTAGTATCACAATAGACGTACAGAGTCCGATCGATCCGCCTTTTGTAATTGAGATATCGTCTAGCACGCTGAGCCCTCGTGAAATCACGATCAACACGGAGACTGGCAATGCTAGTTTTGATAATCTACCTAGTGGTCTTTACACAGTAGGTATAACGGATGCCAATGGTGTGGTTGTCTATATGTCGACATTGACGATTACTGAGCCTAGTGCCCCAGTATCGGTCACTGCTTTTGTCATAGATGCGCCTACGTGCGAGATGCCTAGGGGTGACGTGCTAGCTACTGCGACGGGTGGAGCGACTCCGTACACCTACCTATGGAGCACTGGCGGCGATAATCCGCGACAAGAAGACCTGGTGCCCGATACCTACGTCGTAACCGTGACGGATAACGATAACTGCACAGCAACAGCAGAAATCGTAATAGATGCCAGCGGCGATGTACAAGCCACGATCGATATCACCGATCCTAGCTGTACAGGTCTGGCAGATGGTGTCATTAGTGTCACAGAAATTACAGGCGGCGAAGAACCCTACATCGTGCTGATCAATGAGGTGGCCCTACTATCTGACTCCTTGATCAATCTCACCGATGGGCTATACAACATCGTGATCTTCGATGCGCAACGCTGTACACTAGAGACTATGGTCGTACTTGAGAGCGAGACGATCCAACTCATCAATGACTATCAAACAAGCTACGAGATCTCTACAGGTGACTCTGTAGAGATAGTACTAGTCCTAGACCCTACAGTGACAGGCCTAGCATGGACGAGTACCGCCAGCAATGGTGAGTGCCAAGGTTGTACTTCTTTCGTAGTAGCACCGACAGTAACAACTACCTTCGAGGTAGTCGCTACTAATGCGGATGGATGCCAAGAGGTAGTCAGTATAACTGTCATTGTCGACACCCCACAACGTACTCAGGCCAATATCTTTAGCCCTAATGGCGATAGTGTCAATGAGGACTTCGTCGTCTACGCGGTACCCGGCAGTGTAAGCAATACCCTGTTTATTTACGATCGCTGGGGCAACACCGTCTTATCAAGAGAGGTCGCTGGTAATACCAACTCATGGGATGGCAACAACAACGGTACACCGGTCGTCGATGGTGTATACCTCTACGTACTCAATAGTACTCTTCTAGATGGTAGTATCGAACAAGAGATGGGGCAGGTGACGGTATTGAGGTAGGGATGCCTATAACACCATTTCTGCTACAGAATTTCACTTATTTTTTGCCTTATTCTTCATCATATTTCGCCAAAAAGCCTCGTGGTAGCTACCCTTCGACAGGCTCAGGGACCGCGGCTACCACTACGTTTTTTGACTTATCTGATTTTGAATAAACTCAAAAACTAATGCGAAACCTTATAGCAGGCATGGTATAATACCATTTCTGAGTTAACTTTTCGCACTCTAGTGTGGTATAATGCTGACACATATTTAAAGACGCTAATGCAATTAGTGTCATTTTAATTAGTAATCGGTATTGGGCATTAAGGCGGGAGCAATGCACCTGAAACACACTTTGAAAACCCGAGGGTAAAACCGTTAATTGAGCCAGTGTTGTTGACCGTAAGAACACTGGTGAGCTATTCTACTAGAACACTGCTACCCTAGCGGTATAAAGCACCGCTCCATTCGCCAAAATGCGAAGAACGTACACGCCTGCATGAAGATCGTTGACTTGAGCAATGGCACGATTAGCCTCGAAAGTCGCGAGCTCTTGCTTTGCCAGTCGACCATCTGTTGAGATCCATAGCAGCGTCGCTGGACCTTCGTATGGATAGTGAATACGTACAGATCCACTAGCAGGATTAGGAAAAACTTTCTCTTCTAGGAACAGATCGACGCCAGAGCAATCCTCGTCGATACCATTATCGGCAATCTCCGTCGCTCTTGGATACGTGGCAGAGCTCATATCATCACAATCCGTGTTGTTAGTCACATAACCCGTAGGCAGTATATTGCTACATATACTCTGGGCCATGTCAGGATTACCAAACCCATCTCCGTCAAAATCCTCGTAGTAGGTCATAAGTGGCAAATCCTCATCGATGTATCCGTCACAGTTATTGTCAATATCATCGCAAACCTCTGTCACGGAAGGATTGATCATGGGGTCCGTATCATGACAGTCGCCGTCTAGCGCTACATAACCTGGAGGTGGTGTAGGAAGGCAAGTCATCGTATCCACCTCCGTCTGGCCGTAGCCGTCGCCATCAACGTCGAGGTAGTAGGTCGAAAAGGTGAGGTCCTCGTCGA
>CAYMFD010000203.1:0-3603 GCA_964389475.1 uncultured Saprospiraceae bacterium
TAAATAAGGGCACACGATTGATCCCGTGCGAACTAACGCCGTCTAGGGTGCTGTCTGTGAAGCTATCGGCCAGCAGCAGGGCTTTGTCCTCGTTAAACTTGTACTTGGTAAAAAGGTCGACAAGGGCTGTCTGTAGGTCTTGAGATGAAATGCGCATGTAATGATTGTCTATCTCATTAGGGAGAAGTAGTCTCAAGTTATTTATGCACAGCGATCATATCGCTACGAGTAAATGGATGTCTAAGGTACATTTAGCACTTCACTTGGAAGTAGAACGTCAATCAGCGAGTGCTTAAACCCCTTCTTGTCACGGGTAATTATATAATCAACTTCACCAATCTTGTTTGCACATTCTATTTGACTTGCATCTTCTAAGTCCTCAGTTCTCGATTTGAGAGCTAATATCACTTCATTCTTACTTAGGTCTTGGACTTCGAGGCGATTGAGTATAGTCTCGATAGCATTGTTAGCATCTTTCGCATTGAGCTGCTTTTCCAGAATGTAGAAGGTTGTAATAATCGAACTTGAAGACGTAAAGAGGGTCCACCTATTCAGTTTGGCCTCTTTAAAAATGACATAGGCCGAATTTGAATATGGCTGTCTATCGGCAAGTAAGTCGATGAGAATGTTTGTATCAAGGAATAGTCTCAATTTAGCCATACTTCTTGATTTTCAATTTTCTTATCTCACGCTTTACATCAAAATCTCTTGGCAACTCAATTATACCCCTGATACTATCAAGTTCAGGATCACCCAACTCAGGAGTTTGAGAAGTAATTTTCTCCAGATATGACTCTATGATCTGTGATAGGCTTTGATTGTTTCCTTTTGCATATCGCTTGGCTTTTTCTATTACTGACTTATTAAGAGACAGCGTTAACTTTGTGTTCATACGTATAATTTTAAACAAATATACGTGTACACTCTACGTTTTGCAAGTCCTATTATTGAAAGCCGTCGCGGAGAGGTCTCATGGTCGTAGCAATTAAACTCAGCAATGATATCGCGAATGACCGAAAGGTTTATAACATTGTAGATATCCTCATAAATCACCAGACCTGTATGCCATCTAAATTCAGGACTACTTGACATTTAAATAATAATCACCTAAAGGTGATAGCTTTCACACCCACATTCATCCAGTTCGCAAGGTTAGTCCACTAGCTTATCACCAAGTATTAACTTTGGGGTGTGAAATATATACTGATTACTTACCTACTGCTAAGTTATTCGCTAGGGCTATTGCATAGCCAAGAGCTCAACTATGTAGACCTCACCGAAGCCGCAGGGCTTAGTAATCCTGAGGTAGTCACGTTTGTAATGGCATACGACTCTACGTATATCGTACTCGATGCTTACAACGAGATGTACAGCTTCGATGGCTACGAACTTACTGCGATACCTTTTGAGGGAGTTGAGATAGGCAGATTTATAGAGCACTTTTCAGATCACTCCGTGTATTGCGACTGGCAAACTGTATTTGTATATGAGGACAGTAGGTGTAGTGCTATTGATAATCCTATTCAGGTAGACTCCACGTCAAGGATCGAAACATATTTTGTGGACTCTACATCCATTTTCTTAAGCTACCGTGATGGTACTATGACCAAGTACAATGCTGATAGCCGATCTATAGAGTACATTACCAAGATAGAGATACCCAATGCTCAGGCTATAGAGTACAACCCGCGAAATAGGTACTGGAGGGGTCGCTTCTCAGCAAATAAGCATTTTATTTACGATACAGCAACTGCTGCTGTCATTTATGAGGGAGATCATCTGATATGGAATATAGGCGGTGATCTCTTTGCTAATATTGATGACCAAGTACATATTTGGACTAGTGGCAAGTTTGAAAGGCAGCCAGCCTCGGTGGTCGAACCGATCACCGAAACACTGGGATTTAGCATAGATAGGTGGGAAAACGACAGCTATATCTACAGAAAGCACAAAGACAGTCAATGGCACAGGCTAGGTAAGACCTCAAAGCTAGAAGTGAGTCACCTGCACGGAGGCATCAATAATACCTTGCTCGCTGGTAGTCATGGAGGCCTCGGCCTGTACTATCCACACATAAAGTTCTATGAATCGGGTAAGGAAGGCGTACCAGATGCTATACACACACTGGTAGACTACAAGGGTAGCAGCAAGGTAGTAGGAAGCTATACACAAGGCCTGTACTTTTTTGATGGTTCGACATTTGAAAAGATTGATCTACTAAGCAACAAAAAACCAAGCATATTACCAGGAGGATTTCGATATAGAGAGAATCAAGTACTAGTTTTCGATGTTAGCAAGGGACTAGTACAAATAAGCATTGTAGAGGGAAAACTTCAATCTTCAGCTATTGGCCCTTATAAGCATCTGGTCTACATGATAGATACCCTGCGAGACGGGCGACTAGCATATGGGCTATATCAAGATGGCCTCGGTATACAAAACCCTAGTGACAGTATGGACATAAAGGAGGTAGGCAAGGACCAAGGCCTCCTACTAGACAATGTACTGTGCTTCGCTCAAGATGATCGTGATCGCATATGGTGCGGCAGATCTAGCCAAGGCATTGCTGTTTGCGACAAGGATGGCAATAGCTGCCATACGTGGCTCAGGGATACAGGCGATCCTACTACCTACGGTAGCATGAGTATGCTCTCTGATCATACAGAAGCTCTATGGCTGGGCACCCATGCTGGCCTATATCATGTAGCTGAGCCCGATACGGTAGAGGCACACCACGACCTATCAGCCGCTATGCAATACATACCGCTACCCGATGGCATACCTATGCGGATCAATGCCATGGCCATAGTCGACAGCTTCCTAGTATTTGGGGGAGAGACTAGTGTCAATTTTCTCAATCTTAATGCCTACTACCGCAGTCATGAGCTACCGCTGGTGTATCAGTATAGGTTCGGTATGGAGCTACAGGGCAATGGCGTAGAGCAAAACACCATCCACTTCGACTCAGACCGCCAGCTATGGATCGGCTGCCAGTCAGGCATACTGGTCATAGACTGGGACCATATGTGGTTTGATCATACGACCAATAAAGTCGTGATACGGAGTGTGGAGTGCAATGGTACGGCCGTGGCGTCAGATAATGGTCGTATAGAAGTGCCCACAGATCGCCGTAGCCTCGCTGTGCGATTCGGAGTAGATCGGAATGTGTCTATGATGCGGAATATCTACTTCGACTATAGCCTTATAGAAAGCAATGGCGACACCCTAGTGCAGGACTACGGTGTGGTAGATGGTATGATCAGCATGGCCTACGTACCTCCAGGCAAGTACCGGCTCGATATCACTGCTAAGAAGCACGGTAAGATGATGGACTCGCTATCGCGTAATGTAGTAGTACCCCTCACCCTAGCAGAAAATCCATGGTTCTGGGCATTGCTCATGCTGGGGCTGACGGCCGTGCTGATTGGCTTTTTCGTCTATCGTCAAGGGCAGCGACGACTCCAGTACGATACGGAGCTGAGGCTGTCTAGCCTAGAAAATGAAAAGACCAATCTGCTGGTACAGTCCATCGTGAGCTCATTTAACCCACATTTTATCAATAATAGCCTGCACTGGATACAGTCACGGTACAGCAAAGATGAC
>CAYMFD010000204.1:0-3191 GCA_964389475.1 uncultured Saprospiraceae bacterium
GTGGGTATGTCTCGGTCGATATCAGAGGCTCTAGAGTTACTTAAAGAACTTCCATGTGATCTCGTATTTAGTGACGTAGAGCTATTAGATGGCAGGTCTTTTGATATTTTTGAGGCTTTGCCAGAGATGCGCTTTCAACTTGTGTTTACTACTGCCTATGATCACTTTGCCTTCAAGGCTTTCAAACTCGAAGCAACGGACTACTTGCTTAAGCCCTACAGCCCCAGTGAAGTCGTGCGAGCTGTGGATAAAGTACGGCAGCGAATACAATCTAATAATACAGGAGCACTGATCGATGCACTCAATAGTCGTACAAGTATGGATCGTATAAGCCTACATAGTAAGTCTGGAGTCGAGGTAGTTAACCAAAAGGATATCATCTATTGCAGCGCAGATGGGGCCTACTGCAATGTGGTGACTACTAGTGAACGACACCTAGTCAGCAAGACGCTAAGGGAGATTGAGAGTGCCTTACAGCCGTCAATGTTCGTCAGGATCCATGCGAGCCACATTGTTAACCTCTCGTTTTTGAAGCGATATGTCAAGACAGATGGCGGATCTGTAGTCTTGCGGGATGGCACTACTTTGCCTTTGTCAAGAGGTCGTAAACAGGAGTTTCTGGAGCGGCTCGGTCAATGATGCGTCTCTGCCCAAGACTCTATATTGTCCTCACCCTAGTAATGGCGGCCAGTTGTCTACTTGCCCAATCCTCTGACTATGTATTTAAGCAGTTTACTACCGTGGACGGCTTGCCGAGTAACGAATGCTACGAGGTATTTCAAGACTCACGGGGATATATCTGGATAGGCACCGATAATGGGCTAGCACGGTATGATGGATATAGCTTCAGACGCTATGGACCGCAGCAGGGGCTTGGAGAGTCGGTGGTTTTCAAGATCATTGGGGATACCGACAATAAAGTGTGGGTCGCTGGGCTCAGTGGAGATATCTATATCTATGATCCTGGTACAGATGATTTTGAGCTGTATAAATACCAGAATGTTGTAGATAGCTTACGAGATCCTGAGAGACTCGTTATGATCAAGGAGTACGTTAGTGTATCGCAGGGTACCCTTACTATCTCGCTGCAAGGAATAGGTCTATGCACTGTTGATCAGCGAGGTAATGCGTCCATTCTAACCTCTGCGCCTGTAAACTCCTCGATGCTTACTTTACTTGACAACGGTTCCAATCATCTACAACTAACTTACGGTGCTACTGGCGATCAAACGGCGATCTCACCGACGTATTTTGATAGCATTCTAGAGCCCACATTATTGTATTCAGATACAGTAGTTGCAGGCTTACCTGCGGCAAGGAGTGCGATTCATCTTAAGGATACAATTGTTAGTTATTCATACGGTAATGTTAATGTGCTGGTAGACGATTTAAAACACGTTTATAGAAGCCCATCAGTTATCGAGATGACGACCGATGGTGCTGGCAAGGTGGTAATGAGCTTGTTGGAAAATGGTGGTGTGCGACGCTTTACATCATTGATTGATTATAAGTATGAAGAGATCATATCAGGCGTTTCAGCCACTGGATTTTTGATAGATCGAGATGGAGGATGGTGGATTTCAACTACTGACAAGGGGGTATTCTATTGTAAGAATCCAGATATAAAGTCAAGAGGACAGCTCCAAGAGACAGCCGAAGTCATACTTCCGATGCAGGATCGATTGGTTGTAAGTACGGCTACTGACCACTTATACATTGTTGATCAGGACTATGATTTGATCCAAAGGCACCAGAATATCGATCTAGTAGGCGTGGATAAGATGGCGTCAGACTCATCTACTTTTCTAGTAAGTAGTGCTATTGGTACAACCACAATCGATGTGAAATTTGGTGACTTGATAACTGTATCACCCGTTCCAACAAAGTTTTGGTCATTTGTCAGGGGTACATGTTATTCATTATCACCTATGGGCTCTTTGTATGATTACGACTCTATTAAAAATATGGACTGGGAGATTGGCCGCAATCAGACCGATCACTACAGCACTGTCTACCGCCCAAATGCGATGGAAGTCCTACTTGACTCGGTCTTGTTGATCGGTGGTCTCGAAGGCTTGTGTGCTATTGATCCGATACTTGATTCCGTACAGTGGATCGACCACTTTCAGGGTCAAAGAGTGGAGGATGTTATTCCCTTGGATTCTATCGTCTTAATAGCTACGAAAGGTTACGGTATAGCCATATGGGATTTGAAGCAAGATGACGTTTTGTATTACAGCGAGCAAGACGGTCTCGTGGACGACTACGTAGAGGACATCTATCTAGACGGTAATCGTACGCTGTGGGTGTCCACGCTTTCAGGTATTAGTCAGGTCACTTTTGACCAAGATTGGACACTGAGCTCTATCCTAAATTATACGACTAGCCATGGTTTACCCGTACCTGATGTCTACCAGGTTGCTGAGTATCAAGGGGAGCTCATCGCTGCTACGGGTGCTGGCCTGATTACATTACCGTCGCGACACAAAGTGCTACCCTCACCATCACCCATGACTACGACCACGTCGGCCAATGGACAGCCACTAGATTTTACCAGCCCACTTGACCATACTCAAAACGATATCGCTATAGATGTTACAACGATCAACTTTGCGCATGCAGATCATATGCGTTACCGATTTCGGCTCGATGATAGAGAGTGGACCGAGTCTGCCACTTCATCTATGCAGCTACTGAATATTCCACCTGGTCATCATCGGCTCGAGATCCAATCGCAAAATCAAGATGCCCTATGGAGTGCATCCACCATCCAGACAATCGTAATTCAGCCACCATGGTGGCTGACTTGGTGGGGCCGAAGTATTCAGATTTTGGTATTTCTATCGGCCTGGTATCTGATAGCAAGAAGCCGTAAGAAAAGAAGGATGAAGCAAGCTGAGATAGACCGTGAGATCAACGACCTAGAGAAGGCAGCTCTTAGTGCTCAGATGAATCCGCATTTCATTTTCAATTGCCTCAATTCCATACAGCGTTACATCATGAAGCACGATCGAGAGGAGGCGATGGAATACCTGGCACGATTTAGTACTCTGATCCGCAAGTATCTGCGAGCCAGCAGGGAGAGTGCGGTTTCGCTGGCTGACGAGGTAGCTATGTTAAAGATATACCTTGAGCTGGAGCAGGTACGCTTTAGCCAAAGTTTCATCTTTGAGATTGAGATCGAAGATGAG
>CAYMFD010000204.1:3201-3598 GCA_964389475.1 uncultured Saprospiraceae bacterium
TCGTCATACCTACCATGCTTGTGCAACCTTTCGTTGAGAATGCTATCCTCCATGGCATGAAAGCTAAAGCTCAAGGCGAAGGCGAAATCAAAGTATCCTTTACTAAGACTACGGACACTCTGCATATAGCTATTGCTGATAATGGTCCTGGCATCGATGGCACGGCTAGCCCTGACCACATATCTTATGGCCGATCCCTAACTCAGCGACGCATAGAGCTTATTGAGCAGGGTGGTCAGAGCCGCTATCACTTAGCGACGGAGAGCTCATCATCCGGTACCTTCGTAACGATCACAATCGGCCTGGTTTGACAGTTTTAGCCTTTTTTTGACCAATTACCACCTACAGTTAGCAATCCACAAGTTACCCGACCAGCAGACCTATATCTGGTCTGATA
>CAYMFD010000205.1:0-3542 GCA_964389475.1 uncultured Saprospiraceae bacterium
ACTATGGTGGCAGGTAGCTCAGCGCAGGCACAGGCGCAGGAGATGTTTCACCATCAAGGGTCAAAAGACAGCCAGTCCGTTGCTCCTTATGATCCGCGATACTCTCAGCCCATCGTGCTGAGTCGCGATCAGGTGCATCGTTATGACCAGACAGAGGAGGTAGAGGAGAGCCTGAGCCTGGAGGATATGGAGCATAAGATGATCCAGAAAGCCCTCAAAAAGTATAAGGGACGTAGAAAAGACGCTGCCGAGGAGCTAGGTATCAGCGAGCGAACGTTATATCGTAAGATCAAACAGTACGGTATCGATGAGTAGGATGGTAGTATGGGCCTTGATGGTCGTGACGCTAGTCGGATGTAGCTATAGCTTTAGGGGTATATCGATACCGCCTGAGGTCAATACCTTTAGCGTGGAGCCCTTCAGCATATCGGCCCAGACGGCCCCACAGGCTATAGAGGTGCAGTTTACAGAGCGATTGAGAGATAAAGTACGTAACGAGTCTCGGCTCAGGTATAATACTGATAACCCAGATATCGTATTTAGCGGTAAGATCTCTCAGTATAATATATCTGCGCAAAGTCCTGAGGAAGGAGCCGTGTCTGCCTTTAATAAGTTGACGATAGGCGTACAGATTAACTATGATGACTTATTAAATGAAGAAAATAGCTGGACCAAGACCTATAGCTGGTTTGCCGACTTTGACGCCACGGCCGACCTGCCCAGTATCGAGGCCGACCTCATCGAGGATATCTACGAGCAATTAGCCGAGCAGATATTTAATGAGGCATTTACAGACTGGTGATATCTTTACACAGTAGCAATAGATAGAAGATGGACATTAATACACTTACACAGATGCTGGCTGACCAACAAAGACTCGATCAGCTGAGCCTTACAGAGCTAGACCAATGGATCGAGGCATACCCATATGTATACCGCCTGCATGAGGTCAGAGCTTCTCGTACGGGGGAGGCTAGTAGTGAGCATGTCCTTAACCTAGCCGGCGCCGGCTGGATGTCTGATGACTATGATCGCCATGAGTTTATCTCGTTAGAAAGCAAAGCGGTGGATGAGAGTGAGGCAGACCTACCTAGCAGTGAGCCGATGGAGGCCGCAAGTACTGCAGTCGACAATACGACGGTACAGCAAGTGGTTGTTTCATTTGACCAAGACAGCGAGGAGGTCATAGAGCAGAAGCAGGTAGAAGAACCCGTTACCGCCGAGTCGCCTGTCGAGGAGAATTTAGCCGATGCCGAAGAGGATGCTGACCTAGGTGCAGCCCTCGATACGGACGAAGGTTTAGGTGCATTAACGGCGGGAGTAGCCACTGCTGGTGCTGCCATTGCCACTGTCGTTGCTGCTGATGATGATGTCGAGGCAATAGAGAAGGAGGATGGGGCAAGTGCCGCAGAAGAGCAAGCAACTGAGGAGCCAGTCGCCGAGTCGCAGCAAGTCGTAGAGGCAGTCACATCAGATGAGGAAATCGAAGAAGTGGTAGATGACCACGTCTTTATGACAGATATGGATGAGGGCGAGGCTACAGCACCGAGCGAGATACCCATAATCGATAAGCCTGAGCTTACGCTTGACCAGGTAGAGATGGATGAGCTAGCCTCTAACGACCAGGTGCTGATGATGTCTGGCCAAGGTGAGAAAAGGCAATCAAAGAAGAAGGTCAAGAAGAAGTCGAAGAAGAAATCGGACAAGGGCAAGGAGGATAAGAAGAAGGACAAGTCAAAAGACAAGGACAAGTCGAAGGAGAAGAGATCGAAAGACAAGAAGTCCAAGGATGAGAAATCCAAGGATAAGAAGTCTAAGAAGAACAAAGGAGATAAGAAATCTAGCAAGCCCACCAAGCAAAAGGCTGACAAGACCACTAAGAACAAGGTGAAAAAGTCAAAGTCTAGCTCTGATAGCAAAGTCTCTAACTATGCAGAGTGGCTACTAGCCCAGCAGCAGATCAACCAAAAGCGTAAAAAGAAGAAATCAGCCAAGAAGAAGAAAAAGGTTGTCAAGGAAGCGATGAAGTCCCTCAATAAGAAGAAGAGCATCGTCTCAGAACCACTAGCAGAATTACTGGTGGCACAGGGCCACGTCAATCAAGCAATTCTCATGTATCAAGAGTTACGCTTGAACTACCCGAAAAAAAGTACTTACTTTGCAGCCCGAATTAAAGAGCTCAAGAATAACAGCTAGATATGGTTACTTTACTTACTATCCTGACGACCCTTGTATGCGTAATGCTCATGGGAGTTGTATTAATCCAAAATCCAAAGGGAGGCGGTGTTGACTCTACCTTCGGTGGTGGCGGTGCTAACCAGATGTTAGGAGCAGCGAGGTCTACGGACTTTATAGACAAGCTCACATGGGGCCTAGCGATCGTCTTGTTTGTATTATGTATCCTTACAGCTATCATAGTAGGTGCTGGCGATACAGCAGGCGAGGTGCTACAATCACAGCAATAGCGAGCTAGGTGGTAACTTCTTACGACATGTAAGCTTATTACCATTCTTCTTTCAGATACATATGAAAGCCTTCTGTCCGAGTGGATGGAGGGCTTTTTTGTTTACAAATAGTTCTCAGGCAGACCGTACTTCTGGATATGCCCAGATTGGGAAGTGATATAGACCATCCTCCCCCTAACCCCCTCCTAAGGGGGAAAAGGTACTACAACATGGCTCTGGCCACAAATCTTTTGATCTTATGGGTGCTACCAAATTCCAACACAGTAAGCCCGAGCTCTGCCGCTCGTGATCCCCCTCTCGGAGGGGGCGGGGGGAGGTCCATGTCATAAGAATGCCGGAATGGGGGAGGAACATGTCATGCCAAGGACGGTAAGGGGAAGGTTATAATGACTACTTTGATAAATAACACCTATCCAAAGGATGCAGAAAGCAAGCAAGGCTAATAACTACCACTACAACCCAAAGCTGAAACGCTATGCTAGGGACAATCGAAAAAGCATGCCTAAATCAGCAATAAGGCTGTGGAGGCATGTGCTATCCAACCGTCAATTGCTAGGCTACGCATTTAAGAGAGAACGGCCAGTACTAGACTACATTGCTGACTTTATGTGTACCGAGTTATTACTGATAGTCGAAGTGGATGGTATCACACACGATGACCAAAGCCAACATCGAAGGGATCAGAGGCGGGACAAAAGACTTATAGAAGTGGGCTTTCGTGTGCTTCGATATTCATCATGGGAGGTGCTTAATGACATTGACTGGGTTTATCAAGATCTACGAAGGATAATTGATGAAATAGTTACGGAGTAGGTAGACAGTCACCTCCCCTAACCCCCTCTGAAGGGGGACGAAGTATATACATGGCTCAGGCTTTTCTAACCCTCAAAGATCACGATGGTTGCTTGCTCGATAAAAAACAAATAGCCCGAGCCATGTAATTTAGGCTCCCCCTCTTGGAGGGGGCGGGGGGAGGATAAGCACTACATCACTTATCTACACGTTGATATCGATTTTTCCACGCCTCACTATCAAATAGCTTCTCCTCCTTGCCCCACAGTCGATCCCATGCAGTCA
>CAYMFD010000206.1:0-3493 GCA_964389475.1 uncultured Saprospiraceae bacterium
AGCTTAATCAGTCAGCCAACATGCTTTTGTTTAATGAGATCGTAAATGGTAACAGTTGTAGCTTTAGTGTAGATGATAATGGTCTATCCCCGTGTCAACATTTAGCGCAAATAGACTGGGGCGATGGTGTTTCACAACAAATTATAGTGGGAGATTCACTACCTGTTCATTCGTACGCTGAGAGTGGTACATACAGTATATGTTATGTCGTAGAAGCAACTACCAATGATCGTGGGGAGATATGCCAACGGGACGAGCATTGTATCGACATTGTATATGTAAATTGTACGCTATCTCAGGTTGACAATGAGGCGCATGGCAGTCTGTCGATATACCCTAATCCTACCAATGGCAAAGTGGTTATTGAATCTCTAGACAAGATAGATAGTGTTAGTGTTTATAGTGTTAATGGTCAGATGTTAGATGTCCAGTTACACGGCAACTATTTAGACTTTTCTCAACTTAATCAGGGTGTATATATTGTCAGAATTCAGCAAGGCGAGCAATTCGTTTGTAGAAAGGTTATTAAGATGTGATAATTATATCAACAAGCCTCTATGTAGATCGTAATGTCTAGGAGTTGTCGTAAGTGTTTATGTAGGGTTGTTAGCTCTATGGATTAGGTTCTTTTTACTGAGACTATATTCTGCGCTTGGGTTACAATCTACTTTGTGATAGATTGGGCATTAAATGAAGCGGTGATACACACTGCATGTGTGTGTTACCGCTTTTCTACCGGGGATGCTATGTTATTTTACTGCCAAGGGCTCTGATACTTCCATACTATTTCGATGTAGTAGAGCATATACTCAATGGCTACACATCCTTTTTCTTATTTTAGTGTGGGTAAATCAAACCAAACTGATACAACCTTTCGGTTCGTGATTCGGTTCGTAGTTCTTTATTCGTGATTGTAAACATCTGATAATCAGATATGATATACAGTGGGTTCGAATCCTGGTGCCCCGACTTTTTACTCTTAACAGAGTACAAAAGCCTGTAAATCATCTGATTTACAGGCTTTTGTATATATACAAGATTCATATGCAATCATCTAAAAGCAATACTTTGGTGAGTTATTCGGGAGTCTTTTTGGAATTCTCAAAAAGACTCCCGAATTTGCACTTAATTCGCTGATAATCAGGTCGTAAGATTTCAGCTTATTTGCTTCATTTTGACTTTGATACACGGTATTTCTCACCATCGCTGGTGAGTCATTTGTAACCTAAATCAATGTCTTATGAAATCACAGCAAACGTTCTCTGTTATGTTCTTGGCTCGTAAGGGCCACCACTTGCACTTGTGCCTTTTTCTCGTTTGACAGTTTCTTACTAAGCAGTAGGTGTCTAGTCAGTAGTGTTTCATCACTGGATAGCTGATAGCCTATTTGGCTTTCTAGCTCCTGTATTTTCTCTTTTAATTCGTTGAGTATTATCCCCATGGTTGATGGCATTGATGATCATACACATTAACGATTCGCTGCATGACGTTTGTACGGCTTGATGGGTTTTTAACATTTGGTGGGGGTAGGGAGGTGCTTATGTCTACACTATTGCGGCTGATATTAGAATGGCTGCAGCTTTAGACAGTTGGTGTCCTCAGATAGCGCTATCGTTTTTACTTGATTATGATAATTTTGTTGGCCATCGTGTATCCTAGTAATAATGGCCTGCGTTGACAAGTAGTATTTATGAAAAAGAAACAAAGCTTCCTCCTATTCGCCAGTATCCTTATGCTTCCCTACATGATCATGGTAGTCGTCAACGAATGGTCGCGACCGAGGATTGCAGAGAAGCCTATGGAGTTCATCGGCGTTACAGCCATCAACTCTGATCAATACCTCACAGACAAATGTACCTGGGCATGCCACCATAGCACGACGAAGCATTGCAAGGTTCGCCATGTTACTTTAGCAAAGCCTCACTTCGACTATATTGATCCCATCTACTTTGGGATCATCGATGCCCTGCACAGTGTGGGTAATTATGCCATTGCCAATCTAGTATTCCTAGTCGTAGGCTTTCCTCTTCTCATGTTCTATTTCTTGGTTCGGGTCATCCAGCTCGAGGGCAAGATCAGAGCGATCAAACGATTATCATGATGGATATTCTTCGTGATTTAATGATGTGGATAGTGCAGGTGGGCTTTAGTATCTACGCTTACTGCACTGATTTTGTCATCTGCGCAGCCAACCTCACTGGTCTGTCTTACTACGAGATCAATGCTATCCTCTTTTGCTTTCTCTACCCGTTTGTGCTGGTGTTGCTTGTTGTCTTGTTTATGATTCAGAAGAGGAGGTACAAGGCGTTGCAGCGATAAATAGGGGGAGATCCACTGCGGGAATACATTTAGCAGGAGGTGTGTATTATGTTTTAACTGTTCTATTGGGCACAGGCGCTACATCACTTACTCATTAAGGATGGTGTAGTATATAGATTGAGTTATGCACCAAATTTTGGTGTATTTGATGAATAAGTTATCATCATGTCCACCTACACTAGTTTCTATGAAGTGTGATAAATAGAACAGGACATATCTAGGACCTTGGCAGCGATCTTTTCCGACGACTATCTTACTGGATATTTACCATTTATAGCATGCTTATCGATGTCGCAGTGAGCCGCCATCGGTCATTTGTACTTCCTGTACACTGGGCGGAGTCAAAGGGTGCAGAAAATCTAATCTTGTACAGCTCAGTCAGGCACCCTAGGTCAGTGAATATTATGAGATCATATACGTTTTATGTGTAGTTCCTCATAATAGTACCTTATTATGCTTGCAAGCTTTATCCACTTCCTGCAATCTCGTTTTTGTCTATTGCATCAGTAGAGCTCAAGCAGAGGGAGCGACTGGCTTATCTGGGTAATAGCTTATTCAGACCAGGGGTCGAGTATAGCCAGGACGCCGCATGGGAGTGGGTGCAAGACGAGATTGTAAATTTGATCTAGTAGATAAGTAGAACAAGATGGCTGCACGCCGCCAACCTAATATATAACCATATGATACAAGAGCTTTACCAACAAGCCATGAAGTACGCAGGTGAAAAACACTGTGATCAGCTAGTGCCGGGCACATCAGCTAACTACCTGCTGCACATAGCCAACGTGACGATGGAGGTAATTATGGCGCATAGAGAGGAGGACAACTTTGACCTAGATCTTGCCATGCAGGTGGCCATATTACATGATACGATTGAGGATACAGATGCTACCTATGATGACTTGTCTGATAAGTTCGGTAGTAGGGTAGCGGATGGGGTACTTGCATTGACCAAGGATAGTACCCTGCCATCCAAATCAGCAAAGATGGCGGACAGCTTACAGCGGATAGAGGCACAGCCTATCGAGATCGCTATCGTAAAACTGTGCGACCGCATCACCAATCTGCAAAAGCCACCTAGCCACTGGCCAAAGGAAAAGGTCAGTAGTTACCTTACAGAGGCTCGACTTATCGCAGCTACCTTATCAGGGTATAACCACTATCTCAATGTTAG
>CAYMFD010000207.1:0-2044 GCA_964389475.1 uncultured Saprospiraceae bacterium
AAACACCGAAACACCGAAACACCGAAACACCGAAACACCGAAACACCGAAACACCGAGACACCGAGACACCGAGACTAACTAGGCGCAGCAGCATTACAATAGCCTTCCTTTTTGTTTTGTCGTTTCTGTCTTGTATCAATGAAACGCTTGCACAAAATTGTGGCTATGAGCCTAATCCAGCAAAGATCAACCACATCAAGTCACTGATAGGGAACGATAATTGTGGAGTAGATGACCTAACAGTACTTTCAAATGGCCAGTCTTATGTTTTTGGGATCGTTTATAATCGTATCGAAACAGCTGATGGAGATGTAGTTCTTTCGTCTGTATTCAATAACCAAGCTGTTACAGATTCACTGAATAATGCTTTCTTGGGTTCAGGAATCCAGTTTGTTGTGGTCGAGGATCGCGTCCTAAATGTAGAAGATGAAGGGCTTAATATTCCTGACCCTGGACCTCTTACAGCGCCTACGGACTATTTCATCAGTGTTGATATCAATGGAGATTCTGAATATCTCGATAATTACACCTGTTATGACAATGTTTATATCACTGTCGTTCCCAATAGTATTTCCTCTAACCTTAATGGATTCATAGCTGACGGAGCAGCTTCAAGCGTAGCACCTACTTTTTGGACAAAAGCTCGAGGCATTGCAACTCTAATACATGAAATGGGCCATGTCTTTGGGTTGCTCCATACATGGCATGAAATACCACTTGAAAAAATATCCAGAGACACCTTGGACAATTGTTGTAACTGCTTGATTGCAGGTGACATGATTTGCGAGACGCAAGCAGACCCATATTCTCAGGATGGCACACTTCGTCCTTTTGATTCTTGTGACCCTCCCGTAAACTTTGCCACACCTAGGCATCCGACGGTACTTAATAACTTTATGACATACCAAGGGCAATCACCATTCTCTTTTGTTGATGGTCAAAATGCACTAATGAAAAATAGTGCCGCCGACTATATCGCAACACAGTATTTAATAGAAGCAGGGGCGGCTCTTCCAGACCCAGTAACATTCCCGCCAGTAGCAGAGAATGATGTTGTGGTTATCGATTCTGATATGGTCATAGAGGGTAGAGTCGAGGTGCATGGCAAGCTTAAGATCAAAGACTGTAGAGTGCAGTTTGCTACAGATAGTCATATCGCATTAGTAGGAGATGGAGATTTAGCTATCGAGAATGCTGTAATCGAACATTATGACGGCCCTTTATGTACGTCTGACGACTTTGGTGAATACTGGGATGGTATCCAGCTAGAGAGTCTAGGATCTGGCATTAATAGAGTTGTGATAAAAGGAAGTAGCGTAAGCGATGCCTTAATCCTTGTCTCTACACATACTATTGAGTCGGGATTTGATCCAGATAACCCAGGACCAGCTTTGAGTGACAGGCCCTCGATTATTATCATTGAGGATGGTTCAATCCTTGATGACCACCAGAGACTTTTATACATCGATAACCATAGGCATAGCCGTGTATTTATTGACGATACGGATATAGGTATATCTGATCCAGCCTCTGATCTCGTTTATGCATATACAGCAGGCTCCGTGGTTACTATCAGAGGGGTTGATGCAGTAAATTATCAGCCCACGACAGGTATTACGTTTTTGCACATGACAGATAGTCCATCGAGATTACTGGTTACCGCTAGTGGTGAGCAGAGAAGTACATTTTCTGGTATAGACACAGTCTTTAACGTAGTCAATCCATCGGGGGTAGAAATTTTTAATGCTGATTTTATCGATTGTAGTGTGATGCTGGACGTTGCGGGCGGCACTTATGCAGACATGCGAAACAACCACTATGTAAGTACCACGGGGTCCAGTTTTGCGGTCAGGATTGATACCATGCCAATGTTTGATATACGCGACAACACATTTGAAGTGATAGGCTCACAGACGGCACCGTTCGCTGCAGTTGAGATAGATAACGGCACTATTCTAGCCATTCATGATAATGTGATATCAGGTAATATAATTAGAGGGTTTGATAATGGGACTCGTGCTATAAGACAGAAAGGTAACGCTA
>CAYMFD010000207.1:2144-3469 GCA_964389475.1 uncultured Saprospiraceae bacterium
GGTCCATTTTATGATCCTGGTAATGGTCTAGTGGGTGGACCTAATGATCCATCAGACCCAGATGCTACCAATCCTCCTGATGACGGCGACTGCGCTACTGGGCCTAATTCCCCCAATGATCCTACCAATCCTGCAGACCCTAGTAATCGTACCTACGCAGACTATAATTTGCTCATAGATGCTGACTATGTAGATGGGTACAATGTGGTTCGTAATAACTATTGGACATTTATGGATGGTGGTTCTACGATAACTTACGTGGATAGTATCCATATGTACAGCAATGGTGAAGGGAGGTCGGCTATATTAAATAAGGCTCACACATTAAGTAATCAACTGAGCCCAAGAGCTGCGATAGCCTTCATTGAGAATATTGAGTACTACTGTCTGTCAGAGATTATTGCCATATTATTGGAGTCACCAGTGGCTATGCAGGAGCCAGTAGTCGAGGCATTTGTAGTAGCTAACTGCCCTACATGCGTATTGCCAGCTGATATATTCGATGATTGCCTGTATAAAGAGGGTCGTAAGCACAGTTGGCTGAGTACCAAGAGGGAGGAATACCTTAAGGCAGCCCTCCATGGATTGCTCAGAGATAGTATAGTAGATGTGCAGTCTGTCAAAGATATTGCGACCTACCTATCTGGACAGACACCCATCATGTATATCTTGGATGCTTATAAAGCTAATGAAGACTATGCAGGTGCAGTGTCATTTTTGGATTCTGAGGCAGAGGCTTTAATACGTTATCGTTATAGTCCACCGATACTAGAATATATCGATGTTGAATACCATGTCATATCTATACGAGCAAGTGGTCGTACATTGCAGGAGATGACAGAACCAGAACTTGAGACACTCGTATCGTATGGCTACTTGCCCGACTACGCTGGTGCTCTAGCACGATCTTATGTCCGCAGTGTTATAGATTATAGCTTTGAGGATCTTGCTTATGCTGCTAGAGACTATACCGTCACAGGTGGGCCCTGTCCTTACAGTAGCGACGAAGAGTTATCTTCTGCATCAGCAATTGAGATCGATGAAGGTATTTACTTGACTAGCTCATACTATCAACTGAGTCAGGCTGATGATCTGCAGGTTGAGATCTTTGATATGATGGGAGCGATCGTAACAGCTGATGTCTCACAAGTACCCGCAGGCGTCTACATCATACGATGCTCCAGTAAGGTCTTGCAGCAGTCTGCCACATGGAAACAACTAATAATCAATGATTAAGTCACTACTTGCTATAAGTGCAATAATGATCCTGACTGGCCCACTCCTAGGCCAGTCAGTTTTTTTCCGATCCTACAATCATGCACCTT
>CAYMFD010000208.1:0-2617 GCA_964389475.1 uncultured Saprospiraceae bacterium
GTCTCATGATTATGGGTACTTTGACGAGAAGATCAATGCCTTTAGGTCTAGTGTGCCTGATGAGCTGCGTAGTGGGTTTAGTAAGAAGCGAATAGACCATAGGCATCATGCCCTCGATGCAATAGTCCTAGCCTGTACCACTGGTGACCATGTGAATTACCTCAATGCTCTCCATGCGGAAAAAGAGAATTATTCTCTGCGTAAGAAGCTTCTTAAAGTTAGTAAGAGTGGAGATTTTACCAAGCATTTTTTAGCGCCTTGGTCCACCTTTCCAAATGCCGTATTCAATACGCTATTGAAGATTATCGTGAGCTTTAAGCAGAATACTCGGGTCATAAATAAGACAAACAATAAGACGTGGCAATGGGTAGAAGAGAATGGAGCAAGGAAGAAGAAACAGGTAAAGCAGAAAAAGGGAGATAACTGGGCGATACGAAAATCACTGCACAAAGAGACCGTGGCAGGTCTGATTAGTCATCCTGCAACTGGTAAGAATAAAATAGCTACTGCTAGTAGAGTTCCACTGTCTAGTATCAAAAATCAAGGTCACATCGACAAGATATCAGATATCAGTATTCAAAAAATACTGAATGGACATGCGGCTAACTACCTTGATCCTAAGGGTAAGCCTCAGTTTGATCTGGCTTTTAGCGCAGAGGGAATAGAAGATATGAATAAAAATATCAAAGCTCTTAATGGAGGCAAGGCGCATATGCCTATCAAAAAGGTGCGGCAATATGAAATCGGTAGAAAGTTTGCCGTTGGACATAGTGGCAATAATCCTGCAAAATATGTGGAAGCGGCAAAGGGGACTAATCTATTTTTTGCCGTCTATTGGGATGAGAAAAAGCAGAAAAGAACGTACGATTCTGTACCTCTAAATGAAGTAATAGAGCACCAGAAGCAAGTGGCACATTTGCCTAAGAAGGATAGGCTACCGATACAGCCTGATCCGAGTAAAGGCAATTTTTTGTTTGCGCTGTCACCCAATGATCTGGTATATGTACCAACAGATGACGAGATGGAGAACCCCCGGGCAATAGATTTTGATAAGCTTTCAGGCGAGCAGTATGAAAGACTATATAAAATGGTAAGTAGTAGTGGTAGTCAGTGCTTTTTTATATCTGCGGTAGTAGCAAAGTCCATAGTGAATAAAGTCGAGTTTTCAGTGTTGAATAAGATGGAGAGAAATGTTGAGGGTATTATGATAAAAGCTCGATGTTGGAAATTGAAAGTGGATAAGTTGGGAAATATACTCTCCGTCAATAGAGGAATAGTAGCAGACGATGCTGGTAGAACTTCTATGGCGTCTGAGCCAATAGCGACTTATAGTAAGCGTACTATAAGTATCCAGAAAGACCGACAGGACGAGTATAGCGATATGGCAGAGTATGTCGACACGACGCCGTTCGGCGAGCGGCTGAGGCGAACAGTGGACCTCATCAAGCGTGCTTTTGACTACGACCCCACTAGGCATCCCGTCAACCGTACAATACGTTTCGAATGATTAACATCACTTTACCACTACATCTAGAAGTTCTCATGGCCTTGAATCGGTATGGTGTGCGATACCTGCTCGTGGGCGGCTACGCTGTCATCCACTATGGCTACCATCGTACCACGGGAGATATGGACCTGTGGGTACAACCGTCCAATGAGCAGAAGCCGGCGCTTGTCGCGGCCATGGCTGACCTTGGCTACGACCAACATAGTCTCGATCAGCTTAGTCAACTTGACTTTACTGAGGCAGTTGTATTTAACGTAGGTACACCACCTGACAAGATCGACTTCATGACCAAGGTCAATCTCGTCACATTTGAAGCTGCATATGAACAGCGACGAGTGGTGGCACTCGGTGATGACCTGCAGGTGCCGATCATACACTACCATCATCTAGTCCTGACTAAGATCAATACAGGCAGGAAAAAAGATGAGGCGGATATAGAAGAGTTGCAAAAAATAACAAAACACAGGCGTGACAAGCCATGATCAAGCAGACACTATACTTCGGTAATCCTACCTACCTAGGGCTCAAGCACAAGCAGCTGACCATCCATATCAAGGAGGTCAATCGCGAGGTGCAGACGACTAGGTCCATCGAAGATATTGGAGTGGTCATGCTCGATAATAGTCAGATTACGATCACTCATAATGCGATCAAGGCACTCCAGGCCAATAAGGTCGTCATCATTAGCTGTGACGATAGCCACATGCCCGCTAGTATGATGCTGCCCATGGAGGGGCATACCCAGCAGAGCCAGCGGTATCGTACGCAACTGGCAGCCTCAGCACCCCTCAAGAAGAATCTATGGCAGCAAACCGTAGTAGCCAAAATACAAAATCAACGTGCCGTCCTGCGCGGACTAGACAAGCCGACCAAGCGACTCGATGTACTGGTCAAGCGGGTGCAGAGTGGCGATCCAGAAAACATTGAAGGACAGGCGGCAGCCTATTACTGGCCTACGCTTTTTGATGACTTTGTAAGAGACAGAGACGGCGACCCACCCAATAACTTGCTCAACTACGGCTATGCCGTGCTTCGAGCCATGATCGCTCGTGCTCTTACTTCGTCTGGCCTCTTGCTGACTCTAGGCATACACCATCGTAATAAGTACAA
>CAYMFD010000208.1:2627-3445 GCA_964389475.1 uncultured Saprospiraceae bacterium
ATGTAGATATGATAGTGTATAATATGTTCATTAACAATGAAGTGGAATCATTTTTGAGTACTAGTAGTAAACGTCACCTCCTCAGCCTAGGTCAGGTAGATGCTCTATTTGGCAAGACTCGCCGTCCATTGATGGTGGGTATGGCGTACACGTCGAGCTCTCTCTATCATTGCTTTGCTGGTGAGCGGCGTAAGATTAAATACCCCCTGATGATATAAATCACAGCAGATGATATCCAAGGACCGATTAAATGCATACCGAATCATGTGGCTTTACGTATTTTTTGACCTACCTACCGAGACAAAAGCCGAAGTACGGGCCGCCAATAAGTTTCGTAAAGTATTGCTCAATGATGGCTTTACGAAGTTTCACTATTCGATCTATCTACGGCATTGCTCTAGTAGAGAAAATGCCAAAGTCCACGAACGACGGGTCAAGATTAACCTGCCTAAAAAAGGGAAGGTGGGTATCCTCACAGTCACGGACAAGCAATTTGGGATGATGGAGATATTTCATGGTGTAAAAGAAATACCTGTACCTCATGGAGTTGAGCAGCTAGAACTCTTCTGAAAATCACCATTCTAGGTGTACTGTTAACTTGCTCAATCACACCGTCTTATGAGTAAGACGGTGTGATTGACCACAGTAAAAATACAGTTTGAAAGCTAATCACAACAGCGTGGCGTAATGCCTTAAAACGTTGCAAGGTGTGATTGACCACAGTAAAAATACAGTTTGAAAGCTAATCACAACTCTAATAGTAAACATCTAATAACTACACAGGGTGTGATTGACCACAGTAAAAATACAGTTTGAAA
>CAYMFD010000209.1:0-3386 GCA_964389475.1 uncultured Saprospiraceae bacterium
ATGATTTAGCTCCCTCTCTCTTGAGAGAAGGCGGGGGGAGAGTCCGCATACGACCGTTACGAAGCTCTTAATCGAGGTCCCAGGTTGTGCCTGAGGGCCGAAGGGAGCTTTTATCAACACTAAAGTGGTCGAGACCGTGTTTCTTGTACCTCGTGATTCTTGTTCTCTCTTTTCTCTAGCTCTCTTCTCTCGTGTTCTCTTCTCTCTTCTCTCTTCTTTCGACTGTTCCAGAAACCTATCGTTTTAAATCTAGCTGGGGCTTCCAGACGTCGTAGTGAGCTCTGTCGAACTATCCCTTTGGGCTCACGATTCCCATGGCGTATAATTGTTTCTTAACGGACTCGATACTCAAGGCACCACAGGAGCACCTATTTCTTAAGGTATGCCCATACATCCACACTAGATTATTTCGTTCGTAGTTGCTACAGCCTAATATGTCGTTGATTCTTGATAATCGATCATTTACTTACCCCTAACAGCTACAAAATCAGCTACTTTTGCACCCGGTAAGAGCCTACAGTTGAACCTTGCACAATGCCCAAACACTTTTTAAGCGTACTTCTTTTACTATGCTGTTCTCTAGTAGCTGCCGATGCAGTCGCTCAGAAGGTCACACGTGTACGCGGCCAGGTGCTTGATGCCAAGACGGGTGATGTCATATCATTTGCCGATGTAGGGTTTAAGGGTACTAGCGTAGGTGTCTCTACGGACGAAAACGGGGAGTACGTCATCGAGACCCGCTTCCCCTCTGACTCGCTAGAGTGTAGCTTTCTTGGTTATGATACGCAAATTAAATATGTCGAGGAGGGCAAGCGAAATAATATCGACTTCTACCTCAGTGACGCCTCGCTAGAGCTAGTGACCGTCGATATCTTTGCCAAAAAGCAGAAGTACTCAAAGAAGAATAATCCATCACTCGAGTTTGCCAAGCAAATAACGAAAAATAGAGATAAGAACCGCCTCAAGTCGCTGCCGTACTATAGTTACGATAAGTACGACCGGCTGAGTATGGACATCAATAATATTACTGATAAGTTTAAGGCCAATAAACTCTTTAAAGACCTAGACTTCGTCTGGGAATACATCGATACCTCTAGTGTTAATGGGAAGACTTATTTGCCTTTTTTTATTAGGGAGATTCTCAGTAAAGTCTATTACAAAAAGGATGGCAATACGGAGAAAGAATATCGAAAAGCCATGCGATATTCTAAGCTCAGCGACAACATAGACGAAAACTCTCTCAATGCCATATTCGATGCCCTTTATACGGACATTGATATTTATGCGGATGAGATTGCTCTACTAGAGAATCAATTCGTCAGCCCCCTTGCCCCCGACGGGGTTAACTTCTATCGCTACTACATACTCGATACGTTGACGTTCCGTGGTCAGGAGGTCGTTGATTTGGCCTTTATACCAGCGATCAAAGGAAACATGGGTTTTGTCGGTAACATCTTTGTTACCAATGACGGTAAGTATACGGTGCTTAAGGTGGATATGGGAGTCGTCAAAGACATCAATCTCAACTTTGCCCGTGACGTTGAGATCATTCAGGAATTTGAGCAAGTAGATGATCAGTTTGTACTGACCAAGGATAAGGTCACGATAGATTTTGCGCTGGCTGATAATGGGCTGGGTGCCTACGGGACCAAGGAGGTAGATTACAGCAACTATTCTTTTGAGCCGCCGAGTGATATGTCTGTTTTTGCACCCCTCGAGAAGGTGATCAACAGTCCAGAGGGCCTCGAAAAGCCAGACACCTACTGGCAGACAGAACCGCTCTACAAGCCATCTGCAGCTAACCTTAAGACTTACGATCTGGCTGACGAGCTGCGTGGTAATCGCAAGTACCAGCGCTACCTTACCATAGGTCGGATCATGGCATCTGGTTATATGGAGGCAGGCCCCTTTGACCTAGGGCCGGTAGCTACATTCGCCAGCTTTAATGCTGTCGATGGTTTTAACCCTCGATTCGGAGGAGAGACGAATTATAACTTTAGCCGAAGGATAAAATTGCAGGGCTACCTGGGACGGGCTTTCGCCACAGAAGAGTGGAAGTATAGTGCAGGCCTTATCTACAGTTTTAATAGAGAGTACAAGACCAATCCGCGGCACTACATCCAGCTCACAGCGGAGCGAGAGAGTGTCTTTCCTGGGCAAGATCTGGAGTTCTTTAGCCCCAATAACTTTCTGCTGTCCTTCCAGCGTGGTCGCGCCACCAATATGCTGCTTGACCGCACCTTTGGCATTCGATACCGCAAGGAATTTAATGGCTATGCGTATGAGATAGGGGCTCGCCAAAAAAAGCGACAGCGCTACGGCACCCTCACGATGGATATCCTAGAGGCAGATGGTGGACAACCGCTCAGCCTCGACCATATCACGACTACTGAGGGGTACATCCAGCTACGGTATGCGCCTAATGAGCAATTCCTGCAAGGACAGAACAAGAGGCGCCAGTTATACAACGAGTGGCCCATCTTTAACCTCGATGTCATATACGGACAGGCCAGTGTAGGCAGTAGAGATATTCCTTACACTAAGCTGTACCTCAACATATTTCAGCAGATAGAGTGGACCAAGATAGGTACCACGGATATCATATTTGATGCCGGTAAAACCTTTGGCGACCTGCCCTACCTACTGCAGTTTATACCACGTGGTAATCAGACGTACGCCTACCAGCTATCGTCCTTTAACTTGATGAACTTTATGGAGTTTACGGCTGACCAGTACGTGTCCCTCAAGTTTGAGCATTTCTTCTATGGCTACTTTCTCAATCGCCTACCTCTGATCAAGAAGCTTAAACTGCGGGAGGTCATATCCTTTAAAGGCGTCTATGGATCGCTATCTGATGAGAATAATCCTAACCTCAACCGAGACGAGATACAGTACAGCCTCGACGAGCTCGGCGACGTGACGACCTTTGCACTAGGGTCTGAGCCCTACCTAGAGGCCAGCTTTGGTCTTACCAATATATTTAGAGCCCTGAGGGTAGATATCATCAAGCGATTTAACTATCTAGATCAGCCCAACTTGCCCACATTCTTTGGCACCAAGGGTCTCGGCCTGCGAGCTACCTTTATGGTCGAGTTTTAGGCTGGGAGGGCCGAGGGAGGAGAATGTCGAATAACGAGTGACGATTGTCGAATGGTGCACACGGCTCGGGCAGAAGAGAAAAGAGACAAAGAGAAAAGAGAATGTCGATTTTTGATTGTCAAATGATGAATGGTAGAGCAGGCCTTGGCAGTAGCTATTATCGATACTAAAGTGGTCGAGACCATGCTTCTTGTACCTTGTGCAGCTTGTTTTGATTAGATTATATCACCAAGTTACCTTATAAGGTGATTGAGCACGAAGTAGTCGAAATCCCGAATACAGCGATA
>CAYMFD010000210.1:0-3282 GCA_964389475.1 uncultured Saprospiraceae bacterium
CATAGTCAGCAGGTAGATAGTCACCTTCGATGATAAACCTCGCTGTCTTTTCGTATAAAGGCACACTCTCTGCAGTAGCCATATATGTCATAACACGGTAGATCATATAGGACTCAAACATATCGTCGAGATGCTCTAGAAAGTAAGCTTCTACCCTTGGGTCTGGGCGGTCTAGAATGAAATATGCATAAAGTCTAAATAATTCAAATTCAACATTTTGTGAATCATCTGGGACAAAAATAGCTTTATACAGATTGTCTACGAAATAGGGCCGCAACTCTTCCCGAAAGAAGTTATACCAAGAAATCCCTGATACATTTAGTGGTACAGAATAATACTTCAAGAGTTCCTTTTTCTCATAGAACCATTCAGACCTCCATGATGTGTCTTTACTATAATCGTAGCTACGTGCATTACTATGCAATCCCTTGAGATACAAAAATAGACCCTCATTGTCACCATCAAACATTGTAGCAAGCTTCCCGGTGTATATGACTTGCTCAAAACCATGCACTATAGCGAGTTGATCTGTCATCCAGTCTGGCTCATAATCATTATTGACAAAGAAGTTATGAAACTGCCCATAGAATCTTTCGTAATATCGCTCATATAGCCTTCTCACTTCGACTAAGTCTATAGTTTCGATCGACTCTCCGAGCTCTACTAATGCCGCTAGAGCACTTTGCTTATCAGGCTGCCCTGCATAGACCATATGCGTAGTGTCGTACACATAGTTCGCCCTATATAGATAGAGCTGATCGTGCATCCTGACAAGTTTTGTACTGGCATTTTCGAGTTCTCGCTCTAGGGTCGACAGTGCCTGGTCGACCTGCCCGTTGGTCAAAAGTGGAACGAGCAACATTGTGAGAATTATCAACCGTATTACCATTGCTTCCCTTGGTTTTGATTGGTTGTGGAATGTGACCAATCATATTTATCGATGTCATTCATACCATGGACCTTCTATCAGTTGTCCTGAAGTTATTGTGACGCTGCTCAACCGTACCTGAGTCTCTATGATCTTCATGACGACATTGCTAAACCGACGGTTCTGCATAGTAGCATTTAGCATAGTCGATCTCACTCTCATAGAAGTCTCGGCGTTGCCTTGTTGGTTGTATGCTACACCACTTGGGGCTAGGCTCAGGTCAACGTCGTGTTGTGTATTCTCCATTAGATCAAGATGCTCGCATGCATCTGTACATAATTGATGGCTGCTCGCTGCATTATCACCAGGGTTAGACGATAGCTGATAAAAGTGAAGGTGCACAGCCCACGGATCGTTTGATTGGAAGGAACCACCACTACCCCCCATGGGAGCTATGTACTCATCTTGTGTGACTGTATTTACAGTGCTTTTTACACCGGCATAGGAACCCGCGGTCGCAGGAAGTGTGAATGCCGAGTTAGGAAGTGTGGATAAACATCTGCCCGTGGTTTTACAAAATATGCCAACCTCCATATTGTTAAAATCAAGCCTTTTCATCAAGAAATTTCCGTCAGATAACAAAGGCATAGGGTCGCTGGCAAGCGGTACTTCCATAGAGTTGAATATATGACCGTAGCCGTACAGTTGTCCGGTGCTCTGACCAGTATCGTCAATGACTATGTACTTATAGCCGTTGTGTAAAAACTTGATATGCACGATATCACCATCTGTAAAGGATTGTATAGCGGTTCCTCTATGATTATCATTATTACCAGGTGGATAAGGCCTGAGGTCTACACCATTGTGCCAGTCATACTGGCCTAGAATACGGGGGCCATAATCACTAGTCACTTGTAGTGGTTCGTAATTTGTGGCACTACTGTACGAATAATTAGTACTATGGACTGCTTTGTTATCAGTGGGGGGACAGTTGCTACAAGTGGAGTACTTCATTGGCCAGATAGCCTGAGCAGAAACTGCACCATAAAAAGCAAAGGCGGCCAACATTATTAAGTAAAGCCTCATCGTCTTGCGATTTTAGAAGTGAAAGATGTATCAGAGGACTCAATCCATTTACATTTAATATTTTGTGTATTCCTGAAATCATATATTCCGTCATCCATGATACTATCCCTATTATCATAATCAGCTATTGGAATAAAGCCTTGCAGCACTTTTTCTGTAGCTGTATTGTATACCTTCAAGTGATAGTTTCTAACGCCAGATACAACGCTGTCTGATGATACAGCATGTCCCACATAGTTACCTCTACTCCATATCGTACCATTGTATACCGCAATGTCGAGATCCTCATGAATCAATTGAGGCCTAGAAGAAATGTCATAAATCCGGAGATTCTGAACGAGACCTCCCCCACCATCCTCTGGGTAGGCACGGCCTGATAATAGCCCCAGATACTTGCCGTTATCGGTTACGACATGCATATAGGTTTGTTCACCATTGATATCTATACTATCGGCTATGACACCATCATTATTGATAACGTAGATACGAGTCTTCGCTGCGATGGGGCCATGCTCGCCATTTATGTTAAGACTGAAGGCAAGCGCCGTTCTTAACCCTGTAAAGCCATTTGTCCTATATTCCACTACTGCGGAGTACGGTGGATTGGGCTCCCACTTTTCTGGACCATCCCAGTTGATATCGGGTATCATATCAGAGACCTCGTCACGAGACATGCCTTCTAGGCTGTATGCTGGCGTACCCCAGTAGGTTTGCCCAAGAGTATCTAGCGCTAGGCGAAAATCTGTGGGCATCTTACTGCTCAGTTCGTAGCTACTCACATACTTGTACTCCTCATCATAGAATATCCAATACTGCTGCATTGGCTCAGCGCTTACTGGTGTAGTTGCAAGCAACTTCGGAGGATCTGCATCTATTTCAAATCGCATAGGATGCGTTAGTTCAGAAGCTCCAGGCAGCAAAAAGTCGATCTCTTTGATCATCTTCCTTTTAATCTCATCAACATACATCGCTTCTTTATCAGAAATACTGTTGTCTGAGTCAGTGGGGAGCCCATCTTTTAGCATAGCCTGTTCATACTTAGCTTTACCACCTTCCTTCGGACTTGCACAGCACACTATGACTACCGCACACAACACTATAAAAAAGGAATATTTGTTACATATCTCTACTTGTCGGAAGCGGTTAGTCATGATCACGATCGTTTTATTTTTGAAAGCCCCTTGTTAAAATATGAGGGTTAGATTATACTTGATATCAGCCTTGATCAACGACGTTGATCAAGGCTGATATCAAGTGATGAGGCATAACAGAAGGCTACAGGATCTTCATATACACGTATCCACTTCATAGGGTCTTGCAACGGTTTA
>CAYMFD010000211.1:0-3280 GCA_964389475.1 uncultured Saprospiraceae bacterium
CTGATCGTAAGTGAGTTTACTCTTGACTACACGACGATTTCGATTGCACTGCGTTACACTCAATCACCTTAGCATGATTTGAGGCTTTTCGCTTTTGACTTTAAGCTTTCCGACTTTTAACTCATGTACTATCGAACCTCAAAGGCAAAGGCGGCTTCTTTCCTCAATCGACTCTTCATACTCTCTAAAGATCTAGAAGTTTGATAATCGCCACTGTATACTTCTTCAAGTATTTGCAACAGCTCAGCATCGTAGTTATCGAGGTAGTCTGCATGTGTGATCTCAGGATGAACCAGCCTATAATTGTAAGGAGACTTGCACTCGAAATCATAGGCGTACAGCTCTGGAGCATCTAGCTCACCTACAAAATTAGCAGCATCAAATGTACTTAACACGTACTTACCGGCTTTCTGTAGTATCATCGTTACCACCCACTGTCTCACAGCTAGATCGCTGCTGTCTCTTACATACTCCAGCTGTATGGTGTAGTTATCAGAACTACGCTGGTATACGAGCCTAGGTCTGTGTACATCATCTATTTGTACTAGTGTATGATCAAGCAAGTCTACTATAGAATCTTCTGTCACGATTGCGCCTCCCATCAAGGGATAAAATGGGTGCCCCGGTATATAAAAATTAGACCTAGCACCGTGACAATACATAGTATCCGACACTATGGACACCATCCGAAGTGTATCACCAACGTGATATAACGCTTGTGTAGGATTATACGACACTGACGGCCTCCATAGGTGTTCGCCTTCTATCTCCGCCCAATCAAACTTGCAGTCTTCCTCGTAAATCTCGAAGGCGGAAGGCCGATTGCAACTAATGCAGAAGCTAATCAAGCATATTGTAAACATCAAATAGGTCTTCATAATCATTAGCATTTGTTGGGGTTAGTGATAGGCTCTGCTGCTGCAGTGTTGCTTCGAAGTCATCAAGCGTAGTGCACTCTGTCCGTAAAGCTTCAAAAACCTGAGCGATTGTAAAACCCTCTACCCGATCTAACACTGTCAGAGTAGGTATTGCAGGATCAGCCCATGTAATTGAGTCAGTAACGGGGTCTACATCAACATCTATTAAATCATGTATGAGTCCAGTTGGTAAGTATACTGACACAAATTCTCTATCATCTTCTATATTAAATCCATTAAGTCCAAACTCCCTTTCTATATGAAAACCCCACATCTCACCCACAGCAACATGGCCAGGATTGGACCCAGAGGCAAAATTACCAGGTTGACCATACACACCATTGCCTGCCATATCATTTCGTACAATGTGCCAGCGATAAGGACGCCAGTATGGCTCTCCTACGGTGGCATAGTGTGACGCATGAGCAAGCTCATGATAAATCGTATTATGTAGACCTATTCTCAAGCGATCACGTTGTTCTGACACAATGATTATGTCAGGGGCAACATATTCACCGAGAATAGCAGAATAAAGAGGAATAACTGAACCCTTCAACAAAGCAGTCAGCAGAGGTATTGCTAAGCCTGCATTCTGAAAGACATTTTTCTGCAACATGGGAGCTCCTCCACCAAAACCACCGTTAATCACTACCGAACCAGACATGTTAATTCTATCCCGAGGTAATACAATACCATTAGCTAGGCATATGTCATAGTATTCCTCTAAACCAACTAACATTGCCGCCGCCGTAAAATATCGCCTTCCTTGACTTTCGGGGTCTGCTCGTTCTTGTGGGTATTGCAACAATATCCTATTATACTGATCTCTAAATACACCTACATAGTCGGACGTAATACTTATATACTGCCAAGGTCTACCTGGACGGGCTACTCTCATTTTACCATTATCATTACTAAACTTATTCCACACCCACATGCGATTGCTAAATCGCTTAGTATGCCTCCAGCAGCCATTATCATCTGTAGGTAGTATATCCGTGCCTCCAAAACGTCGATCCCTTACACGTACACTGGTATTACGTACAGGTATGTCAAAAAAACCATCATCATTCTCCATCTGCACACACCCCGCAGGCACTTGTGGATCCCAAGGTATCGGACATCCACATGCATTTTCTGGTGGAGGAGTAGGTGTATAGGTACTATTGACACAAGATATATTGATATAGTTTGGATTCTCTGCTGCAATCTCTGCCATAAGATCGCCACAAGTCTCACCCTCCGCTAGCTCGTAGACGAGACTATCGTACTTCAGTGGCTCTCCCTCATTAACTATGTGAAAAGTACACTCGCAGTAGTCTGGTCCACTACGAGTATCTAGCGGATCATCAGACCCAGTAGGGCCATATGGGTCCATACAATCCGGCCAGAAAGGGTGGCTAGGGTCGCAGGGTATGTGAGGGTTGCAGTCCGTCTCCCCGCATGGCGTCAGTGGCTCTAGGCAGCATGGATAGTTCTCGCACTCTGGCGTACAGTCAGGGTCTACAGGCGGTACGGGTGGTCCACTAGGTGGTCCTCCTGGTGGGTTACTCGTAGTACCTGTACCACCAGGGCCACCAGTAGGAGGTGCTGATGTAGGTGGGTACTGCTCTATGATGTAGCCTAGGCTATCGGTAATATAGTATGATCTACCTGGGTACACATCGTAGTCCCAGTTAGGATTGTCGCCTGTATAGCCTGCCCGATAAAATGCTGTGTACGTCGCAGGACTATGCGCAGGTAAGAGTATAATAGACCACTGGATCGTATGTGGTACGGCAGGCATCGCCGTACCTACAGGCACGCTGGCATACTGTGGGGTGAGTAGGCTATCGGTCACAGAGGGATCGATGTACCGATCACCGATCTGTACCACCTCGTAGCCAAAGGGTATATCGAAGTAGGGCACGCCATAGTCTAGCTCCCACTCATCGAGTAGGGCGACCTGATCGTAGTCTTGCGGAGTAAACTTGACGATGTGGTGGGTAGGGGCTATATCGGTAAAGTTGGTACCATAGGTCTCATTGATAGCAGCAATCATATTGCTCTTCTCATACGGGTCTGGCTGCTGGCTACCTAGGACCGTAAAGTCATGCTGCGTGGTACTGGGTATCTGTGGGCCAGTACTGCGGGTAGAGAGTGCTTGACTAACAGTAGTGGTCCCGCTAGGTGTATAGTTCTCTTCTCCGGGATCAAGGATGTCGCTGGTACATTGTGTAGCCACAAGAAGTACGATTAGTAATAGTACAAGGCTGTGTAGCCGACTGTGTAGCCGACTGTGTGCCGACTGTGTGCCAACTGTGTGCCAACTGTGTGCCGACTGTGTGCCGACTGTGTGCCGACTGTGTGCCGACTGTGTTAGT
>CAYMFD010000212.1:0-3233 GCA_964389475.1 uncultured Saprospiraceae bacterium
GTGTCTTAACTGACTGTAATGATATAGAACCTACCATATACCCAGGAGCAGACGAGATCCCTAACAATGGTATTGACGAGGACTGTGACGGTGTGGACCTCATGACCACATCTAGTACTGATGTAGTACTTGATCAGGTAATGGTAAGCCCTAACCCTTTTACGGATAGGTTACACATAGACAACCCTAGCGGAGAGCCGATTACCATAAGACTCTATGATGTATATGGCCACTTGATACACACAATTGACCAGGATAACACAAGTTCTATAGATGTGAATACAGGTGACCTGTCTAGCGGGTTGTACTTACTAGCGGTTGAGCGAGATGGTGGTGCTAGACGAGTGATTAAATTGATAAAAGCGTAAGATGATGAGAATACTATTATGTCTATTTGCCTTTGTATATGCCGCTACAAACGTAGCACAACAGACGAACCCCTATTTCGTAGAGGAGGAGTACATCATCGACGAGTTGTCTGGTCATTGGGTAAGAGACTACTATCACAGTGACGATATGTATATCTATGCCTTGTCATCAAGTGACTCATCAAGGCACCTTACTAAGATTGATACAGCTGGCGTAGTAGAGTGGCAAGTAAATTTACAGGTAGACGATCTCACCACGCTGCATTATGATCGTATTGATCGCAGAGTGGTGTTAACTAGTCCATCTGAAGTGAGGGTTTACGGTACGAGTGGTCAATACCTCAACGGATATGAAAGACCAGACTCACTATCAATTGTAGCAAGCAATAATGGACTTGAATATTTCTGCAAGCTCGATGTTGAGGAAACGTCCCGTGGTGCCGACTATATGCTGCAACTATACACTATGGGTACCTCACAAAGCCCACAATTATTGGTTACTCATTTAATGAGCCATATCCCTGATGCTAGGGATCCATATATGAGGCTACAGAGGAATAGTCAATATGGCGATGATTACTTTGACCTTAAGATCAATTTTGGATTTTTTGGTGGTGGTTCTGACAGTCCCTTTCGCCAAGCTTACATTCGGTGCAATTGGGCTGGAGACATATCAAAGTCCACCATCACTGGAGGTTCAGACGATCCCAATGGCGGCATTACTAGTTATGAGTCTAAGTTTTTACATTCCGGTAGAACGGCAGAATACACAATAACTTCTCCGTTTGATGATAGGGTCGTAGGTAACATAATCGGGTGTCCTATCAACTTCAATTATGTTGGGTATGAGTTCGGTTATTTCCAAGCGGGAGAGTTAAAGGAGAATGTCCTGCTTTTTGGAGTCAGTAGGGTAAGTAACTGTGGTGGGGCACTTGAAGTCGATGAGCATATCGATTATAACAACTATTATAATTATGCTATTGATCATCGGGGAGTGATGTACAGTCTCTCTAGGTCCCGTATTATATTTCTAAAGTGGATCTATAGGGACGATGATGGTGATGGTTTTAGTCCCTTAGTCGATGATTGTGATGACTCTGATCCCGACATTAACCCTAGTGCTCAAGAAATATATAACAATGCAATTGACGAAAACTGCGATGGTATAGCTGAGCAAGATCTGGACCTGGATGGGTATGGTCAACTTACGGACTGTAATGATCTCGATTCTCTGATTAGTCCAGGAGCACTGGAGATTGCATACGACGGGATAGATAATGACTGCGACACCCTTACCCTAGATGACGATCTTGATGAGGATGGCTACTTTCTGGCCGACGACTGTAACGACCTAGACTCCACTATCTACCCAGGAGCACTAGAGGTCGTGTACGACGGCTTCGACAACGACTGCGACACCTTGACGCTAGATGACGACTTAGATCAAGATGGATATGTGCTAGATGACGACTGTGACGATAGTGATGAAAGTGTAAATCCAAATGCTATTGAGATATTCAACAATGCAGTTGACGAAAACTGTGATGGTATAGCGGAGCAAGATCTGGATAACGATGGTTATGGTGAACTTACAGACTGTAATGATCAAGATTCGACCATCTACCCAGGAGCACTAGAGGTCGCATACGACGGTCTAGATAATGACTGTGATACGCTTACCCTCGATGATGATGTAGATTTAGACGGTTTTCTTCTAGCAGACGACTGTGACGATACCAATCCAGCTATATACCCAGGAGCCGTCGAGATACCTAATAATGGTATCGATGAGGACTGCGACGGCGAGGATCTAGTGACCACTTCGACTGTAGATATTGCTCTATTGGAGGTAATAGTAAGTCCTAATCCTTTTAGTGGCCTCATCCAGATTGACAATCCTCAGGGTGAGGATATGTCGCTTCGATTGTATGACATCTATGGTCAGCTGATTGTGACGCGGCAGATTGCTGGAGAGCGACGAATGGATATGTCTACGAGAGGTTTGGCTAGTGGTGTTTATTTATTACAGATGATAAGCAGAGACGGTAGTAAGCGGGTGGTTAAATTGGTGAAGGGTTAATAACATCTTGCGGTATGTCTAGGTGTTGAGGTTGTTTTACGTGGATTACAAACTATTCTTGCCCATCTTTGCATCTTAGCGATCTACTAAGCAGCCTATGTATAAACTCTTTAAACGACTATCAGACATCGTCTCTAGCGGTATCGCTCTTCTGATATTGTCCCCACTATTGATTCCTATAGTGATCGGCTTAAAGCTCACTGGGGAGGGATACATATTTTACTTCCAAGAACGGGTTGGCCTTAAGAACAAGCACTTTAGCATCTATAAATTTGCCACGATGCTCAAAGACAGTCCCAATATGTCGGGAGGCCTGATTACGACTAAAAAAGACCCTAGAATCACGCCGATGGGTGGCTTCTTGCGTAAATCCAAGATCAATGAATTACCTCAGTTGCTTAACATACTGTTCGGTCATATGAGTGTCGTAGGGCCAAGGCCAGTTATGCAAAAGAGCTTTGACCAATATCCACAAGATGTACAGGAGGTGATTTACAACGTTAAGCCTGGTCTTACTGGGATCGGTAGTATCGTCTTTAGAGACGAAGAGGAGATTATCACCAAAGTCAGAGACGAGGGGGGCGATACGTGGGACTATTACAAAAACGTAATTTACCCTCACAAAGGCAAGCTCGAGCAATGGTACCAAGGCAATCAGTCCTTCTGGACAGATTTCAAGATCATTTTTGCTACTGCTTGGGTGGTGCTAAGACCCGATAGCGATATCGTTTACAAGTGGTTTGAAGGTATACCAAAGAGAACATTTTAACACATGAAAAAAATAG
>CAYMFD010000213.1:0-3232 GCA_964389475.1 uncultured Saprospiraceae bacterium
GTCGAAGTGCTCAGGGACCGCGGCTACCACTACGTTTTTTGACTCATCTGATTTTAAATAAACTCAAAAACTAATGCGAAACCTTATAGTAGAAATGGTATTATTCATCAATATCAATCCTACAGGTGGCCTGTACTTACGACCGTCTCAGCAGTCGGCCTGTCCATGCCTTGGCTCTATATGCTAGCCAGTACATAACGGGTACGACGACTAGTGTCAAGAAAGTAGCAAAGGTCAATCCGTAGATAATCGTCCATGACATCGGGCCCCACAGAGCCGTATTGTCACCACCTCTGAAGTACTGAGGATCGAGGTCGGTCACTAGCGAGAAGAAGTTAAAGTTAATACCCATCGCCAGCGGTATGAGTCCGAGTACAGTGGTGATCGCAGTAAGTAGTACCGGCCTCAGCCTAGTCGCTCCACCCACGATCACGGCACTTCTCACCTCCTCAAGCGTCATCTCTGACATAGAGGTATAACCCTTTTCGTCCTGCTTGCGCTGTATGAGGAGGTTGATGTAGTCAATTAGTACGATGGCATTATTAACCACGACACCTGCCAGGGATATAATACCTACACTCGAGAAGATCACCGAATAGGTCATGCCCGTCAAGAAGTAACCCAGCATCACACCGATGGTACTAAAGAGGATACTTATGAGGATGATGAATGGCGAGATCAAACTATTGAACTGTGCCACGATGATGATAAATATGAGGAACAAGGCAAACAAGAATGCCTGTCCTAGGAAGGCCATATCCTCTGCCTGCTGCTCCTGCTCACCCGTAAACTCGTAAGTATAGCCCTCTGGCATCTCGAAAGACTCCATACTCTCGGCTATCTCTTGCACGATCTCATTGGCATTATAGCCATCGACGAGGTTACTGTAGATACTGATGACTCGCTCACCGTCCTTACGGCGAATGTTGTTGTAAGTCGCACTGTACTCAAAGTCAGCAACGGCCGATATAGGTACTTGTACGATCTGCCCATTAGTAGGGTTTCTGAAAGTAATCTTCTGGTTCATGAGGCGGTTGATATCATTGCGATACTCCTCATCTAGTCGTACCATGATGGGGTAGTCATCCTCCCCATCCTTGTACTTACTGACCTCAGCCCCAAAGACACTCGTCCGCAGTGCATTGGCTATGCTAAAAGTCGACAACTCATAGCGTCTGGCTGCCTCTCTGTCGATATTGACAAGGAGCTCGGGCTTGACGATCTCCACATCTGTCTTGAGCTCTTCGATACCAGGTATGCCTCGATCATTGACAAAGTCTAGTATCGCATCACTGAGTACGATAAGGCTGTCTACATCCTCACCTCTTACCTCTAGATTGATAGGTTTACCAGCAGGTGGTCCATTGGCATTTTGGTCGACTACGATCTTTACACCCGAGTACTTACCGACGACCTCAGCCCTGATATCATTCATAATATCTGCAGAGCTGATCTCTCCTCGCTCCTTGGTAGGTACGAATGTAACGGTGATCCTTGCCTTGTTAGGCGTCACTCCAGGCGATGGCGGTTCGTTAGGGTCAGAGGTATTTTCTCCTATCTGTGTCAATACAGCCTCAACCACATGGCGTCGACCGTCTAGGACGTTTTCGATATCCTGCTCTACCTGCTTGGCCACCATATTGGTCTTAGCTATATCAGAGCCCATCGGCAACTCCAGGAAGGTATTGACATATATTGGGTCAGCCGTAGGGAAGAACTCTACCTTAGGTGGAAATTTAGAAATCAAACTCCCTACCAAGAATAAGAGTACAAAAGTACCTCCGAATACTAGACCTGGTCCCCAGCCGGAGAGCACCTTGGCGATAAACCAGTTGTACCCTCGTTCTAGGACTGGAAGGAAACGGTTTTGAAATGCAAAAGAGCCTGGACGGAACAAAAAGAAGTTGACCAAGGTCACGATAATGGCTAGGCCCATAAAGTTTCGTAAAGTATCTGACCCACTCACAGCACCGCCTATCCCGATAAGGAGCATAATGAATGCCGCTAGAAGTACATTTCTACGGCGTCGCTTATACACGATTCTATCCTCTGCCTTCTCGTCCACTCGCATGAGCCTACTCGTAAACACTGGATTGATCACGAGTGCTACAAACAGAGAAGACGACAATACGATGATAAGGGTGATGGGCATATACTTCATAAACTCCCCAACTACACCAGGCCATACGGCAAGCGGCAGAAAGGCAGCTAGCGTCGTTGCTGTGGAGGCGATAATCGGCATGGCTACCTCTCCAGCACCATACTTGGAGGCACTGATACCATCATAGCCCTCCTGCATATATCGATATATATTCTCCACCACGACGATGGCATTATCGACCAGTAGGCCAAGTGCCAGTATCAAGGAAAATAGCACGACTATATTAAGCGTGACGCCGGTAATATTGAGAAAGAGTATACCCATCAGCATGGATAGAGGTATAGCTAGACCCACAAACGAAGCATTACGCAGGCCCAAGAAAAACAGCAATACCAGTACCACTAGGATGACCCCAGAGATGATACTATTCTCTAGGTTGCTCACCTCGTTGCGGGTATTCTCACTCTGATCATTAAACAAGGTGATACTGATATCAGATGGTAGTCGGAGTCGCTCCTCCTCGATGACAACCTTGATCTTATCCGCTGCAGATAATAGATTCTGTCCACTCCGCTTGATGACGTCCAGCGATATTACAGGCTCACCATCTGCTCTGGCGTAGGTGGTGCGATCCTCGTAGGTATAGTTGACGGAGGCGATATCTTTTAAAAATATCGGTCGCTGGTTTTCGCTCTTGACGATAGTATTGCGGATCTCCTCCATATCATCATACTGACCGACGATACGTAGAGCTCTTCTAAATCCATTGTTGACGAGCTCGCCACCAGACATGGTCATATTTTCTGATCCGATCGCATTGGATATATCGCCAAATGATACTTGGAGGGATTGCATCTTGGCCAGGTCCACATTGATCTGTACCTCTCGCTCTTGCGATCCCTTGAGATCGACCTTGTTAACTTCTTTGACGAGGTCTATCTTATCCTGCAACTTCTCGGCGTATTCTCTCAGCTCGTCAGGGCCGTAGTCGCCAGCTACGTTGACGGTAACGATGGGTATATCGCTAAACTTGACCTCCAGCACCGTAGGATCCTGGTCTAGGTCTGTGGGTAGCTCGCTCTTGGCGACATCGACGGCGTCTTTGACCTTTCTGACGGCATCTTCTATGTC
>CAYMFD010000214.1:0-3212 GCA_964389475.1 uncultured Saprospiraceae bacterium
TGTGGCATTGTTCATATTCCTTCGTTTGTGCTGATACAAAGGTGATCTAGGGAGGCGGCCTGGGGTATATAACTTTAGTTAGGGGAACAGATGTGAGAAGGCAGATTTCAGATGTCGGATGTCGGATGTGAGACTTAAAACGTCGGACCTGGATGAGCACGCGAAAACGGGAATTGCAAATTGCAGTTGCAATCGAACAAAGCTGCTGCAAATGAAATTTGCAGGGCCATTAAAAACAACATCACCTAGCTACGACCGATCAGGCTCACACTGCCTATCGACCTACTACGACGGTTCCAGTATATGGCTTACCATCGACGCTGTAACGTACATGATAAAGGCCAGACTGTAGACCATAGAGCTCGATCTGAGGACAGGTGCCGTCAATGACCACCTCTGTTACATGGCGACCCATAACGTCAGTCACAGTCGCCGTAGCTGAGCCGTCGAAAATATGATCTAGACGAGCCCATTGCTCTGCAGGATTGGGGTACAGAGTAACTAAGGACCGTTCGGTTGACTGCTCTGCGGGTATGTCGGCACGCAAGCGCCAGACTTGTAGACCATGATCTGGTGATATTGCCTGGAAGTAGTAGTTGTCAAAATCAAAAGCGACCGTTCGACCATCAATACGATCACTGCCTCTGACACCGTCCAACGGACGCATATGCCCATCTCTATCTACATGCCAGATAGTCCGTGACGTATATATCAGCGCATCGTGGTAGCCCACATGTAGGCTGACAACACTTAGAGGCCACTTACCATTCACCTGGTCTCGATCAAGTGCTTCTGCCGCAGACCAATCATGCTCCCACAGATACGAGACCACTTCTGTATAACCGTCTCGCCAATCCGAGGCAATCATGAGGTACTTTTCGCCTAGCTGGGCTATTCTAAACTCATCATACCCTGCTAGCTCGGTTGGAAAATCATGCAGCTGTCCCGTGGTGATATCAAGTAAGTGAGTCGCATCGCTAGACGTCTCCCCTACAACTAGTACATCGGCACCTCTCGTGCGACCTACAGGCTGCAGCCCTTCAGCTTGAAAATCTAAAAAGTAGCCGCCCGGCCCGACCAAGTATTTTCGACTATTCACACTAAGCAAAAAGTATCTATCGAGCAATATCCTGTCATCTACAAAAGCTCTTGGTATATCTTGCTGGATCGTCTTGATATCAGAAAGGTCAGTAATATCGAGCAATCTTTTACTATTAATAAAGTAGACAGATTCCCCCGCCGATATGAGTTTGTCTCTGGAAGAACTCTCTCCTGTATAGAACCCAGAACCATCAGAAACGTATGCTAGCCCATCTTCCTGCCAGAAAATGAAGCCATTCTCTACGGTAGGTGTGCTAGTCGCCACCCGGCTCAGTGTAAGCTGAAACGTACCGTCAGACAGCGTACCGATATACATCGTCATGCCGGTCCAGATGGCGAGTCCATTCGCTAAAGCGAAGTACTGAGCAGTCTCTACCCTGATAGGTAAGATGGAAAGGTCAATGGTATCAACAGAAGGTGTTAAAGCCTCGCGATATACCGTCATAACTATACGGTCGGTGAGTGGTATGATCTCTACGATCGCATCTTTTACTGCAGAAAATACAGATCCCTCCTGCCCAAGCGTCACCCCATTATCTGATCGGCAATCAAAGGCCAAGGCATCGCTAGAGCTATTAAGATAGGCTCGCATACCTTGTGCTGATAGACTGTAGTTATTAGCCAAACCCCTAGGTAAAGTCGTATAGTTAAGTGCTCTGGCTCTGCCTGCCGCCAAGTCTATCGCCACCGCCGACTGACTATACAACTGATCTGTACGGGACTGATCTCCCACTAGTACATTATTACCATCAAGCAAAAGCTGACTGTATAACCAGTTGCGACCCTCGAGTGGCACATCTACTAAGTCTAGCGTCATAGGTTGGACCAGTGCTAGACGATCATCTGCGTCGATGACAAAGCAGCCATCTGTACTGTCAGTGGATTGTCTGGGTAACCAACTCCAATCACGCAGGAGCAAATCGTAGTTCTCTATCACCCTAGTCAACCCAGAGGCTAAACTGATGAGCACCATGTCATCGCCTGACTGGTAGGCCCACAACTGATCATCTAGGACTAACCACTTGCTAAAGTAATCAATGGGATATCCTGGCAAACTTCTCACTCGGCGCTGGGTCACAACATCATACAGCGTTACACTGCCATTATTCAGTTGTGAAGAGACTAGGTATCGTCCATCCTGTTGAGCTTCAGGGCCTAAAAATTCCGTTGGGATTGGCTCTGACAGCCGACTCTGCAGATCATATACCTCCGTTAAAGAAACGACAAAGCGACCATTTACCACTTCCTGGACCCAAAAATCTCGATGTACTTGCCAGATCACTACCCCCGACGGATGCTCAACAAAAGATGTGATCCCTGTATCCCTGTCGTAGAGCACTAGTATCCCATCGGCAAAAGCTCTTATCTCCTGACTATCCATTGACTGGAGCTCAACGGTCGACAGGTCTACCAAGTAGTTGGTATGTGACTCGTCAGACAATGCCCCCACCGTACCGTCAAATCCTATCCATCTGTAGTCCTGGAGTGACCGCACATCTTCTAAAACGAAATGCCTCAGCGTCCCGGATTGACAGTTGAGGATATACACGTCTGGCATATCCGTTACCACAAAGTACTGACCCTGCTGGTCAATAGACGTCGTAAGACCAGCATATATCTCTGGTATATGAAAATCAGCTACCTCCCAGAGGTCGTCGCCCTCCAGATGGTACAATCTTACCTGATCATAGAGGTCATATGTCACCAGATAGTCACGGTCATCCTCGCCCACTAGCCAAGTACTATTTTGCATTACTTCACCTTCGCTATCGACGTCACTCAGTCTTTGCTGCCCGACAGCCTCATGGGTTACAATGTTGGCAGTTAACAGGAGCAAGGTGATAGCTATTTGTAAGGTCTTCATATGCATGAGATAGTGAGTCGTAGACCAAGTTACTCATTGATATCCAGGAGTCTGTCATATAATAGTCTCTATGCCATAGCATAACGTCAAGGCGACATGCAGTGATAGATTTGAGATGAAGTTGCGTGGCGTTATTCTTGAGCCCAAAGTGATAGTTGGACAGTGCTCACTCTGACATCTGGAAGCATATGGCAGACGTCAGATTTCGGATTGCAGATTTCGGATGAGGTTTCGTAAGCACATAGCT
>CAYMFD010000215.1:0-3200 GCA_964389475.1 uncultured Saprospiraceae bacterium
TCGAGCAGCGAGGTTTTGCCTCAGCTGCGAATAAACACATCGACAGCGAATAGGCGAATACTACAAATTGGCGCATCGACGAATATCACGCATCGACTAATACACCCATCAACAAACATGCACCCGGCCGACAAGGAACTAACGACCAGCCACGAACAACTACTCAGGTCGAGCAGCGAGGTTTTGCCTCAGCTGCGAATAAACACATCGACAGCGAATAGGCATAACTACAAATTGGCGCATCGACGAATATCACGCATCGACTAATAAACACCCCTCTCTTCCACTTAAGAAAATGTTAAGAATAATACTCAGGTAGAACTCTCGCTTAATTCCAATCATTATTTTTCTATGACTCATTTAGGGGAGGCTTTTAAGTTGCTTTCTCTGCAAAACTTATAATTATGTTTCATCTAAACCGTGTTTTACACACACACACACACACAAGTTTTAGTAACCTTCTGAGAAAACTACCTGTTCTCTTCTTTGCATTGTTAGTTATGGGCATTGTTGCCTGTAGCGATGAAGTGGATGAACCACTCGAAGATCAAGCGCTGGTCTCCAATCAATCGCTCGAAGTACGAAGTGACGGCTGCGGCCCAGAGGAAGGTGCTGAATGTGATGTTGCGGAGATAAAATATACTATCACTCTCCAGACGTTGCCTCCCTGTGATTACTCTGTTGTAATCACTGTTAGGACCTGCGGTGATAAAATATATTTCGAGGACAACCAATATGAGGTGTCTCCTGAAAATCCTGGTTGCCCACTTACTCCTGAGATTGCTGAAGAGGTTTACGACAGGGCTGTCGACCTTCACATGAGGTTGCCAAGTGGAGCTTTATCCTCTATCCCTCCATGTGATGAAAATACTTTTATTACTTCCATTCAAATTAGAACAAATTGTACTCGTTTTTGTGAAGTGCCTAACATCTTAGGCGGCTCAACCTTCCGCTTTAGAGAGTGTAGTCAGGTAGCTGGGTGCTGTACGACCGAACGAGAGTGGTGTAAAGAAGGCGATGATATTATCGTTACTGATCCTGTGAAGGCTACAATACAAGGCTGCTCTGGCACAGTCCTAGGATGCAACGGACAACCCCTACCGCCGTTCAATACAGAAGGTGCTTGTCTAGTACGATGTAACTAATAGGTAAATCAAGAGGAGCTGGTTTTTTATCAGCTCCTCATTTAAATTTGAGCTACATGAGATTTATATTACTATTTACCATTTGTACTCCTGTCCTTCTTCTGAGTCAGGTTCGCTGCGACTACCAGCCCATAGACTTTGGGGACGTGACGCCTGTGTGGAATAGGGTCATCATCGACTCGTCGATGATCGGTTACAGCTACAGTAACGAGTTGCGATCTGACTTTATCAGGGACGGTATGGAGCATATCGCACGTCAAAATGAAGGACATTCCTTTATAGAAGGAGAATACTTGTATAGTATCCAAACGGTTTTGATAGCGGGTGATATTGTCGGATATTATATTGAGCAAATCGATCTAGAGACAGGACAAGGCCTCTGGTCTACATCCATAGATACCCGCAATCGAGACTACATGTACAAGATATATGACGCTTGGGTGCAAGACTCTCTGCTCATAGTCAAAGGTGGCCGCCGTGTCACACAGTTTGCTACCACCTTTGCCAATCTTTTGGGTAGTGCACCCCTCTATCCCATGATTCAAACTTTCGATATTAATGATGGTGCTCTGGTAGAGGAGTATGTGGCAGATAGTAGTGTTGTTGATCAACCATTAATAATGACTACCGCAAAGTCATTGAGATATTACGAAATTACTACTCCCCAAAAATGGGAAATTATAAGGTACAGAATCCTCAAAGAAGATGCTCTAGCACTAGTATTACGTAGTGAGAGTGATAGTGCTGGTAATGCCACAATTATTGAGGATACACTCTTGGTAGGTGGTGACGTGCAAAGTGATTGGCTGAATGATACGTCCGCTGTGTATCTAAATGATCCTATTGAGTACCGAGAAACAGACAGTACATACGTATTCGTACAACAGCGTGCTCGCAGATTTGAAGGTCTAGGTCCTCCATCTGCAGCTACGGTGACCATATTTGACTACGAGTGGAATACCATGCGTAAGCTTGATTTGAGCGACCTATTACCAGCTAATTTTGGTTCTGTAGATGTCATGTCCTACACTGAGGATCGAATAGTTTTGCGCTGCTGTGCCAACTTTAACCCGAATCAGACATGCGAAAATTGGTTTGTACTCCTTGACGATGAATTGAACGTGCTAAGGTTAGTAGATGCTACTCGTAGTTTTAACAGTGCAATACAGTTTCCAATTATAACAGAGGAAGACGACTTTTACTTTGCTGCATTAAACAGAGATAGTAATGAAAATTTCCAAGTTGGAGTTTTTAAGTCAGACAGCCCTTCATCGGTGAGAAGTGTACTTACTGGTCACTTTGTTGACGACGGCGTTTTTGAGAGACGAATTAATCAGGGCAGTACGTTTATTCTTCCTGATGGTGATTTACTTTTCTTGGTACACCAAGGGTGCTTATTTGAACCAAATGGGATGTCAGGTGCTAAATCAACTTTTCCAGAGTGGTTCAGAATCGATGCATCCGATCTAGCCCTACCCGTCAGTACAGGTGAGGTGACTCGTAGTATAGATGGTCGGGTATACCCTAATCCTGTCGTTGACTTTGTCAATGTTGATTTTGGTGACTATGTGACTGGTATGACCTCTTTATATGATAGTAATGGTGCCTTACTAGATCAGCGCTACCTTGATGATGTATCGATGGTGACCTACGATATGTCAGCATACCCGACGGGTATTTACCAGGTACAGGTAGTGGGTGAGGGTGGTCGTGTATGGACAGAGCGATTAGTCAAGGTGCAGTAAAGAAGCTGACCAGTAGATGGTGGACATGCCGCCGTCTACCGGTTGGTTTTTACCCTTGTTGTTTTAATCTACTTGATCATTGATCAACAAACATGCACCCGGCCGACAAGGAACTAACGACCAGCCACGAACAACTACTCAGCTTGAGCAGCGAGGTTTTGCCTCAGCTGCGAATAAACACATCGACAGCGAATAGGCATAACTACAAATTGGCGCATCGACGAATATCACGCATCGACTAATACACCCATCAAAAAACATGCACCCGGCCGACAAGGAACTAACGACCAGCCACGAACAACTACTCAGC
>CAYMFD010000216.1:0-2018 GCA_964389475.1 uncultured Saprospiraceae bacterium
CTGTAACATTGTCCACTGTTCCTTATGTAAATGCGGATCGTTCATACTCGTCAAGTACCGTCCGTCTTGATCCGATATTTCTTGATCAAAATACCAGCTCTTACCACCGTCCGCACTACACCACATACCATATTTTTCCACGGAATTATCTAGATATTGAGCATAGAGGCGCATAATCTTTTTATCGAATGGTATTAGTTCATAGGTTGGGGCTGATGTATTGGTGACTACTGGAAATGGAAGATCCGAAACAGGCGCTACATTATGAGACCAAGTATAATTATTAATGTCAAATACGCTAGTTCTATAGCCCGTGATATCTCTGGCGGTAGAGCTGCTTCTAGTACCTTGCGTGCTTAATGCTACTAGACTTCCATCTGTGAGCTGATGTAATCCATCAAAAAAATTATGCTCAATACCTGTACCATTAACACCAACACAATTTGCATCAAACTCTGCATCTGTAATGGGTGCAGTAGTATTAACATTCTTACTCCACCCCGACGCCTTACCGCTTGCGTAGTACTCTAAATTTCCGAATGTTTCAAAGTCATCCGTCCAAATAACCCCCCATCTATTGTAGGCGTAGTTTTGAGTACCGCCCGATACAGCAATGATTAAAAATACTCCTGATCGGTACCTGTCTGGTATCATTGAGCCATAGGCCCACTGTTCGTTATCTAGGCTCAGATAGTGGTTGGTAGTAAAAGTTTGTCCATTATCTGAACTATACGCTAATGCTCTATCTTCCTGTACAGAAGATCCAGCATCATCACCACGCCAGTCAACAACTAGCCTACCATTTACAAAAGCCACACTACAGTAATTCGTATATGTCGCGAGTGTTCCCCCTCGCTGTGAAAAGGTTAGAACCTCTGCACCGTCATCGTTAAACTCTGGAAAGTCACTATAATATACTGTCGCACTGCCGTCGTCTAATCCTCTGACTATAACTATTCTACCTTCGTCGTCTATTGCTAGTGAAAAATTATGGTGTGTGTCGGTAGATGGTGCCGCAGGAACATCAGTAACGAATGGAGTACTAAACGTGTTTGTTCTATGATCAAACCACCATATACCAGCCCTTCGCTGATTAGATACTATAGGCTGATAAAGGAAGTATGTTCGATCATACACACCGCTGTACTTCTCAATATATGGTCTAGTATTATAACCTGGTCTAAAGCCTAAACTGGTGTTGATACCTGTCGGTGGTGGTATTTCATAGGTCTGTATATCTCCTAGATATCCCATTCTTTCATTGCAATCAGTTGTGATGTTAGTGTCAATTGTAAAATCATTATTGGTAGAAAAAATTGTATCGTTTCTAAATACTGTATTGGTAGTACTCCAATTAATTGTATCCGCTCCATTATTTGCAGAAATTGTATCGGGGCCAATATTAAGACTTAACGTCTGAGCACCACCGCCGCCACCAGATCTCCACTCTGATTCCCCCGTTACAGGATCAACTAGCGTCCATACATCATTCGTAGATCCTTGGTCGGTAAAGGTGTACATCTTCCCATCTTCACCAACGCTGTAGCCGCTTTTTGTAGCTGTTGCTGCGTGGTTTTGAAAAATACCAACAAACCTCTGACTATGCCTATTATCTGTGCGCCGCATCGCTACGCCTGGGCTATCTCCTGCACCAAGAAGCGTTAAGTAAGCAAGGTCGTCATCTAGCCTCATTGTTGATTGTAATCCGTTGGTGATTGGTGACCAAAATTGTATACGGTCCTGACCGAGGTATGATCTAAAAGAATTGTCATTGCCCCTCATGATAATTCCTCCTATGCCAGTCGTATGTATCGTTCTAGTGACAGCTATGGTATCGTCATAAGTGTAGATATTAGGCACATCAACCGTATTACCGTCCTCGATGGTCAATCGATTATCAGATACATTTAACGTCTGATCGTCGGTATTACTTGGGCCATCATCCCACTCCGATCTACCTGTGACCTCATCTACAAGCGTAAGTACTTGCCCTTTGGTGCCGCCCTGACTAGAATTGA
>CAYMFD010000216.1:2028-2536 GCA_964389475.1 uncultured Saprospiraceae bacterium
CCATCCTGTGTACTGTTGTTCTGTAGGTTGGCTAATGCGGCTGTATTGAATATACCAGCGAACTGCTCACCGAAGCTATTACTTTCGTAATCTCCCACAACTAGTGCTGGATTGTTGGCCGAGCTTTGATCTGCTAGGAAATAGCCTGTACTGTCCGCCATTGAGATAGTTACGCCTTGCTGATTACTGATCGCCTTTGGGCTTCGTAAAAACTGCTGACTGCCAAATATCGACTGTGCATAATCTACAGGATTTGCGCTGACATCTGTACGCCATACTATACTATTGCCGTCCATGTCGACTACCCTACCTGAGTTTAATTGTCCATTCTCGCTATAGATACTCACATCTGGTAGCGTCACAGTATTACCGTCCGCAATCGTCAGCTGATCGCCTGAAATAGATAGTGTCTGATCGTCTGTGTCGGTGTCTGTAGGTAACGTTACACTATTACCATCGGCAATGGTAAGTGTCTGGCCGCTGATACTCAATGTCTGATCGTCTGTGT
>CAYMFD010000216.1:2546-3186 GCA_964389475.1 uncultured Saprospiraceae bacterium
GCCTAATTCTGTAGGCGTCATCGCCCGAAACGGTCACTACTTCATCGGTGATAGTCTGTGTCTCGTCAGGTACTGGTAGCGTCACACTGTTGCCGTCTGCGATAGTAAGCGTTTGACCGCTAATGCTCAGTGTCTGATCGTCTGTGTCAATATCTAAGGACTTGATAAAACTGGTATCTGCATTAATCTTTACACTGTTGGGTGTTGCACCATCTTCTAACTGTAAGCCCTCTCCTATTTCTATATTGACTTGACCATCTGCATCGTTTGGTATGTTGTCACGAAGTTGAATTGCGATTACATCTGCACCTGATATATTGACCGAATCCAACCACATAAATTCTTCACGCAGCGTCACACTATTGCCCTCTGATATCGTCAGTTCGTTGTCGAAAGGAAAATTAAGGCTCAGTGTCTGATCATCCGTGTCTACGCCTGCTGGGATCGTCACGGTATTACCCTCACTGATCGTCAGTTGGTCGCCCGTGATGCTCAACGTCTGATCGTCAGTGTCTGTATCTATATCTAGAGACTTGATGTAATTTGTATCAACTCTGATATTTGAGAAGCCATCGTCGTATATGTCGATGCCTTCGCCCTCAAATAGATTGACCTGTGTCTGTGGAGAGCCTCCATTGAG
>CAYMFD010000217.1:0-3185 GCA_964389475.1 uncultured Saprospiraceae bacterium
TATAGATCATTGTGATGCTCCCAGATGTCCTCCGTCTCAATCTCTGGGTAGTGCTCGCATATGGCAGCAATATCCTTAATGTCTTTGATGCGTCGATCAGGTCGATCGTCGTAGGCGATAAGCTTGAGTATAATGATGCCAGCTATGGAGCAGGTATTATATGGCACATCGTTTACAGTAGCAATGGCACGACCATGTAGGTATACATCCTCGAGACCATCTAGGCGGATAGACGTCATACTTTGCCCCTCGATCGTCACCTCACCATACTCAGAGATTTCACCGAAAGGTATGAGATCTACTCGCTGGCCAGTAGGTGTATCGAGACCGAAAGCATTGTCTGTGACCGCGATATAGTTGACTTGCTCGATTAGCGATTCTTTCAGCTGATCGTAAGTCTTGTGATCGGGTACGTAGACTGCCACGTCTACATCTTCCGTGCCTCTAGCATATTTGGCTGCATCGGCACCATACCAGAGATTGCGTGCCACAGCACCAATAATGAAGAAGTCGATATCTAGAGACGAGCAAGCATCGGCGACTTCCTTGAGTATCGGCTGGATGAGATCTAAGTCATTCATCTAGCTAGGTGTTTAAGTATGTAGGTTTGATAAATCTGCTCTGCTACAGGCATATACCTTGGATGATCGAGCCAAAGGAGGTCAGCATAGATTGTTGGGAAGTCTACGTTTGCAGATACATCACGGTCACTCATCCAGAAAGCTTCGAAGACAATTAGGTCGCCATTATCATCGGGCACTGCTTTAAAATCGGTATGCACAGTAGAGAATCCTCTATGCGTATATACGACAAACGGAGGGCGATCGATCCGCAGATCTGCAGATAGAGTTAGCCATCGATCTGCGGCGTGGTAGCCACCGAGTTGGTACGCTGAATTAAGATCATATGCAGATGGCTGATCATTAAGTAGGCGATACGTCCGATGCGCCAGTGAGGGCCGCAAGACTTGGTTACATCTTGTAACCCACGTAGTGAAAAGCTCTTCTCTCCTGTCCTGCACCCACTTATACTCTTTATCTCTTCTCTTAATAATGTAGCCCAACTCTAGTAGGTTCCAGATTACTTTGGATACAGTATCTTTCGACACTTCTGCCTGTTCTGCTAAATTTCTTACTGGGTCATTGACTGATGGAACCCTATGATCTTTAGGTTGACCACCTGGGGATAGACGTTTTTCACTGCGGAAATACTGATAGAGCACCTTTAACCCAGACTTAGTAAATGCTCTGCCAGAACTTCGGTCGATCGATGATCGATCACTGTCACCTGTCTCGATGTAGACATAAAGAGCCTTGGTCTGTAGATAGATGTTACCAGCGGTATCTGCATAGTTGATTCCTTGGTCCTTAAGTAGCTTTCGGCCATTGATACTTATGTACCGGCAAATTAGCAGTCTGGCCTCATCCGATTCATCACTAGTTCCCTGTAGGCGACCATTAAGCTGCGCTATGTGGGTAGGTTGGATGATTTCTTTAATCTCTACATCGACTAGCAACCTAGAGCCTCTAGTTTGGATCTCTAGTCTAGCGTCACTGTACAACCCTGTTAACCGCTGTCCGTAACTCAAACTTTCTTGCACATCGTATGGCAGCGCATCTCTAAGATGTTTGACGACTTCTGAAAGTATAGATTGTTCGCTCATGTCCGCTAATATACACTGTCCGTTAATAACGGACAAGGTGAAATAACAGACAGCCTACTTTTCTCCTATGGTCTGCTACTCTTCTATCGTTACGAAGTACTGCACGCCTTTGGCCTTTTCTTGCGTATGAGGCTTACTACCTGGATTTCATATTCTATCCAAGGCTAGTTCGCTTTTACAGTGTACTGCCATCGACAGCCCTAAACTTGTGCTTAGGCAGTGGTTTGCTGATCTGGAAGTTGTAGAGTCTCTAGCAGTCAAAGAAGCCATCAAGGACATAGCAAACCAGATGGTAAGGAAACAAGCATACATCCGCTTTTTAAGACTGTCCGTTGTTAACGGACAGTCTCAAAAAGCGGACACGATTACCCCAGTGCTCTAAGCTCTCTTGACGACCCCATCTAAGACTACTCCATCTAACAACCCACAGATGCGGGAGCAACAATCCTATTTGACACCCCTTACTCCCACCAAATGTTAAAAACCCATCAAGTCGTACAAACGTCATGCTGCGAATCGTTAGCATAAAAGTCTAAACAATGAGATAGTGTTTGTCGCTATATATTGACCTGATACGGATGTCTCTAACCCCAGGATATCATATCAGGTACTTGCCTAATTGAGTATGTGTTTGATCATGAATGCAATCAACCATGGGGATAATACTCAACGAATTAAAAGAGAAAATACAGGAGCTAGAAAGCCAGATCGGCTATAGCCTAACGAGTGATGTGACACTACTTACCGGACACCTGATGCACTGTAAACAACTGTCCAACGAAATAAAGGCTCAAGTGCAGGTAGAAGGACTTGGTACCAAGCAAGATGAAATTACATTTTTCAAAGAGGTCAAGCCACAACTGACCAGCCTTTACTACTATTATAGAAGAGCCCTAGACATCGTTCATCAAGTACCTGCCACCTCTGTCACCGTCAAGGAAAGGGTATTGCAGGACGAACGACGTAAGCTCGATCACTTTGCACTAAATAACCAAGACCTACAATGCTACCTCAAAAGAGGACTCAAGCATAATGACGAACTGTACTATACTCGCAAGTGGGACGATACGGAGCTATTCGCAGATTACCGACTGGTAGATCTTGACCAGACCTACAGCACCAGGAAGGGGTTTAAGACTGCACGTTTATTAGCGCATCCTTACTTGTACCAATTTATCGAACAGCAAATCAGAGCCTTACGTCATACCCCAGACTCAGTACCTAGTACCGAGGTACAGTGGGTTGGTAAGAAGGTGAATCTTGTGACACTGATCTATGGCCTGATAGAGACTAAACAAGTCGATGCTGATGTTTCGAAACTCGCACATCTAATGTCAGACGTATTCTCTGTCGACCTCAACAACATCTACGGTATGTGGCAAGACATCAAGATGCGAAAGAAGGAAAAGCTACCTTTCATCAAAGAACTTATTGAAGTGCTTAGTAACAAGATCGACGAAGAGATGTAGGTGCTAGTCGTCATGTCCTCTTATCTGGCGATGTAGGATCGTAGGAGATGAGG
>CAYMFD010000218.1:0-3184 GCA_964389475.1 uncultured Saprospiraceae bacterium
AGCCAGACTAACATGCGGCATTTTACTGAGTGTTATATGTAGAATCATCAATATGTATAAATCATTAATGCAGCTTCTTGCGAATGATATAGTAAATGCTAGTGTCAATAAATGTCAAAAAAAGTAGACATTTTAAATTTTTTCAGGTATTAGTTGTTTGTAAAAAAAAATCCCTCTATTTTGCATGTTTAAAGTAAACAGTTTATCATGAACACACACACACACACACACACACACACGCAGCTGTAGCTGTAGGGTATTTTTAAATTATACTGGAAGACTTCTAAGTATACCCATTAACACTGGATTTATTTGTTGGTTTCTTTGTCTTACAATGTTTTCGTGCTCCGATGAACAGTATATAAGTGAAGACCTAGTAAGTCAAAGAGCTTCTCCGTCGAACTTTGATTTTTATAGAATCGACCAGTCTCATCATTACCACCTTGATTTGGAGACTTCAAATCGCTCTTCTGGTATCATTGAACAACTGCAGGATGCATTATTTGTGCACTACAATGATAGTACCTCGATTGAAAACTTTATTAGTCGTTATGGACAACCTTTGTGGCAACTGGCTATTGACAAAGGTGATTACCATTTGGTGCCTGCTTATGATGACTTTAGTGGTAGTTTAACTGGTCTGATTTATTGTGTAGTAGATGCTAGTGGTACATTACATTACAATGTCGAGGATGATTTCGAAGAGGCGTCACCAACAGTGTCCTTGTTAGAAGAGTATCTCAATGGTAGCATATTAGATTTTGGGTTGGGTGGTTTTAGATTTTTTGATGTTAGAAATTTGCAAAACAGAGGAAGTAGTGATGATTGCGAGCCCTTATCAGTTGTTAAGTATACTACAACGTATATGGAAATTGCAACTGGTGATTGGGTGACTGTGTCTCAAACATGGGAGGTATTATACACTATTGATTGCCCAGGGAGTACAACTGGTGGTGGTGGAGGGCCTACTTCTGCTCAGCAAGAACGACAGGAGGCTTGCGAAAAGAAAGGAGAGTCGTGGCAAAACTGCTTAAAGTGTAATTATGATTACAACGAACAACAGGCAATAAATGCTATTGCCAATAACCCCACAATCTTGGGGGTTGTCAATGAGTGTGGTTGTGGAGATGATTTTAAAAGGGTAGTTGCAAGTACAACAACTTTAGCCAGCAGTGGTATTGATATTGCGAAGTGTGCTGAATGTGACAAATCTATACTTTCATCACTAACCTCATTGGTGAGGGATGTTAATAATAAAAGGCATGAGATGTTTGAAAATGACTGTGGAGAAAGTACTTTAACTCAGGATGCAATTGGTGATATGCTCTCAGGTATTTCCACCGATGAATGCGACTTAGCAGGTGTCCAGTCTTCATTATTTAGCCTCGCTGAGACGATTGTAGATCAGCAACCATGGCATTCTACGAGTTCAGATGATCGAGCTAATAGTCTGAGGAGATATATGTGGCTTCGCAACTATCGAAATAAGTGTGGTAATAACCATGAAAATTATAACTTCACTGATATTTTTGATTTCAACGACATGTTAACATTGGATGAAAATGAGTTTTTCAGCAATGATTTCTGTATCGAATCCGTACCACTGGGTAATACTATGATCTCTTTTCAAGGTACTGCTGGCTGTCAAGGTTGTGTCTCCACTACGGCATGTCAGAGGCAAATGGGTGATGGCCGCATTGTTATTGAGTATCCCCCTTGCAATGGTCACTGTAGTCAGGTAGGAGGTACGTACGGGCAGCCATGCATTTCATTTACTATGAGTGCGAGTGATGCAGCGACGTTTTTGGACTACATGTCAACTGAAGATACGCCATGTCTATAGGTATGTTAATAAAGTTAGCTCATATTTATTTGGTTCTTGGAATTACTATTGCTACAACAGCCACCTCGCAGTGTCCTCCGTGGAAGGTCAAGGTTACCAAAGTCGCCGTGGAGATAGATGATTGGCGGAGCGATAGCTATACGATCCACATGGATTTTCCACCTGACTTTGATAATTGCCTAGTGGATGACATACGAAAGTGCAGCGACATACATGAGTATACCATATCATTAGGAGAGCACTCCTCCTTAGATGAGCGACTTTTAGCCCTTTACATATGTGCTCTTAAGGGTCTTAAGGCTGATTTTCTGGTTAGCGACTTCCGGGTGCTAGCTAGGGATGGACCAATCACCCTTGAGGAGGGGCTCTACCTCGAACTCTTGTCCAAGATGATAGACCAGGAGGTAACGTCGGTATATGTATGCAGTGATCATAAGTATCTGACGGATCTTCGATTTGATCAGTACAGTAATGACCGTGCCACCATATATAGCTCTGATGGTGAGGTGGTGATGAGGTTGTTTTGACAGTAGGGGAGTAGATGTAAGGCTCCTACTCAAAAGGCGCAACGTCAATTTTCCTGTTTTTGCGAGGGATAATGCAATTCTCTGCCAGGAAATCGATAGCAAGTAAGCTTGCGGCCAGAAGATAAGAGGAGCTACATTTGCGGAAGCTTCTATGATACTCAAGCTTGACATCCTACAATATCAGGACCGACTAAAGACACAGCGTCACGCCGACGGTAAGGTCTATTTGTGGGATCAGTTACGCAAGAAGTACCTAGTCCTTCAGCCAGAGGAGGTAGTCAGGCAATTACTAGTTTTCTACCTGATCGATCAGGGCTATCCGCCAGGCAGGATGTCTATAGAAAAGGCCGTTAAGGTATATGATATAAAGCGACGGTATGACCTTGTAGTGATGAACGGACATATGCGGCCATACCTAGTGGTCGAGTGCAAGTCGCATGATGTCAAGATCGGGCAGGGTAGTATCGACCAGGCGGTATTGTACAATCAGACGCTAGCAGCACCTTATATACTCGTTACTAATGGTGTGCAGACTATTTGTGCTAGCGTAGATCACGATACAGGTACGGCAGTGTTGTGTCCTCTTCCGTCTTACCCATCCGATACTTGATAGTTAGCCAAAAACTAGGTCCAGCACCTTCTTTATATGATTACCTGCCCACGCTAGGTCGTCCGGCGTATGGGCTGCTGAGATAAATCCTACCTCGTAGCCGCTAGGCCCTAGGTAGATCCCCCGCTCTAGCAACTCATGGTGTATCTGCTTGAAGTAAGACATCTTACTACTATCGATATCGCTGGCAGCTATCGCCCTGTC
>CAYMFD010000219.1:0-2659 GCA_964389475.1 uncultured Saprospiraceae bacterium
CCAGCGTACCGTCCTCCACGTTGTAGGCGTAGAGCATGTTATTAGCTAGGATGAGCTTGCCATTACTGTAGCGGATGCGATTGCCCATGTTACCGCCGGGTAGTACTACAGGTATGGAGTCTGACTTCCAGACTTTCTCTCCACGATCTATGTCGTAGAGATTGAGCCAATAATGTTCCTCAAGGGTTCCAGGAAGCCAATCAACTGTCACGTAGACCAAAAGTGGATGTTCATTATGAAAAAATATAGTAGGCGTATTAACTCCAGCACGGTATGGGGCGGTGACCGTATGTGCATCAATCTCAATATAACCTTGGGTTTCAATATCAATGTACCCGATCCTTTCATCTAAGTCTGATACTGTGTATGCTGTCGGAGCAAAATTCCCCACACCATCTAAACCTACAAGAGTATTGTCAAACTTTGCTTTAACAATTGTTCTTCCGTCATTTAAATCTAGCTTGAAGAGTATATTCCTTTCATAAGTGATGAGGGTACCATTGTAGACGTACTGCCTTACGCTATGACCACCGCCTCTGAATCCATCGATGCCATAATCGTCATAGGCCTCTGTCCATTCCCATAATTTGCTTAAGCCACCAGTGTCGTATGCTGCAATACTTGATCTATCTTTATCAACAAACTTTTGATTAGCTAGTAACCCTGCCTCAGTAAATATCAAGCCTTGTACATCCACAACATCCCCTTCATCCAAGGGACGATGAGATGTGAGGTAATCTACGTTTGAGAGGTAGCTCTCGTTATATTGTCCCTCTGAGTTGCTAGTAGGCGAGCATGAGTAGCAGCATAAAGCAATTGCTAGTAGTATTTCACATCTCTCTTTCATCTAGTTGAGGATTGAGCAATTGTCAATTTTAAAAACGTCATTTATCGCTCTCTCTCGTTCAAACTGGTCATCCACTTTATCCAGCACACCGCCTACACGGGTGTCTTTTCGTTGCTGAAAGTGGCCCACATTGTCAACATCTATCGTACGAATAGCACCTGGTAGAGATTGGCTGTCGGTGAGGACGATTCCGTCGGAGGGTTTGGCAGGATCAGGGATCCATAGATCTAGTTGTAGATTGACCTGTGGTACGGCATTAGAGCCTGCAAGTCCGCATCTAGTCTCCAGCCACGGTATGCATTCATCTAATACACACCAGTACTTGGGCGGGCAGTCATTGACACCACCATTTAAAAAACAAGGCACCTCATCATACGGCACCCAGTTATCTGTAGTGACCCATCGACCACCATTATTAGCTCCTATGATATCATGCCAGCCATACTCGCTATTATCGATCCAGTCTGCGCCTGCGTCTAACCTATTAGCGACTCTATTAAGATTGTTTTCAAGGTATAAACCACCAATGTAGCTTTGGGGATTCCACCACCGTGGCCTAGCTATACTTGCAATACCTCTTGCAAAGGATGCTATATCTCTGTAAGTTGCACTGGCACTAGCCATAGTAGACCGGACACCAAAGAGGTTCCAATGAATAGGACTATCTAGATCCGACCTGATAGCAATGGCTGGGATAGCAGCTGGAGCTAACTGTGATCCTCTACCGCCAGGCTGCAACTCGTGGACAGACTGCATATCTTGACCAGTAAAAGGAGCACCCACTAAACCCTCTGCTTGCAATGCCGCCCAAAAAAGGCCATCACATACCCATGCTGAGACTTCGCTGATTACAAATTCTAGAGTAATTGGCAGCACTCCCATTGAGACCACTACAGGTAAGACATTCAACGGTCTTAAAACTGCTTGATCACAGCCCTCTGCAATATAAGACTGAAGTGTACCATCAAGCACAGAAGTCGCTAACTGGGCACCTTCATGTGGACCCGCAACAGATATGTATCCTCCAAACAGATTGGTATTACCTAAGGAACGGGCAGCAAGCGTGCCAAAACTATGTGCAATAGCAATATCGTCTGGTGAACCGACGGCTTGTATGTTAGGGACAAATTCATCAACGTATGCCTGGATACCATCCCCCGACTCATATGTTCCATTGGTAGTATTGGCATTTATACAATTTTGCTCTAGTCCGCTCTGGGCGAGCTCCCAGCTACTATTGTTACCACCCCCGCCATGCATAAGGTGGATATCCTTTGTAGTTTGGGCTTGCGTTATTACACTTGCCGTGACTACAAAAATTACTGCTTCTATAAAATATATTATGCGTTTCATTATAGATTGATTTTTTGATAGTTCTTAAATTGTGTTATTGTCTCATTGATGTAAGGAGTACCGCATTTACCGGTGGTATCTCTGACATATGTATGCGTGACAAAAGGTATGTACGTCAAGTCCGCTTGGCAGAAGTATTGATAAAAATACTTCTCATTCCACTTACCATCAATGCTGTAGATTATCTCACTATGAGGTAATAGAGTAGACATATTGACATACCTTACAATAGTCTCGCCTTCAGGTGTGGTAAGAGAAATTTTGTAGAATTCTCCCTCTACCACAGCAACACCCTCTACTATCATCTGATCGTATGCTTGTTGAGCAAGGATAGTTTCTTCATCACCACTCATGGCGTACGATCTGTAAATCTCTTGCCAAAACTCAAAGTCTAGTTGATCAGAACTGGTTACAACTGTATCACCATATATCTGAGTAACTATCCCGTCACAAAAAGAA
>CAYMFD010000219.1:2669-3134 GCA_964389475.1 uncultured Saprospiraceae bacterium
GGAGAAACCTGACTCACCTTTCTTATCAGAACGGAGTGCCTCATAGGTAAGTGCTGATCGCTCAATTGATATACAAGGAGTTGTTGTCGTGTCCATAACAAACTCTACATGCTCTTTAGAGGGAAGGCGCTGAATCATAAGCAGATCTACCTTGCACATATCTTGTAGCGTACCCTCTTCGGGGATAATTCTTGATGTTATCTCGGCGTCGTACGAGATCTTAGGAATAGATGAGCGACTATCTAGTGATTGTTTGTCACCAGTAAATACATCATTACCATCATCTTGGCAACTGACACCTAAAAGTCCTGCGAGCAACAAAGGGATGAGAAGCCTGATATTAGATCTAAAACGAGGTCTCTCTGATTTCATCGGGGGGGGGGGGAAAAAAAAAAACAATTATGATTTTAAATAAGTTTACAATTTTAAAGAATAAAAATGAACCAACACCAACCCATGAAAAGC
>CAYMFD010000220.1:0-3117 GCA_964389475.1 uncultured Saprospiraceae bacterium
ACTTTGTGTCAACATCGAATCACCGAATAGGCAAATAGTCAAATCGACAGCTTTCAGCTTTGCACTTTTAACTTTCAGTTTTCAACTTTTCACTTTCCCCTATACCTTGGCTTAAACATCTGCTTATGGTGTCCACCCAGTGCTGTGAATTTCTTTTCCTCGCCTTCGCGGTCGGATTGCGGGACAGGTCTGTCTGCTTGTGCAGAGCGATCTTCACATATCTGCAAGAAGTCCCCGCTGCCCTGACTAGCAGCTATGCGCTGCCGCCAACTTACCTTGCGTGGATCATTGCTAAAGCCCGATGCCCACTGCACCACCTTGGGGTCAAATCGACTCTTGATCCTATCCATCGCCTGGTAGAGTCGGATCTTTTCTGTCGTATCGTCGAATAAGTTAATCTGGTACTTACCGCGTACGAGCTTACTAAATCGTACACCGAGTAGTCGTATCCGCATACGTCGCTGATAGACCTTGTCGAGTAGCTGGTAAGCGACCTTACGTATGGTCAGGTCACAGGCGGTATGGGTGAGATTGGCCTGTTTGGTATGGGTGTCGAAGTTGGTGTACTTGATCTTTATGGTGATACAGGCGGTCAGCCAGTTGTCGTTACGTAGTTGGTAGCAGAGTTGCTCGATCATGTAGGTAAGCATGGTATGTAGCTGCGCCTTATCGATGGTGTCTTGCTGAAAGGTCCGCTCCGTCGAGATGCTCTTACGGTCAGTATAAGGCTTGACAGGGGAGTGGTCGATACCACGTGCCCGCTGTGCTATGCCGAGCCCCGTCTTGCCCAGCAGCTTGCCCATGACCTCATAAGGCACCTCTGCGAGTGTGCCGATCTGTCGTATCCCTATTCGAGATAGTGTCTGGAAGGTACTGTTGCCGATGCCTGGCAGCCGCTTGATGGGCAGTGGGTGCATAAAGGGTTGTACCTCATCTGGCTGGATGTTGATCTGACCGAGGGGCTTGCCTTCATTGGTCGCCATCTTGGCAACCGTCTTGTTGATCGATAGGCCGAATGATATGGGTAGCCCGGACTCCTTGATGACGCGATGTCGTAACTCGGAGGTCCACTGTACACAGCCGAAGTACTTGTCCATCCCCGATACATCGAGGTAGAACTCATCGATGGACGACTTCTCCATCAGTGGCGCTGACTCCTGGATGATCTCAGTCACCGTCTGTGAGCAGCGAGAGTAGAGCTCGTAGTCACCTCGGATCACCTTGGCCTGCGGGCACAGCTTGTTGGCCATAAACTGCGGCATACCGGTCCGTACTCCGTATTTGCGAGCCTCCATCGAGGCGCAGGATACGACGCCACGATTGGTCGTACTGCCTATGATGAGGGGCACATCTCTCAGGCTGTCATTGGCCAGTCGCTCACACGATACGAAGAAGGTGTCGAGGTCTAGGTGTACGATTGATTTTTGCATAGTGCGGATCTGTCTCTAAAGTGAAAATCAAAATTGACCCTTTTAAGAACATTAATCAATCATCGATAAGTGACAAATACGAACATGGGTGGAATTAGGACATTTTGGACGAGGGACGTTTTACGATATCCGTTTTACGTTTTGTGTTATGGGTGGAGCAAGAGATTTGTGTTCCGATTAAGAGAGTAGCGAGACATCAGATTTCAGAAGTCAGATGCGAGATTTGATCCTTTGTGGAGTAAGGGGTCTGTGTTCCGTTTGCGCCGTCGGGGTAGAACCCACGACGGCTAACTCTAAGCTCATGGGGCAATTATCTGAAATAGCCATGGGTATAGAGTGAAAGTTAGCATCCGTCAGGAGCTGTCAAAATACAGAGATAGCCGTCCGATTGAGAGCTAGTCATTAATACCGGGTAGCAGTAACTTGCCGACGGTGTACAGCGAAAGTGACGTAGTGTGAAAATGTGCGGTCCGTAGAAGGTTAGTATTAATTTCATGATCGGCTAGAGATGGTAAGTCGGCATATAAGTGATTGACGTGTAAGACTACCTCAAGGACAACGCAATTTTTACAAACGCAGTCCACGTTGCGACGTAGGAGCATTCGCCTTACTCCGTCTTGACTTTTTGGTTCTTTTGGGTCAAGCCAAAACGAACAAACTATTCATGCTTGTTTCGAATCAATTCATAATCTAATGTAAATTTAATTGACCCCTAACATCACATTCCGTATATTTGCAATTGTGACAAAAACGATCAATGAAGCTACTCGCAGATAACATACGCTACCTCCGCAAAGATCAAGGACTCTCTCAGCAAGCACTTGCAGGCAGTCTATTACTCAGCAGGTCCAACCTTGCCAAGTACGAAAAAGCAGTCCACGACCCTGGTATAGAGGTCTTGCTACGGATGTCGCGCTACTTTAATATATCTGTCGATGTATTGCTCACGGTAGATCTGTCCAAGGTCGATCTCAAGGAGGTCATCGGCCAGCGGGCCATGGTACTACCTGTGCAGGTCGACTCAGAGGGCGATAGTATCGTAGAGATCATACCGCATGACGCCAGTGCCGGCTACCTAGGCAGTTACAGCGATCCAGAGTATATCGAGGCGCTAGAGCATCTCCACTTACCTTTTCTGCCGACTACACGTAACTGTAGGGCCTTTCCGGTGAGTGGCGACTCGATGCCGCCAGTCATAGACGGGTCCTACATCATAGGAGAGCATGTGGGCTCGGTCACAGACATTAAGGTTGGGAGTCGATATATCATTGTCTCTAGGGATGAGGGTATCGTCTTTAAGCGGGTACACAGTATAGCCGATGGGCTGCTCCACCTATCCTCTGACAATCCGATATACCCCAACTTCGCTATCCCTGGCCACGATGTCGTGGAGGTCTGGGAGTTCGTCGCGTCGATATCTATACAAGACTCTGGAGCACGCCACATGGAGCACGTCCTCGTCGATAAGATCAATAGCCTACAGTACGAACTGGAGCGGGTACAGAAGTCCTTCAGTGTTTAAGCGGGATTAAGCGGTATGCGGGGTTAAGCGGATTACGGTATTCGGATTTCAGACAAATCGACGCCTCAGCAAATCAGCACTGCGGGTAAAACCACGACAGTACTAACAGCTCAACACCCTATAAACTCTCTGACTTTTCACTTTAGACTTTCAACTTTCCCCTTT
>CAYMFD010000221.1:0-3108 GCA_964389475.1 uncultured Saprospiraceae bacterium
CTCGGCTACCCTACGGCTAATCTACAGCCTGACCATCGCCTCAAGCTCATACCCGGCCACGGCGTATATGCCGTACGTGTAGAGGTGGCAGACAAGCAGTACGATGGTATGCTATACATCGGTGAGCGACCGACTGTAAGCCAAGAAAAAAAGCTGGTCATTGAGGTCAATATATTTGACTTTGGTCAAGACATCTATGGTGACCACATCACTGTTTTCTTTGAAGAGTATGTCCGTAGTGACCAGGCGTTCGAGGGACGTCAAGCGCTAGCCGATCAGCTATCAAGAGATAAAGAAGCCGTCACCCAACTACTGGCAAAGGACAGTTACCAGGCCAGCAAAACGACCTGTACCATTGCCATACTCAACTACAATGGCCAGAACTACCTAGAGAGTTACCTGCCCAGTATCCTGGACAGTAGCGATACGATCGACTTTGACATACTCGTCATAGACAATGCGAGTACGGACGGCAGTGTTGCTTACCTAAAAGAGTGGCACCCAGAGGTACGCATTCGAGAGCTACAGCAAAATTATGGCTTCGCGGGTGGGTACAACAAGGGGCTACAGGGCGAGCAGTCCGAGTACCTGGCGATCATCAATAGTGACGTCCTCGTAACTCAAAACTGGCTCGATGACCTCATCGCTGTACTAGTCGCTGACCCTAGCATCGGCGCCATCCAGCCCAAGATCAGGAGTGTGGAGGACAAGCCTTACTTCGAGTATGCCGGTGCGGCAGGCGGCTACGTAGACAGCCTGGGATATCCGTTTTGTAGAGGGCGGATCTTCAACACCTGTGAGGAAGATCAGCAGCAGTATGATGATATGGTAGACGTAAGCTGGGTGAGTGGCGCCTGCATGGTCATCCGTCGTAAACTGTACGAGGGCCTAGGTGGCTTCGATGCGGCGTACTTCGCCCATCATGAGGAGATCGACCTATGCTATCGACTCAGGCGAGCGGGCTATCGGCTCTCATGTCTGCCGAGCTCTACCGTATATCATGTGGGTGGTGGCACCCTAGACTACGAGAGTCCTCGCAAGACCTTACTCAATTTTAGAAACAATACGGCTACCCTCATCAAGAACGAAAGTAAGCTCAAACTCCTCTGGCTACTGCCAGTACGTGGTGGCCTAGACAAGGTAGCAGCTCTAAAGTTCTTACTAGAAGGTGCAGGAGGTAGTGCCCGGGCTGTGATCAAGGCGCTGTGGCAAAACTACACCTCGCTGCCATCGATCTGGTCGCGGCGTAAGCACTACAACCGACTCGTCCAGAAACACCGTATAGGACCACCCGTCGGACCTACCTACAAGGGCTCTGTCATGTGGGCTTACTTTATACGGGGCAAGAAGACCTACCAGCAAATAAGCGACAAATGAAGGTAAGAGCGAAAGTCCTACAAGAGACACGGCTATGGCTAGAGCAGATCGTTATAGGCTTGCAACTATGCCCTTTTACCAAGGTACCCTACGAACAAGGCAAGGTGCGGATGTCCGTCTATCGTGCGGATAATATGTCTATGTGGTTGCAATTCGTCTATGATGAGCTAGTACATATCGAGAAGACACCTGCGGACTTACTGAGCAACTCCCTCCTCATCTTGCCTAATGGTGCGGATGACTTTGACGACTTCCTAGATCTCGTCCATATGACGGAGACCTTAATACAAGATCAGGGACTGACGAAGGCCTTTCAGCTCGCTCACTTCCACCCTAACTATGTATTCGCTGGTGTGGAGGCAGACGATCCTAGCAACTACACCAATCGGTCGCCCTACCCTATGCTCCACCTACTACGCGTAGACGAGGTGGCTATGGCTATTGAGCACCACCCCGACATACACAGTGTGGCGCCTGCCAATATAGAGAAGATGAGAGACCTCGGCGTGGAGCAGATAAAGGCACTCACCAGCCAACCGAGCTAAGCACACCTTTCGCACCTTAAAACCATGTCTATGTCAACCGCCATGCAGTTCGTTACGCCGACCATCATCTTGATCATTACGATCATCTTGGCGCAGATCGTAAAAAAGACGATGCAGCGTATCATCTCGAGGTCAACGGCTGACCTGAGTACAGACCCTACCAATTACAAGTTTTTGCGCCACCTCGTAGTCGCACTTATATACATCCTCGGTCTGGGCCTCGCCATCTACTCTATCCCGGCACTTAAGGCTGTAGCCTCCTCCATACTCGCCGGTGCGGGTATCGTTGCGGTTGCTGTGGGTTTTGCGTCTCAGGCTGCCTTGAGTAATATCATCAGTGGGATATTCATCATATTATTCAAGCCCTTTCGTATCAATGATAGACTGACCCTGCAGGCATACACTGGCATCGTGGAGGATATCACCCTGCGCCACACGGTCATTCGCGACTTCGAAAACCGTCGTATCATCGTCCCTAATGCGAATATAAGTAACGAGATCCTGATCAACTCAGACTTCGGCGAGGAGCGGATATGTAAGTGGGTAGACGTCGGCATCAGCTATGACAGTGACATAGACCGAGCTCGTCAGCTACTGCAATCAGCAGTCATCGACCACCCCCTATCACTAGACGTACGCAAGCCAGAAGACATCGAGAGCGGAGTGCCACAGGTCATGGTAAGAGTAGTAGCGCTTAATGACTCCGACGTACGACTACGTGCTTGGGCATGGGCCAAAGATGCGGCAGATGCATTTGTGATCAGCTGCGATGTGATCGAGCAAATCAAAAAACAATTTGACGAAGAAGAGAACGTGTCAATACCCTACCCTCACAGCGTCGTCTACCTACGCAAAGACGACCACAAGATCGACTAACCAGCTCGTACCATGAGTCAAGCCCCTACACGTCACCTAGTAGACCAGTCAACATGGAAACGCAAAACCCAGTATGACTTCTTCCGTGACTTCGCAGAACCGTTCTGGGGGTTGACGGTCGACGTAGATTGTACCAAGGCGTATCGCTACAGCAAGGCGAAGGGGTATTTTTTTTATCACTACTACCTCCATTGCTCAACAGCGGCGGCTATCCTAGTTGAGAACTTTAGGTATCGTATCGATGAGGGTCAAGTCTATCTATATGACTCGATCGACCTGGCAGCGACGGTAGCCCGACCTGACGAGACGT
>CAYMFD010000222.1:0-1499 GCA_964389475.1 uncultured Saprospiraceae bacterium
GCGGTCCGATGAGGGTAAGATGTATGGTCTAGAAAGTATAGATGCTGGTCAATCGTTTTGCTGCGAGGTCTCTGCTGAGGATGCCGAATTGCTTGATATGATAGATCGTTTACTTACTAGCGAGCACCATTATATCGGTAAGTCTAGATCTGCCCAGTATGGTCGTGTCCACATTCAGCCCAGTCACGTAGCCGCTCGTACGACTATGGATATGGATGGTGATACGCTAGTGTACGCTTACAGCCATTTATGCCTGTATGACGACTTTGGCCAGCCGACACTCCATCCTACACCTGCCAGTCTTGATCTTGCGGGTGGGACTATAGATTTTGCGCGGTCTCAGATCAGAACGCATAGCTACACTCCCTACAATGCGAAGCGCAATACGACCAGCACACAGCGCCACTGTATCAGTCGAGGGTCTGTGATATATGTTGCTGGAGCAGAAGCGTCTCAACCCACCGACAATGTAGGTGCACACCAGTCAGAGGGGCTGGGCAGTGTACTATACAATCCTGTATTCCTACAAGGAGATACTGTCACTAGTAAGTTGACTTTTAAGTTTGCTAAGCAGGATAAAGATGGTAAAAAGGATCAAGACACACCGAGCACCGATTATAGCACAGCGATAAAGAGTGATATACCTCTTGTGCAATTATTAGGCAGGCAAGGGCAACGCCGAGCTAGTAATCGACTTATGGCGGCGGCAGTCAATAGTCAAGTTATATCCTGGAAAGATGACCGCAAGGGTATGGGTTCTGCTGCTATCACTCCTAGCCAATGGGGACAGATACGAGCATTTGCGACAAAGGCCAAGACACAACAGGATTTAATAGGGCTCCTCTTAGATGACAGCAACGGATATCTTTCTCACGGAGTAGCCTATGATAAGATATGGAGCAAAGCCAACCGTCTAAAGAGTATGAAGGAGTGTCTTAAAGGCGATCATGGTAAGAAGTATGGTCCATCCTATATGGCTAAGATAGCCGCAGAGATGGGCAAGTCCACCACAGCAGATAAAACCGATAAGCAATGACGACAGTAAATCAATTGACCCATCGCTATCTTGCTCGCTTCGTCGTAGAGGCATCTACGCCTCTATTCGTCGGATCAGGTAATCATAGTCTCATGGTCGATATGCTCGTACAGCGAGACCACCTAGGCCTACCTATGATCATGGGTACCTCGATCGCAGGTGTCATACGACATGCTCTCGAGGATGTTACATTCACTAGTGACAAGACTTCTGATGGCCCTACCCATTGGCAGCAGCTCTTTGGTTATCAGGCAGTCACCGGTAAAGAAGGGCTGGGATCACGACTCTCTGTCAGCTCTGCATATATGATGGTCTCTGATACGCAGTGTGCACAGGGCATGCATGAGGTCGACGAGGACATTCACCAGCTGTATACCGATTTGCCTGTACGTCAGCATGTCCGTATTGACCATCGAGGTACGGCCCAGGATGGAGGTCTATTTACCAATGAGGTCGTGTACCG
>CAYMFD010000222.1:1509-3030 GCA_964389475.1 uncultured Saprospiraceae bacterium
AGCTAGCCGGTACGGCCGATGACCAAGCAGCATGGCAGCAGATACTAGCCGTCGTTCGTAGTCCAGCCTTCCGGCTAGGTATGGGTACACGTAATGGCTACGGCAAGCTATCTGTTATTGATCGTGCGATCAAAGAGATAGACCTCACCACCAATTTTACCGACTACCAGCAGTGGCCAGTATCGTTTAATACACCGGTGACAGGAGATACCTCTTCTACAGTTGATCCTGTCAAGGATACCACGACAGCAAAAGCGACATACCGGCTAGATCTTACACCAGACGACTTCTTCCACTTCGGTACTGGGTATGGCGACCACGAAGTAGATCTAGTGCCACTAGAGGAGGAGGGAGTAGTGTACAGCGATAGTGGTATATCGACGGAGACATACACGGTACTACCCGGCTCCTCGATCAAGGGTGCCATCGCTCATCGTACGGCCTACCATAGCAATCGAATACGTAAGCAATGGGCAGATCAGATATCAGAAAATGATAAGGTGGCCGAGCTCCAAAAAAAGCTCCTCATCGGCGTGGGTAATCCTGCCGTCTACCACCTCTTCGGTGCTGCAGCAGGTCAGGAGGACTACGATGTTCGTGAGGATAACTCAGGCAAGCGATCTGCCAAACGCGGTCATGTGATGATCGATGATATCTACCTAAAGATGGATGGGGAAGCGGTCAACGACAAAGTGTTTAATCACGTCGCCATAGACCGATTTACAGGAGGAGCTATAGATGGAGCACTATTTAGTGAGAAAGTAAGTCGACTATCTGGTAACCGACAGACAGTTACGATCGATATCTCGATAGATGAGCATTTGACTGGCACAACCGCGGACCAGCATGTACATGCACTAGAGGCAGCGCTTATGGACATATGTAAAGGGCTATTGCCGCTCGGTGGTCTTGTGACCAAAGGGCACGGTATGTTTACTGGTACACTATACAAGGACGGAGAAAAACTATATAGCTATGAGTGAGTGGAGAAGAAAACTACAGGATAGTGATGCGATCAAGGACATAGCTGCCACATCATGGCAGGGCTATTACTGGCTCTCGGATGAGCAAGAGCCTAGAGTCGTAGATGGCCGCTATGATCCTCAATACGATAGTGCTACACAGTATATCGTAGAGGCCTTATTACATGACAGCGCTGATCAGAGTGTACACCTTGTACATGATGGCCAAGGCTATAAGATTACCCATTACGACCTCAGTCTTGCGCCTGATGGTCACACCACGGAGGCTATCGAGTATCGAGCTCACAGGTTTGACGGGCATGACATACTCTGCTTTCACGAAATATGGGTCCCAACACCAGCCCCACTTTGTCAGAGCCTACCCGTCAATCAGTTGCAGGCTACCGTCTTTCGTGGTTTTACATCATCTACACAATCGTAAGTTATGCCAGAGATTACATCACCCTACAACTTCGTCCCTGCGCCATCTGCTGATGAGGTACACTATATTGACTACGACCACAAGATCTCACAGGATGTCCCCTTTGAGGATGGACAG
>CAYMFD010000223.1:0-3014 GCA_964389475.1 uncultured Saprospiraceae bacterium
ATCACGACTTTCAAATTGGAAAGGAAAATTTTGAATTTATTGCAATGAGAAAAGAACTATAGAATACAGTGGCTAACAGGCGATAAAACGTAAGATCTATTTCCTTCGTCATAGATCCTCCGCTTATCGCCAGACCGTTAGGACTCATCATTTAGCATGAACAGAATACAAACAAAGGTGTTAAATTTGTATATAAAATCTTAAGTATGTTGGTGAAAGAAGAGTTTCATAAGCTGATAGATCAAATAGAGGATGAACAGAAGCTCACAGCCTATCTCAATTTGATATTGAGGTTAAATAGTCATGAAAGTGGTAAGTTATATGTTGGTTTAACCAAGGCTCAAAAGGAAGAACTTGAAATCTCTTATCATGAAAGCTTTGTCGAGTCAAATCTGGTTTCAAATGAGAATGTTAAAGTTCAATTTGGTAAATGGCTTTAAAAATAAAGTGGAATGCAAGAGCAGAAAATAGCTTTAGTAGAATCGTAGAATATTTAGAATTGAGTTATGGTCAAAGAACTACTCAAGAATTTGTTCAGAAACTTTTTCAATCATAGATGTTATAAGCGAATTTCCAGAAATAGGAACTGTAGAGCTAAAGGAAAAGAATGTTAGGGGATTTGTAATCACTAAGCATAATACAGTTTTCTATAGGTTTACGGATCGTGATCTAATAATTTTGAATTTCTTTGATACAAGGCAAAATCCAAAGAAAAGGAACGTGAAGAATAGGACGAGGTCCTAACTTTAGTGATATGGCATGCGTCCTTTGTCGCCACGCCGCATGTCACTAGGACGTTGTGCCAGTCAGCCTTACCAAGGGCTAGCGTAGCTGCCTTTAGAAAACCTACTTTTTTCATTGTGCTGTGCCCTTTGTCGCAGTATGCTACGCATATTTGACAGGGCAAAAAATGAACGACCACTAACGCTTAGGCTTGGTGGTCAGTCCTGGGCCTATCGATAGAGCCTTTACTTCAGAATAGCTCTAATTCGGACAAGGTCGCTGCTGTACTTGTAGCTGACCACTACCATCGATATAGATCAGATGACAGTTGCCATCTCGTCCGGTCATCAATATGCCTTCAGCGTCTTTACTATGGAGCATCCCTTGCTCTATACGTACCTCTACATCTGGTGTGTCGCAAGCATCTCCCGTACCATCTTGGTCATAGTCAGCCTGGTCCGCATTGCTCACGTTAGGACAGTTATCTGTTGCGTCATTGACACCGTCTCCATCCACGTCGTTAGGAGCTTGCGTTAAGTCAAACACCCTATTGAAACCAGTAGCGGTTTCGAAGTTCTGGTAGTATGTCCATATATCTTGTGCTATCGACTGGTAGTTGGCGGCTATCGTAGGATGTACGGTAGCAGGTACGATGTAGTTAGCCGGTGCAGGCTCATTGTATATAGCCATGTAGGTAGCTAGTCCCGCCAGAAAGTAGAAGGTGGGCAGGCCATGCGGTGCAGGGTCTTCGAATAAGTCTTCGCCTTCTAAGGCGGCAAAGGTAGATTGCTGCAGTACGTCCACGATGGCAGGTCCTACGGGTATCATGCGGATATTGGAGCCCGGTCGTGCTACTATCATATTGTCATGTAAGGTCAACCACCAGTTATACCAGTTGCCAGAAGTAGTCTCGTTGTAGAAGGCTTGTAGCTCGGCAGGGGTAACGTCAAAGGGCACCTCCTGTGCGACATTCATCTCAGGCCAGTGTAAGTAGATGAATAGATCGAGGCCTGCGTGGTCGTTCTCAAGACTATCGACTAGTCTCAATAGCGCCTGCTGTACAGATAGGGTCTCACCGTAGTACTGCATATCGGGTGCGAGCCCTTGTACGTAATTGCGTGCTGTGATCAGGCTATTGCTTATAGATGCCTGTTCGAAAGGTTCGATGCTATCGTCCCAGCTAGGTGTCACTCCCTGCACTCCCCATTGCGGTACTACATTGTAGGCAGCATAGACAAATGATGAGCCAAACATACCACCCGTCTCATAGGTGTGACCTGCTTCGAGGGCTAGCTCATTGATCCAATAGGCGATCTCTGTCTGCTCTGTCATGCTAGCGTGGTCCATCAGACTATGGCCAAACATAAAGGACTCGATCGTCTGCTGGCTCAGGATCGCTGTGGTGGTAAGTAGTACTAGGATAGACGTGTACAGTAGGTGCTTCATCGGTTTTATAGGGGTGGGTGTAATAAACAAGACCCACTCAAAACAGTATTTGCTGCTCGGAGTGGGTCTCTTCTTTTATTCGTCTTTGCTGCTGCTTACTCGGCTTCAGGCTCCATACTGACTGATAGGATGTCTTTGTCGAATAGGTAGAGACCACCTTTGTCATCACCGATCAACTCCAGCTTGTCGTTGAGGGTACGTGCGAGGGCTTCTTCTTCTATTTGCTCAGCGACGTACCACTGTAGGAAGTTATGTGTGGCGTAGTCTTTTTCTTGGAGAGCTATATCTACAAGATTATTGATAGACTCTGACACATGGATCTCATGCTTCAACAACTCCTTGAAGGCATGTGTCAAACTAGGGTAGGTCAGCGTCGGTTGCTCAAACTGTGGCACCATAGCAAAACCACCTCTCTCGTTGATATAGTGGATGATCTTAAGCATGTGAAACCGCTCTTCGTCACTGTGCTTGTAAAAGAATGAGGTGACGTTGTCAATACCAGGCTGTATCTCGGCCCATGAGGCCATGGCAAGATATACCATACTGGACTGTCCTTCTATTTTAACTTGCTCATTAAGAGCTGCTTGCATTTTTTTGGATAGCATATTTCTTTTCTTGTTATGTCGCAATATAACACGCTAAGGTCAAGATTGATCGCATGTCAATATATTTTACATTGATACTAAGACTAATTCTAAATAGCGTTATGTTTGTGCTATGATTAGATCTGCCCACACATCCTCCGATGGTCGCTCAGATATGAGATTACCACTTCCCGTCCTTTCCACAAAGGTGAAGAAGAAGTGCTGTAAAAAGTACAAGAAGTCAAAGCACTGCAAGTCTTG
>CAYMFD010000224.1:0-3006 GCA_964389475.1 uncultured Saprospiraceae bacterium
AGAGATCGGATCACTTTGAGTGATGCGATCTCTTTAGTAGGTAGGACGAGACATTTTTTAAGTGCCGCCGCCGCATGGCGTAAGGTTCCTTCATGTAGTCACACATACCTCCCGCTATGGTGCCACATAGGAAGGCTTGGTGAAATGCGTTCTATCGTGGCTTATTTGCTGATAATATTTCACGTATTGCCAGAAATGTAGTCTTTACTCATGACTCAGTATAGTAATAATGAGGTGCGGTTTCTGTGGTGTAACTTAATCCTCGTTATTAGAATTATAGCTGTGACAGCGATACCGATTGTTGCTTATAAGGCCTTATTTTCTGTTCGTATTCTGATTTTACCAGTGAACTACTTGACACACTTTGTGAAATCATTTATATTTGGAGTCTAATTTAGTTAACCAATTAAAACTATTTCAATTATGAAGAAATTACTTTTATTATTTGGGGGGGGCTAGCAATTCACCGCTCTGAATATTGCATCGAGAATGGTAATCCTGTTACACTGTCTTCTACAGTTGATAAGGTAAGCGACGAGTGCACAGCACCCTCCTCCAGCTGTCTAGTGGATGTTGACCTATCTTGTTCTGATCCTTGCTCACGCTTAAACTAGATGCATATGATAAGGATTATAGGCCCTGTTTATGTGACACTTCTTCTAATACTGACGTCAGCTACCGTAAGGGCACAAGGATTTAGTCTGCCTGAGCGACCGTACGAGCCCTTGTTGTGGTCTGACCGTGATGATGTACCCCTACCTGTGGCATGGTATACGACCATGTATGACTCGACGTCATTAGCGCTTGGATCTGATGGCTACAATAGTTTGCAGATTTTGACGGATAAACGAGATGAGCAAGTACTCATTGGTGACAATGTCATTAACATAATTATGAGAGACGGTATCGGCAAGACGGCAGGTGCTTATGTTGAATCGCTCAATGCTTATAGTGGTGACTTGCAGTGGCGCAGGAATATCGTTTCATCTGATCAGGAGTCGGAGATGACAGCTCGCTTTGCTAGAGTGGTTGACGATAAGCTACAGATTATGGCCGTACAGCGGGTAGGGCCTCCTGGGCCCTTGGAGTGGTTTCCACTTGCTATTAGTGCAGACTCCTGTAAGCTAGTGGTATGGGATATGGATCTGGAGTCTGGGGCGATTATTGATACGCAGTATGTAGCTGATGAAGAGGCATTTACCGTTGAGACAAGATTTAGTCAGGTTGCGAATGTGACCAGTCACTATGTGTGGAATCAAGACAGCGTTCTCTACTACGAGTACAGTCGCGAGCGACCTCAGGAGGTGTTGCGAGCGAGTCTCAGCCTAGATGGTGTTGAGGGCTCTATAGCTACGCTACCTCATGGTAGCCGAGCCGGCTCATTTGACTTATACCCATGGCAGGATGATCAGCTACTGACGTTTGACCATGAGGCAGATGGTATCTACCTCATGGAGGTAGACCAAGATCTCAGTCTAGCAGGTAGGCGGGTAATCGTACCCGTCTATGATCCAGCGAGCTTCGTTTACGTGTATGACTTACCGGGTGGTTCTATTGCTATTTTAGACCAGTATTTTGATGATATTCAGTGGCATGTATATAATGCAGACTTGGACCTAGTGACCACTGTCGAGAATAGGCTTGGGACTTTTAGTAATCTATTTTTCTACCAAAATGACCTTTATCTACTAAGCGGTAAGCCAGTGGTAGGGCAGGGTGGACTCGACCTGTACGAGGTCAAGAGCGACTCGCTATCACTCCTGTACGAGTGGACCATTGAGGACGGGCGATCATTTGTACCTCGAGTAGTGTCCATTGTGGACGATCTATTGATCGTATTGGGTAATGAGGGGGCAGAAGAATTATCTGATCCTGGCAGATCTGACAGTGCCGCCAAGGCCGCCTCGACCATAGCTATAGACCTGTCTCAGCTGTCGCTCCTTACGAGCACAGATGAGGTAGCGCCACTGGCAGCGGTGATGTCCGTGTATCCCAATCCTACATCTGGTGGTATGGTAACTGTCACGCTAGAGGAGGCCGCGCCGATATCTCTGTATGACTTATCAGGTGCATTGGTGACTAGATCATCAAGGGCTCAGGTGACGCATCAGCTATCGACGGTAGGCTTGCCAGCTGGTACCTATATTGTGCAGAGTGATGATGGTGTTACATCCAAGTTGATCGTGCAGTAATAATCGTCTATACGCAGTCTTGCCAGCCTGCTATACGCATACAGCCTTGCCGTGTCTCTTAATAGATACAGCAAGGCTTTTTTGGTTGACCCATTGCAGAGATCGGATCACTTTGAGTGATGCGATCTCTCGAGCAGCATTCACTAACCTATGATGTACAGCGAAAGTAGCGCAGGGTGAAAATGTGCGGTCTGCAGAGGTATAGTTGTATGAAAGATTGATTCTGATAGCCTCCCCTAACCCCCTCGTAGAGCGATGCACTAAGCTTGTCGATGTGAGGGAATTATATTAGAATGGCAGCAGGGTGAAGTAACGCTTAGCAGCAATCAGCAAGTTTCAAAATACAGAGATAGCCGTCTTGGTTTGAGTAGCGAGATATCAGATAGCGGATAAAGCTACATTTACCTCAACAAGTGAAATACAATCTCGCCTCTAGTATTGACCTCGATTGCAGGTGCAGGTACCTTAAATACATTGGTAATGTGCAGTATGCCCTTGAGCCAGTGCTTGCGTATCGGCAACTTGGATAGGTCGATGTCGGGGCTGAGATAAAATTGCGCTGTACGTGGGTGGGACTCAGATATATCATAGCTGACACCATCGTCGTCAGTCCATAAATTATTAAAGCCGCCATACATATTGTCAGCGCCGTAGCCAAGCGCCAGGTTGAGCCACTCAGGCCATCGGGTATCATCGCCTAGCCAGCTAGCCACGTTGACACTTAGCCAGTAGGTCTGGCTGTTGTAGTCCTTGAGATATCGCTCTACACTGCTAGCGCCATATAGTTCGTCTGCTCGCTGGTCATAGGTGAGGG
>CAYMFD010000225.1:0-717 GCA_964389475.1 uncultured Saprospiraceae bacterium
GTTATGATGTCACCTTATGGATCAATGATGGGAAATCGTCGGAACAAAAAAACGGCGTACATATTAGGTCTGTGCCTAGGCTGAGAGCGACGTTGCCTCGCAAGTTGTTCGTACCATTGTTGTTCGTATGGCAGGTATTAACGAATCGATACCAAATAGTCCATTTTCACGATCCTGAGTTGATACCTTTTGGATTGTTTTGTCGATTTATTCTCGGTCGGTCAGTTGTGTATGATGTACATGAGAACTACATGTCCTACAATTACATAGGCGCCTACAGGAGCTATTTTAGGTATCTCAATAGAGTGGCTGCCAAGAGGCTAGCATTGGTATTTGCCGAAAGCAGCTATCGATCAAACTACCAACATATCATTCAATCCGTCGAAGTATTGAATTATCCAGACCTGTCTTTCTTCGAAAAGTTTCGCATTAATGATATTCTGGAGAATAAGCCTGACTTAATTTACATCGGTATTGTAAACTCAGATAGAGGCCTTAGAGAAATTATTGATGCTCTTGCTTCGCTAATTGAAGAAAAGGGAGAAAAGGTGTTCGGGCATTTACATATTGTAGGGCCTGTTAGGTATGATAGTGATCTTGACTATATAAAAGCAGGCGCTTATCCGCAGATAAAAGACAGTGTTATATTCTACGGACAACTCCCGCTTGATCAGGCGTACACTATTGCTAGTGAATGTAGACTTGGCTTGGCGATTA
>CAYMFD010000225.1:745-2762 GCA_964389475.1 uncultured Saprospiraceae bacterium
TCTTTTTCTACTAAAGTGCTAGAGTACATGGCGATAGGTCTCCCTGCTATTTATAGTGATTTCCCTGTATATGGTGCTTTGCGGTCACAAGAAATAGGTCTTGCAGTTGATCCTACTTTTGCTAATATTCAAAAAGCGCTTGAGGTACTACTATTCGATAACTCCTTATTAACAACTTGTCACAATAAGGCATCGCTTGTAGCTCAAGAATATTCTGCTGATACTCAACTTTGCAATCTTGTTAACCTGTACCGTCAGTTGGAGTAACTATCAATAAAGTATGAAGACAAGCTCGAATCCTAAACGAGTGACTATGCTCAGCTATTTTTATCCCCCTGTGAAGGCGGTTGGTACATTACGTAACCACTACATCGCGCAGTTATTTGCAGAGCATAAATATGATGTCATTGTGTATGGCGGACATCCACTTGGTTACCTTGGCCGTGATGTCTTTAAGATGGATAATGCTGTTAGAGTCAAGCGTACAATAGCCATCGATTATCACTTATTCGATAAATGGCGTAGACGTAAGAAAGTAGGTGCTTCCAGCACAGCAAAGGAAAGTAGCGAGAACAGTATTCATTGGATCAGTTATATCCCATTTAATTTATGGTAGGTGAAGGTGGTATTCTCTATTGTGTGCTATTGTTTATCAGACTTCTGTTTAGGATACATAAGATTGATATTCTATGGACCAGCTACAGTCCTATTGCCGATCACTACGTGGCGAGCTTAATTAAGCGGATTAGGCCATCAATTTTTTGGATTACAGACTGGAGAGACGTAGATGTCGATCCGGACTGGCCCGATACTCTTGCGACAGCTAGACAGCGTAAGATCAACAAGGCTATCATCAAAAATTGCGATCTTGTCGTATCGGTCAGCGACAGTTACATGAAGTATGTTCAGCACTATGCAGATCGTCAATATCTGCTACGTAATGGTATCATGGAAAAGTATGACGATAGTGGTCAGCAGCTAGATCGAAAATTCACGATATCCTATGTAGGTGGGCTGTATGGGGGGAGACGAGATCCTTCTGTACTATTTGAGCAGGTGGCTGATCTCATCAACGCAGGTTCCATCGCAAGAGAAGATGTTTCGCTTGTGTATGCTGGTCGAGAGGGAGGTGTCTACTACTCAATCGCAGATCAATACGGTATCGGCGACTTGGTAGATGATCGAGGAGTGGTCTCCTTTGCCGCTTCTCAGGAAATACAGCGGTCGGCACAGATTAATCTGATGATCTCTTGGGCCTCTTCTGCGATGTCTACCTTCCCTGCTAAGTTTTATGAGTATGTAAATGCTCGTCGGCCAATACTACTTTTAGTATTAGGATCCAATGATCCAGAGTTTGAGTCAATTTTCTCCGCTAAGCAGATTGGTGAGATGTTCTACGACAATCAGGGTGCAGCTATACGTAATAGTCTTCTGAGCTCTTATCATACTTGGCGAGAGGTGGGAGAGGTGATTTATAAAGGTACAGAAGCAGATATAGACGAGTTTTATTGGGAGGAGAGTTTTACGGCTTTTGAGAATTACCTACAAACATTGAGATAGTAGAGATGAGATTGAGTTTTAAGCGACCGACAAGCTCTGATATCTATTTTGGCTCGTACTTATTATTTTTATTTCTTCTGCCATTTACAAAGGTTGGCCTACCTATAGTGGGTAAATATGAGTTTACGGCAGCTGATTTACTTTTATTGCTCTTATCGTCTTATGTAATCATTTTTAGTCGAAAATTCCTAAAGGTTTACAGGCCCTATGTTTTAGTATTTCTTTTTTTTGTTGCATGCGTCGCCTCATCAGGTGTGATGGCTCGTAACTATATGATGTATAGTTTAGGTATTATGCCCTATGCCTTCGCTATATTAATCATTATTGTGAGTCTACATGTTTTTTCTGAAGGCGATATTGTAGTAAGAATGAAGCGTATCTCGCAAGTGCTGATAACTTCATTGCTCTTATCTACATTACCTGTTTTCTTTCAAATTACAACGGGTATTAAATTAGA
>CAYMFD010000225.1:2772-2991 GCA_964389475.1 uncultured Saprospiraceae bacterium
CACATAAGCTCTCTAAGGTATTTTTAGTAATGATAGCCTTTTACCCTACAGCTCTATTTTCAGGCTCGAGGACAGCGGCATTGATTTTTACGGTAAACTTTTTAGTTATCATGACAATTCTTTTTGTTCAGGCGTCTGTGTTAAGACGGATGACAATTGTTCCTATCGCTTTTGTTTTAGTAGCCCTTTCAGCCGCTCCCCTGCTGGAGGTGCTTGAGC
>CAYMFD010000226.1:0-2846 GCA_964389475.1 uncultured Saprospiraceae bacterium
TCTCCATCATAGCCCCAAGTCTTTAAGGTATCCCTGCATCTTGGTCTTGACCTGGGCCAGCTCTAGCTCTAGATCCTCGATCTCTTGGGCGACAGCCTGCAGGTCGATCTCGGGCTCCGGCTCGAAGGTATCGACGTAGCGAGGGATATTAAGATTGTAATCATTCTCGGCTATCTCCTCGATGGTGGCGAGGTAGCTGTACTTGTCTTTGAGGACGCCAGGTGTCAACTTGCCAGCGAGGTAGTCTTCGTAAGTGGTAACGACCTCCTGGACGTGAGCCTCCGTCATCACATTCTGATTGCGAGCCTGGTCGTACTGCTCACTGGCATCGACGAAGAGTACGGTGTCTTTATCACCTCTGCTCTTGCTCCATATCAGGATCGCAGCAGGTATACCCGTCCCATAAAAGAGATTGGCGGGTAGGCCGATGACGGCATCGAGGAGGTTTTCGTCGATCATCTTGGCCCGTATCTTGCCCTCACCACCTCCACGAAAAAGTACACCATGGGGTACGACGACACCTACCTTGCCCGTACCCTCATAGACCGTCTCGATCATATGTGTGATGAAGGCCCAGTCACCCTTACTCTTGGGCGGTACGCCTCGCCAAAACCGATTGTAGATATCATCCGCAGCCTTATCGGCTCCCCACTTAGCTAGTGAGAATGGTGGATTGGCCACGACGGTATCGAACTGCATCAACTTGTCGCCTTCTTTGAGCTTAGGATTATTAATCGTATCGCCCCAGCGGATGGTGGCACTGTCATAGCCATGGAGAAACATGTTCATAACAGCCAGGGCCCAGGTACTGCCATTGACCTCTTGACCATAGAGTGAGACATTATCAGACCCTACCTCCTCGGCGGCCTTGATGAGGAGTGATCCGGAGCCACACGTAGGGTCGCAGATGCGAGCACCAGGCTGTGACTTGGTGAGCTTGGCGAGTAGCGTACTGATCTGGCCAGGCGTATAAAATTCGCCAGCCTTCTTACCGGCATCGGAGGCAAAGTTGGCGATCAGAAACTCGTAGGCATTACCTATGGCATCGCTCTCTGCCAGATAGCTCGGCCTGAGGTCTAGTTTAGGGTCGCTAAAGTCCGTCAGCAGGTTCTTTAGTCGTTTATTCTTCTCCTTGGTATCCCCGAGGTTACTGGAGTTAAAGTCTATGTTACGAAAGACGCCAGAGCCGTCTTCGCTGCTGAGCTTCTCGCGGTTTTCCTCTTCTAGGTCATTAAGCCCGATATTGATAAGTTCGCCGATGTTGGGATCTGCTCGATGCTCATAGAGGTAGTCAAAGGTGGAGTGTGGCGGCAGTACGAACCGCTCCTTGCGCATGGCCCACTCTGCTCGATCGCGGTCGCCTTTATACTTGTCGATATACTCCTCCATGCGATCTTTCCATACGTCTGACACGTACTTGATAAAGAGCATGGTCAGCACGTAATCCTTGTACTGAGCTGGATCTATGACGCCTCGGAATGTATCGCAGGCCTTCCATACGGTAGCGTTTATGTCTTGTTGGGTTGTCATCTTCGTTGTATTGTAATTTCTCCGATGTTGATTTCAGAGAAGTTATTGATCGTTACTCTTCCAGAACCATTAGTCTCAAAAGTGAACTCACCTGATAAGCTACCTATGGTAACTCGTACATCATGGCTACCCAGTAGGTCCTGCTGTCTAGGCATCTCTCGTTCAATGGATATTCTACCAAAAACAGCACTACCCCCTGCATATGAGAATACCTGACCACTTGCGTCGATATTCTCTCCATTCAATTCTAGACCTACCTGTCCAGGATCGATCGTAATGGCATCAGACTCTAGCACTTCCCTCTTAAAGTTGGGTGTTGGAAAGCCATTATTGAAGATGCGAACAACCCACAATTGTTTATCTACAGAGCTTAGTCTATCAGCTATCTTTGCACGTACTCGTCCTCGAATTTCTCGCTGAAGTGAACGTCGACTGTCTTCGGTCATTCTCATTTCTCTATTCATTAATTTCATAGTTATCAATCTGTGTTACAGCTGCATGTACGATAGCATTTATCTGCGTCGAATAGAGTCTCTGAAGAGTACCGAGCACTTCCATTCTCTTCTTGTTAAGATGTACTACTTCTACTATTGCTTGCTGTGTGGAGATAGACGGCACTACTACCTCTAGTTGTCGAACGGTTTTCGCCGACAGGTTACTGATGGTGGATCCTCTGGCGAGCGATTCTAGTTTGGCTTGAAAAGTGGGCATTGATAGAGTAGCATAGATAAATGCAGGAAGGACCTGCTGGTCACTTACTCGTATTACCAGGAATACCGGTGATGCCAGACATGGCGTCTCTATACCTTCAAAAAAATAAGCTCTATGACTGTTACCCTTAGCTGTAAGTAAGATATCATCAGCTTGCAAAAGTTGATTGGCCTTAACAGCACTGAGATCTATTTTCCTCACCATTGACTTATCTTTCAATAGCAGGCCTGCTGCATCAAAGTCTCGCACACTAACGAGACGACCTTCTCCAGAAGGGTCAGAGGGGTAGGAACGACCCACTTGTATGGATGCTATGTCGGCTAGTTTTACCTTCATCTATGTATTGTAGTGCGAATATACGGCAAAACACCTATTTATTACAACTTTTTACGTAATAAACATTTTATTAAATACTGTTGGCCGATTGTAGATCCCTAAAAATCCAACTGCAGCGCCAGTAGTGCATACCAAACTAGAGTGTAAAAAGCTAAGGTGGAAGCTGTATTATATTACGTCTCCCATTCGTCAAAACAGATAATCTATAACGGCCCAACCACCACAAAAAAAGCCCTCTCAGACGCATTACATCTGAGAGGGCATTGATT
>CAYMFD010000227.1:0-2835 GCA_964389475.1 uncultured Saprospiraceae bacterium
AACAATCCTTTATTAATCACACTTCAACTTTTTACACATGTCAATGAATTTATTAAGCCTCATCAAAGACCAAGTTTCTGGACCGCTCGCAGAGCAGGCAGCAGGTTTTCTGGGTGAGGACAAAGGCGCCGTACAAGGTGCACTTGGAAGCATATTTCCTTCGCTCCTAGGCGGTCTACTTGATAAGGGTGGTGACGCTGGTGCAATGGGTAAAGTATTAGACCTAGTAAAAGGTACGGACGCTGGTATGCTAGACAACATCTCTGGTCTTTTCGGAGGTGGAGCAAGCAGTGTTAATGGTCTACTTAACAGTGGCGGCGGTATCGTTGATATGATACTAGGAGATAAGATGGGTGGTATCGTAGAGCTGATATCTAAGACATCAGGTCTTAAGAGTGGATCAGCAGGATCACTACTCAAGATGGCAGCGCCATTTTTGATGGGTATCATAGGTAAGAAAATGACGGGTGGAGGCGTATCTGGCCTTATGGACCTACTCGCTGGACAAAAAGAACATGTAGCTGCTGCCATGCCAAAAGGTATGGGAGACCTACTAGGCTTTGCAGGTCTTACGGACTTCGCTAAGTCAGGAATAGACGCTGCAGGAAATGCAGGTAAGGCGGCCGTAGGTGCTGCTGGTGACGCTGGTAAAGCTGCTATGGGTGCGGCAACAGGTGCAGGTAAAGCTGCCGCAGGAGCTGTCGGTAATGCTGCTAATGCTGCCGGTAATATGGGTAAGGCTGCTGCGGGTACAGCTACACAAGCTGCCAGTACTGGTCTAGCATGGATCAAGTGGGCATTGCCTCTAATTATTCTTGCTGCTGTGGCTTATTACTTCGTAGGTGGTGGTTGTGCAGGTGACGCTAAAGATGCAATGGGTGCCGCAGTTGAAAAAACTAAAGATGCTGCAGGATCTGTAGCTGATGCCACCAAAAATGCCGCTGGTGCAGTAGCAGACGCTACTACAGACGCTGCAGGAGCAGTAGCTGATGCTACGGCGGACGCAGCAGGAGCAGTAGGAGATATGGCTACGGCTGCATTTGCTAAGGTAGACAACGCTGCAAAAGCTGCTTTAGATAAGATTACATTCACTGCAGGATCTGCGGGTTCACAGATGATGGAGTTCATTGATGGTGGATTTAAAGGCGATGGCAAATTTCAGTTTAGCAACTTGACCTTTGCTAGCGGTTCGGCTGCTATCTCTGGTGAGAGTGGTGCAGAGGTTGATAATTTAGCAGCAATCCTAAAGGCTTACCCTGGTGTCAAGGTCGCGATCCAAGGCCATACAGATAATACAGGTCAGGAAGCAGCTAACATGGAGTTGTCACAAGCTAGAGCGGATGCTGTAAAGGCTAGACTCAGTGCACAAGGTATTGATGCAGCTAGAGTAATGACTAAAGGATTCGGTCAGTCTGCTCCAGTAGCTGATAATAGTACGCCAGAAGGTCGTAAGCAAAATAGAAGAATCGAGGTTGTACTCGTGAAATAATTCCCCTTTTTTGAGGTTGACAGAGATGTCTACTTCTACCCCTCAAGACCACTTGAGAACATCTAGGCTAGCCGTAAGGCTAGCCTTTTTTTGTTTTATGAGACTGATTGTACTTGACTTGATTGATAGTCTTTAATTGTACTAGCCTCAAAACGTTCTAGTTGAGTAAAAAAGACCTGGTATGTATGTTTATAGATGTATTATCGCTTATTTTGGTGGCTACTTTGAAAGACCTTTTTTCTTTGGAAAAGAAGAATAATTACGACACATATGAGAACCTCACTAGCGATCCTTTTAACCCTTTGTGCTTACAGTCTTCTTGCTCAGATACAGTCTGTACCCATAGCGCCGAGGCTTATCACCCCCGAGAAAGTAGGTACTTCTACCATAACTAGTAATATCAAAGTCGATCATATAAGGTATGCCCTCAAGGCTGCCGTAGTGGCGCATGATATAAAGTCTGTGTCGGCAAGTGAAAGAGTAAGTTTTGATCTGAGTATAGATGATATCGACCTCACTTTTGAGGCTATCGAAAACACGACAATGTCTCCAGCACTAAAGGCGGAGGCACCAGATGTGCGGTCGTATACCATCGTACATGGTAGTCTGAGAGGACGACTTACTACCTATCCAGGTGGTATACATGCCTACTTGTTTTCACGAGAAGGCATCGTAGCAATTGCTCCCACACATGATGGCACGGGTACTCACAGGATCGATTACGGTGTGGTACATCGACATGAGGAGCATGACCACTCCATGTGTGGTAACCAAGAACATAAAGTCGAACCGCTACCTAAGATGGATAACCACCTCAAGACGGCTATGGCCGATGTATCTAATGGTGGCATACTGCGTGAGTATCGCCTAGCAATAGTGTCTACAGGAGAGTTTTGGGATGCCAACGGTGCAAGCACTTCGCCTGTACGAGCCACTATCGTCAGTACTGTAGATGCGATGAACGAGATATTTATGAATGATGTCTCATTTAGGTTTATCCTTGAGCGAGAGCAGATCTGGAATAATGCGGCAATAGATCCCTTCACGCCTAGCTTCGGCGGTCCCGAGGATAGACCTGACCAAGCGGGGATAGCCGTCGCAGACGCTTTCAATATCAATAGTTACGACGTCGGTCACGTTTTTCACACACATAGCGGTGGAGATGGGTGGAACTCAGGAGGTATAGCTCAGCTGAGAGCTGTATGCAGCGATTTTACTTTTAATAGTGGTGCGGTAGCGAAGGCACGAGGATGGTCCGGTTCTTTTAATAATACGACCGTAGGTTGGATACAGCTTGCTGCCCACGAGTTCGGCCATATGTTTAATTGTCCACATACCTTTAATGG
>CAYMFD010000228.1:0-2831 GCA_964389475.1 uncultured Saprospiraceae bacterium
CGTAGTGAGGTAGTCCCTTTTTTTATGCCCAGTAAACCACTTACCTAACAAACCAATAAACTAGTGAACCAATAAACTAGTGACCGTCTGAACTAATAAACTACTCACCTAGTGAACCAATAGCCCATTCAACCAATCACCTAAACAACCGTCGCTACCAACCTCCGACTACCACCACGATTCCTAAATTCACAGAGGTAGATACCTTGCCACGTACCTAAGGCTAGTCGTCCTTCGATGATGGGTATCGAGAGGCTATGTCCTATCATAGCCGCTTTGATATGGGCAGGCATATCGTCTGGTCCTTCGATCGTATGACGCAAAAAGGTCATTCCCTCAGGTACGATATGGTTAAATATGGACTCGAAGTCAGTCAGTACATCAGGATCGGCCGCCTCATTGATCGTAAGTGCCGCAGAGGTGTGCTGCAAGAATAGATGTAGCAATCCCGATCGTGGTAGATTACCGATCTGTGAGAGAAGTTCGCTAGTCACCACGTGATATCCGCGAGGGTAGGGTGGTAGTACGATGTGATGATGTTGAGTCATGGCGATTTTGTTATTTACTGATGAGGGCATGATAAGCCCCTTCGCTGTACCTATTCCAGTTACTGATTCCCTTGGCGAAGGTGTTATAGGCGTCATACACCTGCCGAGATACTGGGCTATCAGCAATAAGATCGTCGATCATCAACTGCGTGTAGTGCCGCATACCATCCATCACCGCTCTGCTAAACTGTCGCAGCTCTACATCAGACTCATCGATGATACGTTGTAGGTACTCGTTATTTTTAGCCTCGAACTCTGACAGGACCCACATATTGGCACGATAAGCAGCCGTGTCGATAATCATACGGAGGTCAGCGGGTAGCTCGTCGTAGGCTCGCTTGTTGATCATCATCTCTAGATTGGAGCCTGGCTCGTGCCACCCTGGCGAGTAGTAGTACTTCGCTATTTTATGAAAACCCATCGTGTAGTCGTGATAGGGGCCTATCCACTCCGTCGCATCGATGACACCTCGCTCCAGATTGGTGTAGATCTCACTGCCGGCACTCAGTACGCTGGTGCCTCCTGCAAGAGCTAGGACCTTGGCGCCTAGACCAGGTATCCGCATCTTGAGCCCCTTGAAATCGGCCATGGTATTGATCTCCCGATTAAACCATCCTGCCATCTGTACCCCAGTATTACCTCCAGGTCTAGGTACGAGATTGTATTGGGCATAGATCTGTTCCCAGAGCTCTAGTCCGCCACCCGAGTAGAGCCAGGCATTCATCTGCTGGGCATTCATGCCATAGGGTATCGTGGTAAACATCGGTAGGGCCGCGTTGCGACCTGACCAGTAGTAGCTGGCTCCGCTGCCCATCTCGGCGGCTCCACTAGTTACCGCCTCGAATACTTCTAGAGCGGGTATCAGCTCTCCGCTACCATATACATTGATTTCTAGTCGACCACCTGACATTACTTTTACCCATTCGGCAAAGTGATTGGCTACTTCGCCCAGTACTGGGAAGTTGGGTGGCCAGGTTGTGACCATCTTCCAGCGGTAGGACTTACTGGTGGTGATGTTGGGGCTACTTACAAGATTAGGCTTGTCCTCTGCACTACAGCCTGACAGCACTGTAGCACCAAGCGCGGCTCCTAGACTAGCCTTCTTAATAAATGACTTCCTATCCATAGGCTAGTAAAAGTACGGCTATCTACCTGTAATTGCCCAGTTGACGCTTTGGCGACTTGATCATCTTTGTCTAGATCCGATAAGCACTTCTTTTTATCACTACATGAAACAGAAAGTAGGACTGCTACTGTAAGCATTGTTTGGACCATGGTGTTCTATGTAGTGTTATTATTGATGCTGGGTAGTGCAGTGATGGCTCAGACTAAGGGCGATGTGGTAGTCGATATGATATGCCTCTGAGTACAAAAGTACTTTGACAATGAGGTGTTTATGGTTTCTGGGATGTGTGTGCCGTATGAAAAGGTGAAAAAAATAATGTAAAAATCAAACTTCGTGTTTTGTAAAGTGTTTTTACGATATGCTAGCATTTTTTCTTATTGTTTTTTTTTTTCTAACACTATAAATACTTATGTTTTATGAAAAATTACAATATTATTAGGAGTAATTTTGGTGGATCATTCTATCTTTTGACAGTGAGTTTTTTAAGTTGTCTTATCTTTTTCTCATCTGGATGTAGTCATGACCTTATCACGTCTGAAGATGAGGTGAGCTCTAGGGTAGCAGATGCAGATGAGGATTTAACTGCTGATACATGTCACGATCCACAATTGCCTTGGTCAGCCATAGTGCCACTGGTGGATGTATCAGGTGAGGTTGCATACTTTGCTACTGAGCAGGAGTGGCATACATTCAGAAGTCAGGTGGGAGGATTGTCATACGAAGACAATATCTTGCTTGTGGCTGCTCTTGCCGCTAGTGCTTCTTATGACCTCTTGCCGGTAGTGTATGATGCATTTTATGCTTCTGTCGAGCAAGATTCTACGGAGGAGCACTTTCTTGCAGAGGTGCAGGCCAATGCAGATATTCTGCAAGTCATAGATAGGCCCGATGGTGATCAGGAACTTGTGCACGTATATGAGTCTATGGATCCCACAGGTAGGGTGGTTGATCGTAATTCTATTTTTAAAGTCAATGATCAATATGGTAAGTTGATAGGAGGTACCGTGCTCTGGAGCGATAACTATGATGAGTTAGTAGCAATAACCTCGGTGCCTACCTCGACAAGTGAAGGTAGCTCCACGGAGTTATACAACATCATTGCTGAGGACGATATAGTAGATCCTAGGTCTAGCTGCAATCATCTTAATGTCGGCCGT
>CAYMFD010000229.1:0-2774 GCA_964389475.1 uncultured Saprospiraceae bacterium
AAAAGCTTAGCTTTAAGTACACAACGGTAGCAGGCGTCAATGGCTTTGAAGAATAAGCAAGTAGATAAAGAACACTTTTTAGATGTACTCGCACAGCGGCATGAGCAGTGCTGTACCTATCCTTCTATTCTGCGGGTTACTTCTTTTTTTGAAAACCTCATGTGCTTACTGTTTCCGGGCTATAGCGATCGCCAGTACCTTGACAGGTCTGCTGTTGAGCAAGCATACAATCAGATAGAGGCTGACTTTGTCGATATGGTCAGTTTTTCGCCCGTGTCGCAGTCCGTACTTAATGAGTGGACGCAAGGTTTCTTCGCTCAGTTGCCCAGTATACTTCAAGCGCTTGAGTATGATGCACAAGCTATGTACGATGGTGACCCTGCGGCTAATAGCATCGAGGAGGTCATACGTACCTACCCCGGCCTAACGGCTATTGCTGCCTATCGAGTGGCTCATGTTTTGGATGGGCTAGGCATTACGATCGTACCACGTAGTATCACCGAGCTGGCACACAGCCGTACTGGCATCGACATACATCCTGGAGCTACCATAGGTAGCCACTTTTGCATCGATCACGGTACGGGTGTCGTGATAGGAGAGACTACAGTTATAGGTGATCATGTCAAGATATACCAAGGCGTCACCCTAGGTGCCCTGAGTGTAGATAAGGCAGACGCTGATGTTAAGCGACATCCCACCCTAGAGGACCACGTGATTGTCTATGCAGGCGCAACGATATTGGGAGGAGATACGGTGATCGGCGAGGGCAGCATTGTAGGTGGCAATGTCTGGCTCACTCGTAGCCTACCGCCCGATAGCAAGGTCTACTATAAGACAAAGGTGTATGATGATGCCACAGACGAGACCGACCTCGTGATCATAAAGTAGGTCGCACATCAAACCCACTTGCACACAACGGACATTTCGACTACGCTACGCTGCTCAATGACCTATTTTTTGCACACTCCTAAACTTGCACACTAACCAATAAGTGATTCTTTTTACGCCTAGATGGCCGGAGTCTTTAGCGACGAGATTGATAAGCAGTATCTAGAGATTGCGAATCGGCAAATATTACGAATCGACGAATTGACACACTAGCGACCACGCCGGACATTTCGACTTCGCTATGCTGCTCAATGACCTATTTTCGCAGTCCAATAAACTATCCCAACTATTTAACCACCCACCCTATTTAACCAATCAACCAATTAACCAATCAACCATTAAACAATCCATACTATGACCCTCTTCGACCTTATCGGAAATACCCCACTTGTCGAGATTAAGACCCTCAACACCAATCCCAATGTCAAGGTCTACGGCAAGCTAGAGGGCCACAACCCTGGGGGTAGCGTCAAGGATCGAGCCGCCTATGGTATGATCAAGGGTGCGATGGATAGGGGCGAGTTAAATGCAGGTGATGTCATCGTAGAAGCAACCAGTGGCAATACGGGTATAGCGCTGGCTATGGTGGGTCGGCTGCTAGGCATTAATGTCACGTTGATTATGCCCGACACCGCTACCGAGGAGCGAAAGCAGACCATGCGAGCCTATGGAGCAGAGCTTATACTGACACCTGGCGAGCGGACGATCGAGTACAGTCGCGAACTCGCTCAGGAGATGGCTGATACTGGTGACTACGTTCTCCTCAATCAGTTTGCCAATCCAGATAACTACGGCATGCACTATCAGACTACTGGGCCTGAGATATGGCGAGATACCGGCGGCGCGGTGACCCACTTCGTATCTAGTATGGGTACGACAGGTACTATTATGGGAGTCTCTCGCTATCTTAAAGAGCAGAACCCAGCTGTCCAGATCGTAGGCTGTCAGCCCACAGATGGTTCGCGGATACCCGGTATCCGACGATGGTCCCCAGAGTATTTGCCAGCCATTTATGAGGCTGATAGAGTCGATCAGATTATGGATGTCTCTAGATATGAAGCTGTCGAAATGGCCCGTCGTCTTGCTAAGGAGGAGAGTATCTTCTCAGGTATGAGCAGTGGTGGCGCTATGACAGCAGCTCTCAAGCTGGCAAGTGAGTTGGAAAGCGGTGTCATCGTAAGCATAGTCTGCGATCGAGGCGATCGGTACCTGAGCAGCGGCTTGTTTGAGTAGTCACGATTGTGTTACTAGACTTAGCTGCCTAGATCTTCATCGCTGTATTTGTACACTGGTATGAAGTCGGATTGCTTTCTGCTGTAGTCAATCAATTAAAACAACATCATTTTCAAGATTTCTATTCAGCTTTTAATAAGCATGTTAAAGCTTAGTTAATATATAAACTTCTAGTATTTGGTGATTGTGATAAAAGTATTAGTTCACCTGACAAAGGGCAACTACTGTTCTTTGTTTCAAATATAGATTGTTATATTTAAAAAGTTTATTTCAAGCAGGAGTGTTTATCTTTTAGGATTATTTGTTGTCGTTATGGGATTAGTTGCATGTAGTGAGCAGCTAGAAGAGGGCACAAGTAGTGATGATGTACTTTCATTGCGATCTTATACTCATCCCGTGATTGCAAATTGGGATAGTGATGTATTTGGTAACAACTCTGGCAGCTTTACCTATCAAGTTCATTTAGAAGTACTACAATACGCTGATGAATTCTGTCTATCTCTTTCTTCTTTAGATTGTGTCAACACTTTCTTTACGAACAATTATGGTTTAACACCACTTGGGAGTGAGGAGGCTCAGACAGCCTTCTACTTAATTGAAAATAGAGATGCGATGTTTACCACTACTTTGACCTCCGTAGGTAATGTACAAGG
>CAYMFD010000230.1:0-2767 GCA_964389475.1 uncultured Saprospiraceae bacterium
ATCATCTTCTTAGTAGCTGTGTAGTTACCTGCTTCTAGCTGGTAGTATAGTACTCCTGTAGCGTTAAACTCGTTACGTGTGAAGTTAAGACTGTTAAGTCCTGCTACAGCATCGTTAGTTACTCGCTTGATTACTCTACCTGCTACATCGTATACTGTGATCGTAGCCGTTCCTGCTTCTGCCATCGTCCAGCTTACTGTCGTAAATGCTTTGAATGGGTTTGGCTCATTCTGATACAGAGCATAGTCAGCTCCTCCTCTCGGTGTTAACGTTACACTTGCCACATCGATATCACTACCGTCAGCAACGTAGGCCTCCGCACGAGTTACTCTACTACTGCTGTGTAGCATGTTACTGATCTTACCATCACGCTTAGCCTTAAGGATTAACGTCATAACATCTGACGCAGTCTCAACACTAGCACTTGCATATGACATCGTCACTGTACGGTCGTCAATCTTAGCTACGTTAGCGTTCGTAACATTAAGATCTCCTCCTACAACCTCTACTAACTCGAGACCATCTAGGTCTAGCGTCATCTGATAGCCATAGACATCAGCGTAAGAAGATGCCGTCAGATCAAGCTCTATAATCTCACCAGTAGTGACATTAACATCGTCATAAATAAAGTCGATGCTCGTGGCACTTCTACCCTCTGCTACTGACATATTGACGTCTCCTAGCTTGATCGCTCTCCAGTTGACATCCATATTATCCTGCTCCATGTCAGTGAGCATTACTTCATCCTTCACGTCAGACAGTGATTGCATAGTAGATATAGAGTTATCGTCAACTAGTCTCCATGCATCACCAGACATAAACTCATCTGTGATACCTAAAATAAGTCGTCTCAACTCTACAATATCAGCACCTGTAACGGTGCCACTCATATTAACATCAGCTGCGATCAGCTCACAGTCACTTATAGGACTGATATCAAGGATATGTCTCTGAATGAGTACGATATCGAGTGTCGAAACACCCTCGTCCGCGTCACCTGCTACCGTTCCGCTGATCATTGCTGTCATCGATGGCTCAAGGTCTATAAAGGCATACTGGCCATTCTGAGCAGATACGGTAAACTTCTGCTCAGCCGTACCCATATCGTCAAGAGTAAACTCGACACCAGCAAGTGGTAGATCGTCACATAAGTTAACAAGTCCCGCTACAGCAACTCGATTAGATGTCGGTGTTATAGTAGGCTCTGCGCAATGGAATGTCTCTACATCACCAAGGCTACCTTTCTGATCAAAATTGGTGTAGTTACCATCAAAGTCGATAATAGCATCTGTCGCAAGGTTAGGATCCACTGCGGCATCGTATGGGTTGTTACCATCCGAGTCCGCTCCTTGTATCCCGTAAAACAGCTCACCTACTTCGTTTCTTATCCAGTGAGTAGAGAACCATACTACGTCATCACACCCTTCGACATCTGTAGTGACATCCTTATGTGCATAGGTTACTCCACCTGCAGCGTTTTCACCACTCTCGACCACTATGTTGGGAAATACATCTGTTACGAGTGATCCAGCGAAATACTTGAGATCAAATTCCCATGAACCGCTAGCTCTCGTATAGCCCTGTACTCTACTATCGTGTGCTCCTGTCGTGAAGAATGTGCCTCGCTCTGAGAACACCATTCGCTCTGTATCGGCATTAAATGCGATATCGGTAATACGATTACCTACTCCAGGGATACTGCTAAACTCTAGCACCTCACTACCTGCTGTAGGGAAAGAACCACCGCTACCCAGCGTGATGCTATACATGGACCGCTCTCCACCACCTATACGTGGGAAGTAAAGTTTTTTGACATCTCCTTCTACATTAAGACCGATACCCCATACTTGCTCAGCCGGAGAGACTATACCTGGCGTACCATCATCTACAGTCCATGGATCATAAGTCTCCATAACCTGACCATTATCATTGATACGATAGATCTGTCCGTCTTCTAGATTAGATGCATAAAGCATGTTGCTAGCTCTACAGTAGACAATATTACCTATACCATTAAGTGATCCACCAGTATTAGGTAGCTCCACAAATGGCTCAGCTATGAAATCACCAGGTGTAGCTCTGAAGATCTGACCTGGACCGAATGGATCTGCTTCGTACTGTGTATCATATACATCAGACGCTGCTAGATAAATGTTGTTTTGCTCATCAAGTGCAATCCCGAAGATCTGACCAATCTGATCAACCGTCCAGTTAGTAGGCATAATCACATCAGTTGATGGTGTCCAGTCTGCGCTACTAGGCGCCGTGTCAAATGCACGTGTATTGTAGATGGCTCCTACAGGATCACCACTTCCCGGCTCTGCATTACAAGTGACCACTGTCCAGCCTGTCCATGCGTCAGGTGTACAGTCACATGCATCTTCTACCACGGGTTCGTCTATACAGTCCTCTGTACCGCTAAATGATAGGAATACATCACAGTAGTCTGTGTTGAACTTCTTATCCCATACACTCATGCGGACTTCTGCCTGCGGAAATCCGTCGCAAGTAAACACCATACCTGAGCATAGTGTCTCTGGCACCCACTTCTGGATAGCACCACTTCTGTATCTCGCTAGTGTTCCTGCTGTAGGCTCTGGCAAGACGATACCGTCTCCGTCCCAATCTACAAACTGACCATTCGCATCAAAGTAGTGTGGTACACCACTGTTGACATTAAGTGTCACACCTCTATGCGATACTAGTGAGTCTACTACGAATGGTACCTCATTGAACGTGTACATCAGCTCGTCTTGTGCTGAGCAGT
>CAYMFD010000231.1:0-307 GCA_964389475.1 uncultured Saprospiraceae bacterium
TACCTATGGTGGATTAATGCCAAAGATCATGTTCATCCTTTCGGTCAAGGAGCAAGTGATAATTTTGGTGAGTTTGCGGCAAGGGTTTTTGTTCATGAATACGGACATTTTCTTGGCCTGCCCCATATTTCAGATCCAATTAATATCATGAAATCAGGTGGAGACCCATCAGATCGAGCACTTACGACGTGTCAGTCGCAGGAAATTCATGAATCGCTAATGCTGAAAAACGTAAGAAAGTATGCAGTATGTGAGGCTGGCCTTGATCATGAAATTGTAGTGTCGCAGAACGAAGTGTGGAGCATGA
>CAYMFD010000231.1:317-2755 GCA_964389475.1 uncultured Saprospiraceae bacterium
GGGTAGAAGCTGGCTCTACGCTAGAAATTACATGTAGCATCGAAATGGCCCCAGATACACGGATAGAAGTTGAAGAAGGTGCTCAACTGATCATAAATGGGGCTGTAATAACTAGCTGCGGAGAGTGGAGAGGTATTACAACACGTGGAGGTAGATCTGACTTTGATGTTAAAGTCTACAATGGAGCAATCATTGAGAACACCAAAACCGCTGCGATATCAATGTTTCATCCTTTTGGAGGTTGGCTTTTAGGAATGGGAAATGCAACCGTTATGATTGATAATGCGACTTTTTATGGGTGTAAAAGGATGTTGGCTATGGGTGCCCTTACCCCATCTTTTAACAGAAGCACTATAGCAAACTCTACTCAGCATGGTGGCAAGCATGGTATCACCAACTGGAATTGCCTGAATGTCAAAGTTCAAAACAATATATTCAATGGCCAAAGTCACGATTGTATACATGGTATTGATTGCTCTTTTTCTTCTATCGAGTCCAATGAATTCTACAGTGAGGATACGGATGTGTGGATGTTAGAGTCTCTTCCTGGTTTAGGGTCGGATATCAAGTATAATGTCTTTAACGGTGCTAACGTCGGCATGCACTTGGCAGGAGGCGTCGTCGGACAATATCTAATAGAAGAGAACAGCTTTAGAGCTACTAATTTTGATCTATTTATCGATAATGATGCTAGGTACGACCTGAAGAAGAACGATTTTTCAGCAGATTTTGGGGTTATTAGCGCTAGCAATGGCAACTCACCTAGTGATGTTAATAGTAATTATTTTGCGCAGAATTCCATAGGTATACTCCCTTTTGGTAGCAATGAGGGTTATTTATTTCGTAATAACTGCTTTAGTACATACCTAGTAGATGCTAATATAAATGATAAAATTTTCGACTATCAGACGGATAACGGAGATCCTGCGGGTAATTGTTTTAGTCACCAAGGATCTTTGAGCGGTGTACCTGACATAGATGGCGATATGTCCCACTTTAGCTATCAGGTGCCTGATGACGATATTAGTAACTGTTATGATGCACTTAATCAGTCAAATTACTCAGTCGTGCTAGATGGTCAGGTAGCAGGATCTGTTTGTGGATCTAGTTTTCCATCACTTCCTGAAAGGTTTAATCCATGCGACTTTACAGATCACCCTGATGAAATAGAACGAAATATCAGAGTACTGCTAGAGAGAATAGAAGATGCATTGAGCAACCCCCTACTATCTGATGCACAACAAGAGAGGCTGGTTGCCATCTACAAGCGATGCTTGATGAGAAATCAAATGATGCGCATCAAACTATTGGTGGAGCACGAGAAATTTGAAGAGGCTATGGATACATATAGTGGCATGGAAGCATCACTGGATCGACAGGTCGGTGTATATGGTTTACTTATAGCGAGTGGCGACATCAGTGGTGCTGCTGATCACCTACAGAATATTGACAAGAATAGTCAGTGGGCAGAGGACTTTGTCACTATACAAGAAATCAACTTGGCTAGAATCATCAAGGGACAAGACTACGATCCGTCTCATGAGGTCCTGAGTGAAGTGCGGACTATAGCCCTTAAGCATCACCCCTACTCTGCATACGCTAAAGGTTTACTATATCTATTCACCGGTGACTTTTTAAGAAGTCCCATTCCTGACTATGCACCAGAAGAGACGTCGCTGCGTAGTATGGCAAGTACGACCGAAGAAGATATTATTGACGTATTTCCTAATCCGTTTGACCATAGCGTCCAAGTATCCGTCTCAACCAAAGACAACACTCCTGTAGAATACACTCTTAGTGACATCATGGGCAAGACCTATCATCAAGATCAGACACTAGATGGAAATAGTATCGACTTTAGTCACCTAGGACCGGGAGTTTATATGCTGATAATAAAGGAGAGTGGAAAGATTATTCATACACACAGATTACTCAAGTTGTAAATATCAAATGACGGCATGTAGGTTAGGATCTATATGCCGTCATTATTAATAACTAACATACATGAAAAATATACTTCTATTGAGCATAATGGTCCTCGGCATAAGCCTGCATGGGCAACAGCGTAGTAGCACGCATGACTTAGGCAACTTTATCACAGATGTAGGCGGTGATGTAATCATCGAGGACGACTACATGTATAGTTTCTCATCTGGCTACAAGGTGGACTCTGTAGTAGGTAATAGAACTTACGTCGATGGTGTAACAGAGGTATTTAGGATGGACCTAGAGACAAGGACGATCATTGACACTCTCTTATTGCAATCAACCAACACTAAGCGAGGCAGTGAATGGATCTATAGCACGGTACTGATAAAAAATGCGCTGCAAAAGCATGGAGATGGCTTTTTGCTTTTTTCAGAGCACCCTGACGACTGGAAAGGCATACAGGTCCATCAGTTGAGCTCTGATCTATCCGTGACAGAACATAAAATACT
>CAYMFD010000232.1:0-2745 GCA_964389475.1 uncultured Saprospiraceae bacterium
TCGGCGGACGTATTCCTGGGAGTACCGTTTAACATAGCGTCCTATGCCCTCCTCACGATGATGATGGCGCAGGTATGTGGCCTAGAGGCTGGCGACTTTGTCCATACATTCGGGGACGTACATATCTATAGTAACCATATGGAGCAGGTGGCCCTCCAGCTTTCTCGTGAGGCGCGGACCCTGCCTACGATGGAGATCAATCCAGATGTTACATCGATTTTTGACTTTGACTTCGATGACTTTACGCTAGTGGGCTACGACCCGCATCCAGGTATCAAGGCCAAGGTAGCGGTTTGATTTACAAAAATAATTGATCGAAATTTTGGGATGCTCGCCACTTTCAAGTTGATAGCCCTTAACGAAGTTTAGAGAGTTTTATGTTTAGATACAGTCGACTGGTCTTGCTTACGTCCTTGCTTTTATTCATGCGGCTTTATGCTGTATGTCAGGACTCGACTTCAATTACCATCTCTGGCTACCTTGATGTGTACTACAACACCACCACGACAGCTGACGCTAATGGAGGCTTACTTCCATACACGACAGTGGGAGCCTATGCCGAGCAGGTAAGTCTTAATGTAGCTCAACTCGGGGTGTCAGTAAAGCGTAGTGGAGTGCGGGGACGGCTTACATTGCACTACGGCGATATTGCTACTGCTACATGGAGCGAGGATTATCCAGTGATACAAGAGGCTCAGATTGGTTTTCACCTAGGGAAAGAAGTATGGTTCGATGCTGGATTCTTTCATACGCATGTAGGAGCAGAGAGCTTTTTGCCTAGGTTTGATCGACTCAGTAGTACTGCTTATACTACCTATAATCAGCCGTTTTATCAAGCTGGTCTCAGACTTAGTACTGATGCAGAGCTTCCTTTTTATTCAGAGGTGTGGCTTATTAACGGGTATAACCAGTTTAGAGATATAAACGCCTTTAAATCTCTTGGGCTACTGTTTCGATATCGCTATAATGATTATTGGACTACAACGTACTCGGGGGTTTATGGTCGTGAAGATATTGCAGTGGTGGGTGGTCCAGATCGCAATCGATATTATCATAATCTCTATGTTGATTATGAAAGAGAGCAGTGGCACCTGCGTCTGAGCGGGGATTACGCAAGACAAACTAATAGTAAAATCGGTGCTGTTAATAAGACCGGAACCTTGGCTTCTGTGATTCTTTATCTAGGCTATGATTTGTCAGATAAGTGGCAACTGACGATTCGTGGAGAGCGATATAATGACCACGATGCTATATTGACGCCTGCTAATAGTGTGCCTTTTCGTAGGGGTCTAGAGTTACGTGCGGCGACGCTAGGACTAGGGTACTTACCGTCACTTACTAGTTATGTGCGACTAGAGGCCCGCCGATCTAATAGTGGCAACTTTCCATGGTTGGGAGATCGCTTTCGTACTGAGGTATTGCTCACTGCAGGCCATTGGTTTGATGCAGACTTATCTCTAAAGCGTTGACCATTGGGCCTCGTGTAGCGCCGCTATGTACGCCGACGCTACTCGAATATCTCAATATATCGCCTAAACGCATAGATGCGGTTGCGCCTATAACCTGTCATCTCGCTCAATACGTCTGCCTCTACGAGTGTCTGTATCAGGCGATTCGTACTAGATGCATGTCTGTCAATGGCCTCTGCGATAGCCGCGCCGTCTAGTATCGGATGCTTGTACATATGGTCGGTCAGCAGTCGTGCATCAGCCTGTCGGCGACCGAGTGTAGGTAGCACGTTTGCTGTGAGATCATGACGCAAGGCGATGATATCTCTAAATGTCTGTATACTTCGCTGCGCCGTCTCTATGACGCCTTGCAAGAAGAACAATACCCAGCCTTTAAGGTCACTTCGCTTTCGTACGGCCGTGAGGTGGTCATAGTAGTCTCGCCGGTGCCGCTCGAAGTAGTCGGACAGGTATAGGGTGGGCTGCTTGAGTACCTGCTGCTCGATGAGGTAGAGCGGTATGAGCAGTCGACCGATCCGACCATTACCATCTAGGAAGGGGTGTATCGTCTCGAACTGGTAGTGGATGATCGCTGCCCGTATGAGGTGGGGTAGGGTCACAGTACCATCACTAGCGTCGGCGTTGAGCAGATGCTCTAGGTCAGTCATTAGCGACTGTATCTCCGTATGTATAGGTGGTACGTAGATCGCATTTTTGAGGTTCGGGCCTATCCAGTTTTGGCTGGTCCTGTAGGTCCCTGGCGATTTATGCTGTCCACGTACACCTTGCAAGAGTGTGCTATGTACTTGCTTGATGAGTCGCTCTGTGATCGGCAGGTGGCCTAGTTCTGCGATGGCATGGTTCATCGCTGCGATGTAGTTATTGACCTCTTGCCAGTCATCTCGCTTCTCTGGGTCGATACTGTCTGATGCTGGGATCAGTGCCTCTGCAAAACTCGTCTGCGTACCCTCGATCTTACTCGATGTGGTCGCCTCCTTGGTGACGTGCATACGTATGAAGTAGTCTAGGTCTGGGACTAGGTCTGCATAGGCATCGAGGCTACCGAGTAGACGATTGGCCGTACTGAGGAGTTGTATGACCTCTTGATCTTTGACTGCCCACTGCCTGTACACAGGGCTGGGCATAAAGCTGTTGTACTCGTACTGCTTCTGGTAGCTACCTGCCTTGAAGTCTGTGATTGTCCATGTGTCCATAAGTGCAAATATAGATAATTGTATTTGCACTTACATCTTAAAATGCAAACAAGTATATCAGTACTTGCAGTTATGTCATAATT
>CAYMFD010000233.1:0-2730 GCA_964389475.1 uncultured Saprospiraceae bacterium
GACACCTGGGATGGCATCTACTTAGAAGACAATGCCACACTCGACCTCACCGACGCTATCATCGAGAACTGGTCTACAGGTATAGTGGCAGGTGACAACTGCACGGTTATCCTCAAGGATTGCTCCATAACAAGCACTGTCGACTGGGACGGAATCGTCATGGGTAGTAATGCAACGCTGACGATCGACGGCTCTACCCTAGAGCGGATAGGCGATAAAATCGAGCTAGGAGAGGGCAGTACGTTTAATGTGATTAATGATAGCAGGATCGAGCACACCATAGGTAGCCAGACGATAGAGTGGTCTGGAATCGATGTAGGGCCTGAGTCTACAATTAATCTCAATAAGGCAAACATTAGACAGGCTGATATAGGTGTAAGAGTGGTTGATGGCCTAGAGATAGCGATGGATGATACATTTATTAGTGACTGTACGACCGGTATGGACTTGACAGATTGTGGATTCACGTCTTTTGATAGAAACTTTATCCTTGATTGTATCACGGGTATCAATGCAACAGACAACGAAGGCCAAATGACAGCAGCCGTTTTGCTGAATATGAGATCAACTGACCTTGCCAATGCTACGACCATCCGGGATGTCGACGATGCGATCATCAGTATCGGTAACTGGGATATGGCTTACCTTAAGATCTACGACGTAGTGGAGGGCATATATAATGAGAATGCGACGAGGGCAGGGGTAGAGTTTTGCCAGATCAATGCTGACAATAATGCCATCTCAGGAGATAACTCGTATCTGGCTATTGAGGACAACTGGCTCAATGATCCAGCTTATGGTAGTGTCGGGAGCAGAGCTATCCGCCTCAGAGAGTGCCATGAGACCAAGATACTCCGCAACAAGCATATAGGCGGTAGTAATATTCCCTTATTCGTATGGAGGTCAGATCTAGTGACCGTGCAGAATAACGGGGACATGACAGCTACAAGCAACTCAAGGTATCAGACGATGTTTGTTAGTAGTAATGCTTGTAAATTTATCGGAAATACTGTAAATACAGATGCTAATCGAGCCGCAGTCAGAGTGTCTAGGAGTCATAATAGTCAGTGGCAGCTCAACAACATAACCGGACTACAAGCAGACGATGTGGTACAGGTGGTGGCAAGTGATCAGTTTAATAGTAATAATAGAGGTATCACTGCCAACAGGGCTTTCGTAGGAGGTAGCGGATCAGATGGGGTCGTACTGCAAGACAGTCCTCACAGTCACCTAGAGTGTCATGACATCACTACGGGCAATGACGCCATCAAGTACCGGAATGGTAGCACGTTTACAGAGTTACTGACCAATACACTGGATGGCGGTGACGAAGACCTGATAACTACTTCAGTTTTAGGTATACAGTTGGATCATGGCAACTGCTTCGTGGGAGGCAGTGCGGATGCATCTGCGTTGACGCCTGAGGAAGTACAGGAATCTGCATTTATCTACGAGGCAAATCAGCCATGCGTAGTACCTACCAGTGTCACGCCAAGTAACTGGTTTTTCGGTGATGGTGTTGCTACACCTGGGTGTCAGCCGGCTAATGGCAACGGATTTACTATTGATGATAACGAAGTGTGCGATATGGTAGATATCTTAGAGGTGGGTCATGCGACAGAACCTAACCGCTACTTTATCGATATGATGCACCTAGTCACGTACTACTTAAAGGACACTTCACTAGTGATGCCCGATTGTATCACGGCCAGCCTAGATAGTCTAGATCCATGTGGTCTATTGCCGATGGCAGAGATGATGACTAGAGAGTACGATACGCAGTCGCATATAGATACAAGTGCTAGGTCTACACTAGACTACCACCTCACTGAGATCATAGGCAGTGTAGGGGAGGATAGTATCTATCATGCGCAGCAGATTGATGAAGCTGGCGTGGCCGTAGCAGAGAGCAAGATGGTGCACAACTATGTGAGAGACACAACATACACTGGTGTTATGGCAGACCTACAAGAAGTAGGGTGTACAGACAGCATAGCCAATACCTGGAAGGTGGTGTTTGGTATCTATGCAGAAGCTATGGTGGCTGATAGTCTTACGATTGGTCAAATAAAAGAGCTCGAAGAAGCCGCCTTGCTATGTGCCGATGACTACGGAGACCCAGTACACTGGGCTCGGGACTTGCTACTACTACATAATAATGATCAGACGGACTACAGCACTTATGATGACTGTATCCCGCTCATAAACCGAGCAGCTCTGAAGGAGCAAAGCAGCATGGTCTCTCTGTTCCCTAATCCATCAACGGGCATCATCAATATCCATGGACTAGATAGTGAGCACACTAGTACCGCAATTGTGTACGATATGGCGGGCAGAAGTGTTGCAGTGGCACAGCTAAATGGAGGGCAGGATCAAGTTGATCTTACCGATCTACAGCCAGGAGTGTATATCATAGAGCTCAGTAATGGCGCATCTGTAAGTACTCACCGACTCATAATCACCCAATAGGATGAGGTATCTTATAATAGCAATCACTCTATTATCATTGTGCCAAACCGGTAGTAGTCAGCATAAGGCTGACTACCACTGGTTTTTTGGCTACGACTTTGGTGCCATGGATCCATTTCAGTCAGTGATGTTAGATTTTAATAATACTGGTGATGATATACTGGTCACGCTTGACAAAGGCTTAGAATTTGACAGTAACTCTGCCTCTATAGCAGATAAGGATGGGAATCTACTTTTTTATACCAATGGCTGTGCCGTGGC
>CAYMFD010000234.1:0-2679 GCA_964389475.1 uncultured Saprospiraceae bacterium
GTTGCTAACAATAGATAAGAAGTAATAGCTCCTCCGTCACTACTACTCTTATCATTCACCGTTGAACAAAACCGAGTCATCGTCAGCCTTTAACCTATTGACTATAAGGTAATTAGGTCTTCTATTTGTATTCAAAAGATAGAAGGATGTCAGATAGATTAGAGTATAGTAAAGGGTTAAGAGATTACCTATTGTACCGCAACTACGGTAAAGGGACGATTAAGAGTTATACACGGATTATAGAGAAGTTTCTGGACTACTGCGCTGTCAAAAATGGGCAGTACGGTAGTCCACAGCAATATGCCTATCAGTACATGGTAGTCCGCAAACAAGCCGGCCTATGTGCCTCTACGATCAATACGATATACTCAGCGCTTAAGTTGTTTTTTAATCACATACTGAAGCAGTCATGGGATTATGATGGGTACCACGACCCAAGCATCTTAAGACCCTACCGTACATCTTGAGTACTGAGGAGGTGACCGCTATACTTAATGCGACTAAAAATGGTAAGCACCAGACGATCCTGCTGCTGATATATACCTGTGGTCTGCGAGTAGGCGAGTTGGTTAACTTGATGTTGAGTGATATACGTTATGAGCAAGGCTACTTGCGTATGCGACAAGGTAAGGGGCACCGAGATCGCACGGTAGACTTACCGAGTATGACGCAAGATGCACTACGAGCCTACACGACTTACTATCAGCCTAGTAAGTATCTCTTTGAGGGTATGCCAAAAAACAATGCCTACTCCGTGTCAAGTGTACGTAAGATCGTAAAGCGATCGGCCAAGCAGGCAGGACTTAATATGGATGTATATCCACATCTCCTGCGACACTCTTATGCTACCCACCATCTAGATTGTGGCACAGATATCGTACTGATTAAGCAGCAGCTCGGTCATTCTTCCTTACAAGTGACCGCTCGCTACCTACACCTATGCAAGCGACGGCCCAAGATGATACAGCACCCGATCGACAGCATGGCAGTACAGTTAGTACTAATGCCATCGGCGAACTCTTGCGGCACCACGGCGAAGACTACATCAGATCATACCGACCCTCCCAGCGACATATCAAACTAATCCGCGCTATGCGAGTGTGTAAGACTCCCTTTTTAGGAGGTAAGCGGATTGTCTGTCAAACTTGCAACCATAGTCACTACATCTACTTCTCGTGTGACCACTCACACTGTCCGATCTGTCAGAGTATCAGGCGCGAGCCGTGGATCGACAAATTACGTCGAGATCTGTACGCCGTACCCTATGTACATGTAATCTTCACGCTGCCCTATGAGCTTCATGGACTGGCTCGCAGTAATCCCAAGGCTATATATTCGCTCATTATGCGAGCTAGCTGGCAAGCACTAAAGCTGACAACGGCTGCTCCAAGTAACGTGGGAGCATTACCTGGTATGATCAGTGTTTTGCACACCTTCGGGTCAGACATGAAGTACCACGTCCACGTGCATAGCCTAGTGACGTTTGGTGGTATAGACACAGATGGACGGTGGGTCTATCCACAACGCCGCAGCAAACTATATCGCTACCGAGAGATCTGTGCGGTATACAAAGAGCAGTTCATGGTAGGTCTCAAGCGCCTATATGCGTCTGGACAGATTGTGTATCACATGACGTATGAAGAGGTCGAATCACTAGTGGTTAGTAAGCGATGGGTCGTACATAATACTCATCCCACGGCCAATACGGCTACCCTAGAGACTTATCTAGCTCGCTATATCAATCGCGTAGCTATCAGCAATAGTCGATTACAGTATCTAAAAGAGCAAGAGCAAGTGCGGATCACCTACAACGACTACCGGCGTCAGCAAAAGGGACAGGCTGCACCCAAAGCACTAAAGCCGCTAAGCCCTCTAGTGGCAATACATCAGGTCATGCAACACGTACTTCCAGCTTATCTGCAAAAGACACGGCGATATGGTATACATCACCCCACCACACGTAAGCGTCTGAGTACAGCTCTGGTCGACCTAGTCCGTCAAAATGGCCACACCATACGGACGATCATGCAGATCATCAAAGACTTGATGGGAGTAGAGCAGATCGTTTGCGAGCAATGCGGAGGCATCGACTTCTCCACTGTCCTGATCCCAGCGGATAAGTCATACCTGGCAACCTATCTAACTCATCAGAACCGATCACCATGAGGACTAGTCTTACATATCAGGCCATGCCGGTCTACTCAGCAAGTCCTGAGTCAACGATCACACCTACTACTATGCTCGTAAGGCCAGCCCCGTATGCTACCAAACTGGATATAGCCATTTTACAGATCTACTACTACCCAAAAGAGCACATCGTAGTAAAGCAAGTCGACTATTACGTAGTCTATACTACTCCAGCATGGCAAAAAGACCTCGTAAATAGCCACTACTATTGCCTGACAAACTCTATCTTACACATGCGATACCCTTAAGGCAGTATAGTAGGATGCTGGCAATGCATCTCTGTCCTCACAGACTATGGTCTGCGGGATTCAACATGCATGTTGATCATTCTTAGGTGACGTCTGTAGTTTTTGGCTAGGTAAATGTCGCTACATATTCAAAGGCACTTACCCAATAAGTGTCAATTTGAATAGTAAGCGGTATAATCACCATATCAGCTGATTACTGGCCGCTGGCCAATAGCTGCTACGAAGATGACATGCCCTTGAGTTA
>CAYMFD010000235.1:0-2670 GCA_964389475.1 uncultured Saprospiraceae bacterium
GAGCAGTGGGAGGAGGTCAGGCTGGGGGATGTGGGAAAAGTCAGTATGTGCAAAAGGATCCTTAAGAAACAGACCAGTCAGCAAGGTGAAATACCATTCTATAAAATTGGCACTTTTGGAAAATCTGCCGACGCATATATACCAAAGGAGCTATTCGAAGCATACCAAGAAAGGTATAGTTATCCTGCTAAGGGTGACATTTTGATTTCTGCTTCAGGGACTATCGGTAGAAGGGTAAGATTTGACGGGCAGCCTTCTTATTTTCAGGATTCGAATATAGTCTGGATTGCTAATGACGAGATGCTTGTTACAAATGACTATCTCTACGTTTTCTACGGATACTGTAACTGGAACGCTTCGAAAGGGGCTACTATCTCACGACTGTACAATGATGATTTGAGAAGGATAATACTACCCGTATTCTCCAAGAGTACACAATCATCGATTGTTGTAAAGATTGACAAGTTGCGCAAAATTGTCGACAGTGCTACACTTAGGTTCAATTCCAAACTCACCCACCTACGCGACCTCAAGCAGTCGTTGCTGGAGCGGGCTTTTCGGGGGGAGCTGACGGCGGTGTGGCGGGCGGAGCGGATGTCAGGAGATTCGTGAGTTTTATGATTACACTTTTTGCGATGTACCGGTTAGTATGACTACTGCTGATCATTCACTTGATACAAAAAGCTCATTTACCTTTCGGTTGTTTATCGGGCTTTTCGTCTTGTCTTTAACGGGTTGTGTACTTTCCTATTACTGGTGGGATCCGCTCTTTGCAATAAAGGTATTAAGTGCAATTACCCTCTTTATACCGTACATCTACTGCCAGGTCAGGATTACCCAGCTAGAACAAACTATTGGCGAAATCAATAGCCGTTCTATAAAAGAATGGAAGAAGAGAGCCTCTCGGGATCCAAATAAAAATACTGTTCCTCCTTCACTTACGTTCAAAGAGCCAGATAAGACTGAGGAGCAGTCTTACGAAGAAGACAAGGCCGCACTCAGTAGATCTAGAGAGTGGGCTGACGAATACGCTTTGAGAAAAGAAATACAGCCGCTGCAAGAGAGCTTACACATCTACAAGTTGGTATCTAGAACTATTGCATTGTTGATGGCAGCAGTGGCCGCATGGGTGCTAGTTTTCTCCAAAGTCAGAAATATAGAAGAACAAGAAGCGCCTACGAGGACAGCACCTAGGCATGATGTACGACCGAAAAGGCCGGTAGAGATTATGGGGGATACAGTTTCTTTAGATGGTTATAAGAATTCCTTATTTTGAGCTCTCTGTGTCATATCAGAAATCTCGTTGGCATCGAGAGTTTATGCATTTCATGACGATAGTTGATTATAAACGCAACCTATGAAAATAACCGCCCAAGCCTACCGGCTGCCAGTTATAGAAGCCTTGCAGCTGCATAAGGTAATGTCATCGGGTACTACTGCTCCACTTCTGGTTACTGGAGTTGATCAGGAGACGGGTCAAAAGGGTGACTTCGTCGTGAAACCAATGGGAGCAACTCGTATGAGTACTGCCGCTGCGACGAAAGAGCTTGTTGGTTCATGGATGGCATCTCAATTAAGTATCCCGTGTCCTGCACCGTGCACCGTGAGTGTCTCTGCAGCCTTTGTAGAATGCTGTAGAGGTAAAGATGGGTACACCAGTGTCAGCAAAAGCGTTGGAGTCAATTTTGGAAGCCAGTACTTGCCAGCCGTGGTTCAGGTAAATACGCCGGAAGATCTGAAAGATTCCGAGTTAAAAGACCTAGCGCGGATACTCCTTTTCGACTTACTGATTGATAATCCTGATAGAGTCAATCCCACAGTTGCTAAGGCAGGTAAGCCAAATTTAATGAAGTACTTGGGCCAGTGTATGGTGCTAGACCATGAGATAGCATTTGCATACACCGACTTACTAGCCTTCATGCAGAATATGACACCATGGCATCTAAACGACCAAGACGACGAATTACTATCTAAGCATCTTTTATTACCAATAGTCAGAAGTCGAATGGTGGACTTCGAGCAACTCGCTGATGAATTACTTGTTTACAATACTACCTTTTGGGAGGCCGTTAGTAGTAACTTGCCTGAGTACCACGATGCAGGTACTATTAGTAAAATCAAGGACCGTACATCCCAGATAGTCGAGCATCGGCAAAGATTTTGTTCTTCCATCAATGAAAAGCTATACCAATGATCACTTACGAATACCAAATACTCCGATATCGTTACGACCAGGTCACTGATGAATTCGTCAATGTGGCGGTCGTCGCTGCAGACCTTGTGCAACAAGCCATCAAAGTATACAGTGTCAGCAAGTATGGCCGCATCACAGATTTCTTTCCGTTAGCGGATGGTGTGTCAGTTCGCAAAGACATACATCGTATACATAGGCGCCTCAGCAACTATGATCTATCGAGCTATAGGGAGTCGTCTAGTCTTGAGGCAATTACTAAGGAGGTATTGCCACATGATGATAGTGCCCTGTGCTTTACACCCGTACGCAAGGGTATTGACATAGACCTCAACACTGCCGCTGCTGATCTCGCTGATAGACTGCTGTATCGTTATGAAAAGCAGACCACAACTGATCGATACGACGACAAAGCGGTGTGGCGTAAGCGTTACGTTACATATTTCAGAGAAGCTGGTATCGCCAAAAGACTCTATCGA
>CAYMFD010000236.1:0-2613 GCA_964389475.1 uncultured Saprospiraceae bacterium
ATCCCATACCCATAGCGGCGGTGATCAGGGACGGCGGATAGGCCATAACTACTAGCAGAGATGGCCTGTACACCGCCGAAGTATAGCGACTGTTCCTCCCACTGATTAGTAGGCTGACGACTACTATCTGCGGTAGCGCCGGGCTCTAGTTGTAGCATCTCGCCATCGTAGTAGTGCCTGGGCAGGTCTACAGCCTCGGACAGTGACTCACCATTACGTAGATGCTGGTCTATGACTTGGGCGATCATCTGCGGTATACGACCTGCACCGCCTGAGCCTAGGGCTAGCCGTAGCTGCTGACTTGCATCCTGGACTATCGTAGGCGTCATCATCGATCGTAATCGTACATCCTCTTCCCACGAGTGATATCCGGCAGGTAGTAGGGCCGCCTCACCTAGCATATTGTTCATCTGCATGCCTGTGCCAGGTACGAAGTAGCCATTGCCCTCCCCTAGGGATATGGTAACAGCTACGGCATTACGATCGCCATCGACTACATTAAAGTGACTAGTGCCACCCCACTTGTGAGCCGTATGAATAGTACGATGCGATAGACCATGAGAGTGTAAGTATTCGCTGAGTGCTGTATCATCTTCTGCGAGTGCTTTGGTCAGTCGTGAGGCTTCGACGCCAGCTAGATCAGGCGCGGCCTTACTATCTTGCATAGCGAGCAAGTAGGCGGTGATCAAAGCACCACCTACACTGGGTGCAGGAGTCGAATGTATGTAGTGTCCTCGGTAAGGCAGAGTCAACGGATCTCGCCAGTAAACTTGATAATCGGCAAGGTCCGCTCTACTGAGGGTACCACTATCCAGCATATCAGCAGCAATCTGCTCCGCCATCTCACCGCAGTAAAATAGCCTACTACCCTCTCTCGCTAACACCTCGACGGCGTCGCCTAGGACTGGCATCTGGACAAGATCCCCCTCGAGCTTAAGACTACCATCCGGCTTGAAAAATATCGACCTCACAGAGGGCTCAATGGCAAATATATCTCGTAGTAAGAGCCAGTCGTAGGCCTGAAACCTATCCAACAGCACGCCTGCCTTACTAGCCTCGACCGTAATACTCGCCAACTCCGTCATGGGCATACGGCCATACCGCTCGTGCATAGCGAATATACCAGCTAGCATGCCTGGTGTAGCAGCTGCCCCTCGACCTACATAAAAGTCCTCCGTAGTACCACCAAAGTCTACCGTAATGGGGTAAAAGTCGAGATCTGCTGCGGGTCGCTTGACCTGTGGCGTCTGACAGAAAAAATCTAGGCACGTCGTCTTACCTGCCCAGTCGATCATCGCAAATCCGCCAGCACCCGCAGAGGCCATGCAAGGCTCCGCGAGCATCATCATCCACATGCTAGCCACCGCTGCATCTACGGCATTACCACCTTGGTCTAGGACCTTGGCAGCAGCCTGGGCCGTCTCACGATGACCAGCGCATATTGCGTACTTAGGCGAGGCAATCGACATAATCGAATCTAGCAGTCCTCCTCACAGAGGGCCATCTCAATCTGTCGCTCCTCAAGGTCGACACTAAGTATCTTGACCTTAAGCGCATCACCCATACTGATGACATCACCGCTGGCATCACCTACGGCCTTGAGCTTGCTACCCGATAAGGTGAACCGCTCGCCTATACGACTGAACGGGATCATACCCTCAGCATGTGACTCGTCTAACTGTACGAAGATGCCTTTGTCGATCATACCGCTGACATGACCATCAAATACTTCGCCGATGTGGTCGCTGATATACTCTGCCTGCTTATACTTTTTACTTGCTCGCTCAGCGTCGGTCGCCTTCTTCTCCTGGCTGCTGATGTGCTTGCACTTGATCTCTAATTTCTCCTTGTCGTACCGCTTGATGGTCTCTAGGTTATCCTGCAAGATGCGGTGTACTAGCACATCGCTATATCGACGTATCGGCGAGGTGAAGTGGGTGTAGTGCTCGAAGGCGAGGCCATAGTGTCCGATATTGTTGGAGCTATATACAGCCTTACTCATCGTACGTATAGCTAGTGGCTGGAGCATTTTGAGTGCTTCGTTTTCCTTAGCGGCACTAGACAGTGCATTGATAGACTTTGCTATTTGGCTAGGGGTATCGATTTTCATCTGTACGCCTAGCTCCTTGGCAAATAGGCTGAAGTCCGCCAGTCGGTCGGGGTCAGGCTCATCGTGGATACGGTAGACCATCGGCACCTCGGGCTTGGGCAGTTTGGCGACGAACTTCGCGACCTCCTTATTGGCTAGTAGCATGAAGTCCTCGACGAGCATGTGGGCTGCCTTTCGCTCTTTGGCATAGGCTCTTATCGGCTTGGCATTTTCGTCTAGTTCAAATACTATCTCAGAGCTCTCAAATGATATGGCATTATTCTTAAAGCGTTCCTTACGTAGCACTTCGGCCACTTTGTTAAGGTGGAGGATCTCTTTCTTGTAATCACCATCAGCGCCTTCGATGACCTCTTGCGCCTCCTCGTAGGTAAATCGGCGATCACTATATATGATACCCTTGCCCATCCAGCGACCAGTGATCTTATGGCTCTTACTAAAGGTAAATACAGCGGAGAAGACATATCGGTCCTCATGCGGTACTAGGGAGCAGAGGTCGTTACTCA
>CAYMFD010000237.1:0-2576 GCA_964389475.1 uncultured Saprospiraceae bacterium
ATTAGGCGCTAGTCCGACTGGTGCTATTTCTGGGGCCTCACTGGTCGATGTAGGCGCTAGCTGGAGGTCCTCCTTATTGATTTTATAGAGGAATAGCCACTGTCCATCTTGGAACTTATCTCCACCTACCGTAACAGAGTCAAGCATGACCTGAAAGTGTCCGACTAGGTTGCCGCTGTGATCCCAAGTGTGGTGACTGGGTAGGAAGGCATAGACGGGTCGATTAGGATTATGGAGCTCTCCTGCAAGGTGGTAGCTACCATCTGGGTCTTCAATGTAGTAGTAGATCGAGGTATTGGTCATATCTCTCGGTCTACAGATGTGTAGTAGTCGACCGTCATCATCGGGCAAGGGGACTATCTCTACATGACTCATCTCAACACCATCGAATACGAGCTCTCGTACCCGCTTGATTAACTGGAAGTCCTCGTCGATCAGCATATAACCTTGTACAAAATCATACCTGCTGTATACTTGCCTCGTATGTAATAAGTAGCCATCAGGATGATAGATCATCTTACGTACCGAAGTACTATCTCGCAAACCCCAATTACTTGACATGTCGTGTGCCGTCAGGCTGCCATCATCATAGCTGGCCTCCCAGATGTAACTCTGGTAGTGTGCCGTGTCTGATATAAGGAATGCTGACAGCATAGATCTGCCATCAAGACTTTTGATGGGTGCGGTACTACTGCTGTTATCCCACCAGATGCTATCTTTGATCCTCCGCCACCTGATCTCATCCTCAACACGTACAGGTTGGTCGTAATAGTTGTCTGGTGGCTCGATGGACTTCCACCATATATTGGTAGTGAAGGAGTCGATCTTATTGTAGACAAATTCATTAGTGATGGTATCAAAATAGATAGGGTCTATACGAGATACGAAATGACCATACCTACCACTTGTCCTGTCAATCGGATTATAATTGACTGCCGCACGACTTACTCTTCTAGTATTAAGCAGGCTGTCATTTGCCATAGAGTCAATGACTTCACCCGTATTGATATCGATCGTAAGTGTGCCGAAGTATCCGTTCCGATTGCCAAAAGCAAGTTTGGATTCTCCTGGGGCACCACGATTGATAGTTAGCAATATGTCCTCTTCCGTGGCGTCTAGCCCTACTGCTGTATGCCCTACACTGTCATGCCTATTGTGTTTGTTGATCATGAGATGCCACACTGTATCAGCATTGGTAGCAGTGTATCTGATGGCTTGAAAACCATTCTGCTCACTGTCATAGACCATTATGATGTCGTCATTTTCAGCGATGTAACTGATTTCCTTTGATCGTACTTGATCTCTTGCCAAGGAGTAGATCGTATCTAGACCTATAATCTTGCTGGTGTCTACGATTCTTTGATGCCACATGACGGGAGTTCCAGAGACTAAGAATTCTGGCGGTTGGTATACTGTAAAATCGTAAAGTTGCGCATTTGCGGTCATACTATGCATTATGATGATCATGCATATAATTAGTTGGGTTCTGAGCATGTCTCCAGGGTTATATTATTCTGTAAAATATCAGGTGGATCACCTGTCGCAGCGATCCACCTGATGTCTATTATTTCTATAATAATAATTAGATAGCAGTGCAGTGTTGTAAGCACCGTGTCTGATAGCCTTTAACTCGATCACTTGCACAAGTATTACCAATGGAAGGCACTGGCGGCAATTCGCAGGTATCGTCGCTTGCTACCTTACTGGGTACAGCGACTACGACGTATAGATCTCCATCTCTAATGGATGCTGATATAGGAATCTCACAACATAACTCGCCGCAATGGATAATGTCTACGTAGGCAGGTATGCTGGATGTATGTGGCTCTGGGCCTAGCTCTTGTACAGGATCAAGACCAGTAAGGCAGTAAGATAGACAGTCGCCTAATACTAGAGCACCTATAAATGTAGGAGTGGGAAACGGACTGATGGGGCCTGGATAAGCGGCAGCTATACTAAGCGCATAGTACTCTGCAATCCTGCGCTGCATGCGCAGCATAAAATTAGCAAGTGGGGCATCACCTTGTGATTGATAGATACTTAAGGAGTCAAGCCACTGAGGACACGATCCGATAACGCCGAAGCCCAGTATTTGGAAATCGTAGCCATCATTACATTCTCTCTCTCGATACTCTACGACAAATGTACAACCTGGAAAGTCGGGAAGGACAACAGTTGGGTCTTGGGTCACGGTCCAGGATTCAGACGTGCAATCCCCCACATCATCACAAGGGTCCGTAGCTACAGATCGGCTGGATAGTTGATCTGCTTGGACGACGACTAGATCATCTGTTATAGGGACTGTCTCATCAGACTGGCACGAGGTCCACATTAACACACACACACACACACAAAACACGACAAAAAGTTGGAATTAACCTTCATAATAATAGATTTTAGAATTATAAAATGAGTTATAATGCTAATGTAAGTAGATTGTATTGATAAATTAATGCATAGTCGATATTTTGTTTCGTCTTCAAGGTCTTATTGGTAGTTTTTACTCGTTCTTGACAGAATGTAGGGTAGTAGTTACGCTAGACCTTTACGTGGCTGATATGTCAGTCGATGGTAGT
>CAYMFD010000238.1:0-2545 GCA_964389475.1 uncultured Saprospiraceae bacterium
TGGTAGAGCTATGGGCATGTGACTTCAACGTAGGATCATTTGACAACTGCTCAGCGCAGGAAGAGCTTATGTATACGTTCAACGAAGTGCCATTTGTTGTCAATCAATTTATCACGCATAGAGGTGTGACTAGGATTGTTGATAGCAGCGTACCGCATTACTTCGATGAGAATGGCCAGTTTGTCGATTGGGACGGAGATGATATCGTACTTCCAGCACCGACGGCAGGTACACTAGCGAGATACAGAAGTGGATCTATCCAAAAGTGGGTACCAGAGACACTATGTTCAGGTATGGTGTTTAATGAGAGCTCAGTAGGTTACCCACAGGTCAACATCCGCATGAGTGTATGGGACAAGAAATTGAACCAAGATTATTGTGATGTATTACTAAGCCTGCAGCTTAACCCTGGAGGCGGTAATAGAAGAGTTGTTGCAGGTAGAATCGCTACAGAGTCGGGCCAAGGAGTGGAAGCTGTAGAGGTTTCTGTAGATGTGCTAGGCATTGAGAAGGAGATCGTAACTACTGCGTTAGACGGTGAGTTTGCGGTCGAGATTGATGATGTTGATGCAGTAGTATCAGCTAAGCGAGATGGAGACGATGATAACGGTATCAGTACACTAGACCTAGTGTTGATCCAGCGTCATATCCTCGGTATCGCAGAGTTTACTAGTCCATACAACACGTTTGCCGCTGATGTTAATAACTCTGCTTCTGTTACCGGTGCAGATGTAGTAGAACTACGTCAGTTGATACTTGGTATTACTGCTGAGTTTGCTAGTACAGATTCTTGGAGGTTCTTAGATGCGGCACAGCCCGTGGATAATGCTAATGTATATGATGCCAGAGAGCAAGTATATAGCGCTATCACAAGTACCGCTGCTGCAGATCTCATAGCTGTTAAGATGGGAGATGTTAACGGATCGGCTGAGACCATTGAGATTAGATCAGGTAGATCGATGTCGCTTGTACTAGAGAATGATGTAATTACAGAAGGCGATGTTGTCGAAGTGGCACTCAGTACTTCAGACTATGTAGATGGTTATGGATACCAGTTTACGATAGATCTTTCAGGTCTAGAGTTGGTAGACGTAATGGCAGGTGATGTACTTCAAGGTACATTTGATTATGCAGTGATTGGCGATAAGGTAACCGTATCTTACGCTAGTGCATCAGCAGAATCATCTAGTGAAATCATCAAGCTAGTAGTGAAGGCTACAGATAGTGGTGAGATTGCAGATATGATTGCAGTGTCTAGTGGTATAACTGCTGCTGAAGCTTATATAGGGCACGATCTTACCGTTTCTAGCGTAGAGTTACGTGGCAATGACGAAGTGAGCTATGAGCTTATGCAGAATGAGCCTAATCCATTTAATGCTACCACAGAGATAGCCTTTGTGATGGGAGAAGCTGGAGAGGGTACATTGACAGTCTACGATGTTACTGGTAAGGTCTTGAAGTCTATCACTAATGATTATCCTGAAGGGCCGAATGCTATAGTCCTGAGGAGAACTGACTTTGGTGCTAGTGGTATGATGTACTACACATTTGAGGCAGGTGACTTTATAGCGACTAAGAAGATGATTCTTGTTGAGTAGTAATAAGGATTAGTATTTTTTCAGAGATTACGAGAGGGGTTGTTCCATGAGATGCAGCCCCTCTTTTTTTATGTCCTGTGCTATCTGAATATGAGCACAGTGAGGTTTTCCCATGTCTGTCTTAACCATTCATACTCTGTATTAGTATAATGCCCATACAGGTTTAAAACGCTGTTTAAGTAAGTGTCATATTAAATAGTAATCGGTATTGGCGGATAGGAATCTTACCGGGTTGTTTTGGAATCGAGGCCTATACTTTTTGTTGTGCTTGTCTCTTTATTCAGACGAGAATGCAGCTTAGGGATTTATGGTGGTGCATAATGATAGGCTACCTCATGGCTCTATGTCGTCTTGATTAGGAGGATCGTAGAAAGGGCTATAGGTTGGTTGCACTGCGGTGCGGGTGGGAGACCGCAGCTATGCTAGTAGACGCATGTTAAATGTAGCGGAGAATGGTATTGTATTGATCGAAAGCTAATTGCCCCTTGCTGAGCATGGCTGTGGCAAGGTCAGTCAGTCCTCTCGCAGACTGGCTATAAAACCAGGAGGTAAAGCCGCTTTGTTGTGTTGAGTTCGGCAATCAACGTAAACAGAAAGGTGTGCTATGGCTTTACCGTAGTCTTAGGTGTCTGATGCAATGCAATTTTGTCTGAACTTTATGCATCTTGTATTGGTGTAACTTCGATGCATACTTAATAGGCGCTAATGAAATTGGTTTCATTTTAGATGGTAGTCCGTCTAAAATGAGAGTGAGCTTACTATTTGTTGATACCTAAGGAGCTCCTATTTTTACAAGTGCGGTACCTACTCTAAGATGGTATTAGTGCTTGCTCAAAGAGGATAGTCTATTGATAAGGATACTCTTAGGATCAATGTCCTACCTCACTTGCATCTCCGCCCACTCTCGCGCAAAATAGGTGATAATGGCATCGGCACCCGCACGGCGT
>CAYMFD010000239.1:0-2536 GCA_964389475.1 uncultured Saprospiraceae bacterium
GTCTTGTTACGATTACTAGGCAGACTTACTGGTAAGCCCGATAGTCCTGTGTGATCTTCCACGGCCTTGATCACAATCTCTGGCTCTGCTAGTAGCTGTTCAAGCGTTATACCCAGGTAGTCTTGGTCTACCTCCTGTAGGTAGTAACTGTACCTAGACTCGCCCCAATACCTGAAAAAAGCTTTGTGGTCTTTGATCTCGGTAGCAAATCCTGCTTTGAACTTACGCCAATGGTAGTCTATACTTAAGTAGTCCAGATCTATAAGACCATCTTGGTGGCAAGCCTGTAGCATATCAGTCTCGCTAGCATACGACAGCGTCTCCATCGCCTCATAGGCCTCTAGTACTTCTGAGAGTGATCTTGATTCGATATGGTCTCCCTTTACCTTCATGTGCCAGTAGGCAGAGTAAAAGCGCTTAGCAGGATCTCTTAGACACACTATATACTTGGGCTGTTCACAGTATATATCTATTCTATCTAGACTGCTAGGATCATGTACATAAAGGGTGCTCCCATCCAGTAACCACTCACTGCTCTCGTATATAGATGTATACCACTCTAAATGACCAGCTACTGTCTGCTCAGGCAGCGCAAAGTATTGCGGCTCCTTGATACTGGGAGTTATGTAATTAGGTACACTACTCACTATATCATATAGGTTAGTGGTACCACACTTCCTAAAACCAAGTATAAAGATGCTTTGCTTAGTAATCATTACTTACGAAGGTGGTCTTTATTCAAAGAAAACTTTGCCTTGGTCCAGTACCACAGCCACTTCATGACACCAGTACTCATAAAGTACTGACGATAATACTTCCCTAGGCTGGATTCTCCTCGATCAGATAGCTGATAGTTGTTTTGAAGCAAGTAGTCCTTACACAGGTGCTCTACGACACCTACCTCCTCAGCTCTGTCTGTCTCTTGCCACGGGTATAGTCGAGATCCGAGCATACCTTTTGCTACATTACTGTGTAGGTGTTTTTGATTATCGCTGATGCCGGCTGCATAATCTTTGTCGGCCTGCTTGTCCGACACCTCCAAAAATGACAAGATCTGACGGACCGTAGCCTCTGGACTGGTGATCAGGTCCTCAAACCTAATCCTCAGTAGGTAGGCACTATCCACAGCTGCCACCATTCGCTCAGTCAGTAAATACTGTTTAGCAAACAGCACTGGATCCTTTACTATCATGGGCTGATCTGTGATAGAGGACGGAGACTGAGACTGAGATAGATAGACACTACGAGGATCGCGGCTGATAAAAATGATCTTGGACGATGGAAACTCTCTTCTTAGTTTTTTTAAATAAAAACGATACTTCCCATTCTTAAATAAGAATATCGGAGCTGCAGTGTAGTGGTGTGCAATCGCCCTAAGGCAGTCGCTAAAACAGGAGAATGAGGCTGCCTTTAAATCTGCCCATGGAAGATCCCAAGCATCTGCTTTAGGAGATCTACTTAGACGTTCCCACTGCTGATTACTAAAGCGCTTACCTCTTGCTATACCATCTATAAAGTCCAGCTCATAACTCACATAAATATCCTCGTAGCCATGCAGGATATTACCTAGCATGGTAGATCCAGATCGAGGATGATATACCAAAAATGCGGGTACTACTGTAGATGTGCCTCTCACGCTTTGTATAGTTCTATATGTTGCTGGACTGAAGCTACAAGACTGTAGTGCTGCTGCACATGCAAATTTGCCTTTTGCGCCATCGCCATAGCGGTCTCTGGCGCTTGACTACAGGCCTTGATCACTCGGGCGAGGTCAGCGGGCTTATCTTTATCAAAGTAGTAGACCATTGACTCATCGTACAACTCTCTGAATATAGGTATGTCTGACACTACGGCTATCAGCCCAGATGCTATACCCTCGACGAGACTATTACAAAATCCCTCGACGTGGCTCGATATCACAAATAGGTCGTACTTGGGCAGCATCTCGTATACTACTTCTCTAGGCTTAAACCCCACGAGACTCACTAGTTCAGTGATCTCTAAGTCCTCTACCTCACAGGCTAGCGCAGCTTGTAATTTACCATCCCCTACTATCGTAAGCGACGCGTCTACACCTTGCTGCGATAACAATTTCATCGCCTTTAATAGTACCGACTGATTCTTAACCGCCTCTAATCGCCCCACAGTGACAATGCGGAGTGGACTCTTCATAACCGTAACGTAACTATCTAGAATAGCAGAGAGGTCTACACCGTTGTAGATCGTCCTCTTTTTATGATCATATCGCACAGGGATAGAATTATATGTCGCTTCCGAATTTGCTATGATACTACTAGCTCTACTACAGATGAAATCCATCATCCTCTTACTCTTGCCACGCCAGCGAGTATACTCGCTATGTGCTGTCACTACCAGTTGCTTACGCTGTATCACATTAAGGACAGCTACTACAAATCCCGAACCAATGTGGTGTACATGTAAGAGGTCGCTATCTCCTATGATCTTAAATAGGACCCGAAGCCTCACTAGAAGTCCTAAATGACCAAGGGCCACGATATCATCTCTCATCTCATAC
>CAYMFD010000240.1:0-2525 GCA_964389475.1 uncultured Saprospiraceae bacterium
AAGGCCAGTACCGACAAAAAGACAAGCCTCAATGATGCACTGAGGACGCATAATGTGGCGGTATAGATTGGCGTTTGGCGCTACTAGCTGCATCCAAAATGCACTGGTCTTTCATTTTTTGCACTGCCAAAAAACGAAACAAAAAAGGCAGCTTTTCTAAAGGCAGCTTAAGATGCGTTTGGCCTTACTGAAAATCTAAGTTTCGCTTGACAGAATTGCATGATGATCGGCTGCTTTCCTGAGAGCTCGCAGAGTATGCTATTCTCTAGTAAATTCTGTCTGCTTAGCAGCTACAACCTGCTCTTTGCTGTATGCTGAGAACCGCTTACTCTCAAAATCGCTGAGCCTCATCATCTCCTTGTGCTGCTATTAGAAAAGTGGTTGTCCATCAAATCTAGCCTTCATGGAATCCTTCTAGTCTAGAAGAATTACGGCAATTATGACTACTTTTTTCCATGATTAGGGATACCGTTCCTACACCAAGACATTCCCAGCAGGAGACTACAATGTCAACTGTGCCCTGATCATAGGTAAGCGCAAGGCCAGTACCGACAAAAAGACAAGCCTCAATGATGCACTGAGGACGCATAATGTGGCGGTGTAGTGTCTCTATTGCGCCACTGTCAAAATATAAGGACAGTAATACCAAATATGACTACAAAGACGAGCAAGCCTAGCACTAGATAAGCGGCCGAGGCTATCAGCCATTTTACAAAGGTCAGGACCCACCCCTCCTGGTAGTAAGACCGCATAGCCACTAGAGAATACATGCCTAGGACCAGTATATATATGGGTATAGCAGGGGAGTCCTCTAGGTAGTCGATGATGAGGGTGAGGTCGTCCTGCCATAGACAGTAGCCTACAAGTCCAGCGCATAGTAGACTACCTATGATGAGCTGCCAGGCATGTGTATATGCCGACAGCACAAGGTGCTCCGTTAGATAGATTTGATGCCGTAGGTAGAGCATTTTCAAGATCAGAGCAGTTATAAATACCATCACGGCTATCAGCCAAAAGATATTGCCAACAAAGGACTTGAGCACACCAAATACATCCGCATTTACCCGTATACCTTGGCGTACCAGTATCTTATCCCAAAAACCCTCGATTTCATACTTGTCGATGATGAAGTCTGCATCCAGGGTAGCTATATCTTCTGACGATATATCATAGTCTGATACTACGGCGCTGATCATGTCTATTTCGCCGACGGTGATTTCGTTTTTGTCCGTGTTGATTTTAAATAGTTGAGACCGTAGTGTGTCGATACTCCCCTGTTCAGGGATGTAGATAGTCGCTAGGGAGTCATAAACAGCAGTCAAGCGTATATGCTCCGCTTGCTGATATATCGAATCATTGCTATTGCCGATATCATCCTCCATAGCTCGTAGTAGGATGCTAAGGGTTGCGATATGTAAGACCAAGCCGATAAAGAATAAGCGACCGGGTGCTATGTAGCTTTTGCGCTTGCCAGCGATATAGTAGATCGCGAGTCGAGCTGGAAATATCAGGGCATATAGCGTAAGCCAGAGCTTGTTGTCTAGCGTAAAAACGTTACTGAGAAAACTTTTGGCTACCTGCCAAAAACTCAATTGTGCATCCTTGTAAGCCTGACCGCATGCCGTGCAGTAGGTGGAGTCGCCGAGGCGAGGAGCATCACAGTTGAGGCAAGACTTCATGATCGATTACTTGATGTCGCAGTGCAGCATCTTGCGATCTCCTAGGTAGGCCTCAAGGGTGTCACCGATGTCTACCTTACCGACGCCTGATGGTGTCCCTGTGTAGATGTAGTCGCCTACTTGTAGTTTAAAGTACTTGGAGACGTGACAGATAATATCGGTAAAGTTGAAGATCATGTCATCGGTCGTGCCAGACTGTACGACCTCTTGGTTTTTATGGAGCGAAAAAGCGATTGGCTGGCCCGTTTCATAGGGGACGAAGTCACTCACAGCGGCGCTGTTATCCCAGGCTTTGGCGATCTCCCACGGGTGGCCTTTCTCCTTGCAGCGTTGCTGTATGTCCCTAGCCGTAAAGTCTAGCCCTAGCGCGATACCCGCTATATACCCATCGGCAAACTCTCGCTGTACATACCGACCATTACGACCTATCTTGAGGACGACCTCTACCTCGTGGTGGACATCATCGCTCCACTCTGGCAGGTAGAGCGGTTTGTTGTTGACGAGTAGCGCCGTTGACGGCTTCATAAATACGAGGGGCTCCGTAGGTAGGTCGTTCTTGAGCTCAGCGGCGTGGGCGGCGTAGTTGCGACCGATGCATAGTATTTTCATACAGTGAAAGTAATCAATGTCTATTTACGATCATACTATGGTGTGTCTTCGGGTGTATTTGATTTTGCAGGTGCTAGCCAGTGTGAAAACTGATCATGCAAGTATATTGCTTAGTAGTTTTTTGAATGATTGTAAAGATAGCGAACGAACCTCGATGTCTGCTTTAGAGCTGCAAGGCTATGTTATACCATTTCTGACTTAACTTTTCGCACTCTAGCTTGGTATAATGCCGATACA
>CAYMFD010000241.1:0-2524 GCA_964389475.1 uncultured Saprospiraceae bacterium
AGCCTTAATATGTTGATCTTCAGCATCTTAATTTGTGGTGCTTCATTGCCCATGCATGATCGCATCCTGCGCCGCGCTGTTGCCCTTACTGATAGCTGCCTCGAGTGCAGACTGGCCCTGTGCATCTTTGATCGTCTTGTCGGCACCTGCAGTGATGAGTATGCTAGCTATAGCCCCTTGATCGTAGTTAGCCGAAAAATGTAAAGCTGTCCAGCCAAGATTATTGACGGCGTTTATATCTGCACCACGATCTATCAGCAGCTCTACCATACGTTGGTCACCCTTAAAGGCGACTCCCATAAGCGCCGTATTGCCAGACTGATCTTTTTGGTTGACGTCTGCGCCTGCATCTAGCAGTTGACTCGCAGCCTCGTGAGCACCTACATAGGTAGCCATGATTAAGGGCGAAAATCCTCTAGGATCTCTAGTATCTACTAGCTGAGGATGCCGCTCTAGTAGTTGGCCAATCGTTGTCGTATCGCCATTCTTGATGGCTTGCATAAGTGCATCGATCATAATAATGCGTATCTGCGATGTAGATTCCTACGTCTTGCCTACCCTGAAATAAACCGAGGCAGAGTCTACTTAACATAATATTTAGCGGACGTCTATTTATCTGTCCAGCCTACTTTACTTACTAGCGAGTAACCTTTAGCTTTTTTGAGGCTACAGACCCTTAAGAACGTTCCGACTGATGACCAGCTTCTGTATCTCGCTGGTGCCTTCACCGATGGTACATAGCTTACTATCACGGTAAAATTTCTCTGCTGGATAGTCCTTGGTATAACCATAGCCACCGTGTATCTGTATGCACTCCGTTGCGGCTTCTACGCAGGTCTCTGAGGCCATATACTTGGCCATGGCAGATACGGTCGTCACTTTCTCACCACGATTTTTGAGGTCTGCTGCTTTTCTAGTCAATAACTCTGAAGCTTCGATCTTGGTAAGGATGTCGGCTAGCTTGAAACTAATCGCTTGAAACTGGCTGATCGGCTTGCCAAACTGCTCTCGCTCTTGGCTGTACTTTACAGCGGCCTCATAAGCTCCTTTGGCTATACCTAGCGATAAGGCAGCGATACTGATACGACCACCATCGAGGATCTTCATGGCTTGGATGAAGCCCTCCCCTACTTTGCCCAACACTTGTGATTTTGGTACTCGGCAATCTTCAAAGATCATCTCAGCCGTTTCGCTGGATCGCATACCCAGTTTGTTTTCTTTCTTTCCCGCAAGGAAGCCAGGGTTATCTCGCTCCACAACAAAGGCTGTGATACCGTGGCTGTCCAGTAGGTCACCGGTACGAGCGAGTACCACTGCTACGTCGCCTGAGATACCGTGTGTGATCCAGTTCTTAGTACCGTTGAGTACATAGTCGTCCCCATCCTCTACCGCTACACAGGTCATACGCATGGCATCACTACCTGTATTGGCCTCGGTCAGTCCCCAGGCACCTATCCACTCACCGGCAGCGAGTTTTGGTAGGTATTTTTGCTTCTGCTCTTCGTTACCGAACATCATGATATGGCCCGTGCATAGTGAGTTGTGTGCCGCTACAGATAGACCAATCGATCCACAGACTTTGCCTATCTCCGTGAGTATGGTAATGTACTCCTGATAGCCTAGTCCACTACCGCCGTATGATTCGGGTACGAGTATACCCAAAAAGCCTTGCTCACCGAGCTCCCGCATGAGGTCTATGGGGAAGATCTGCTCCTCATCCCAATGCATCATATTTGGTCGTATACGCTGCTCTGCGAATGCTTTTGCGGCCTCCTCAATGATGGCTAGATTGTCAATCTTTGATGTCGTCATATTACTGATGGTTGTGGTTAGGGCAATAATACAGCATATAAATCGATCAGAGATGTAGATAGTTGTATTAAGAAGGTCATATTGAGATTTTATAAACTTGCGTTTATGTATTTATCATCTTGCCACCATCTTAAGGACAGACTTACACAATGCTGGACCATATGCTTAGAGTACTCTTTTACGCCATCCTCGCAGGCCTTGCGCTTGCCTGTAGCCCCAAATCAAACCTACCTATGACGACCTACGATTATGATGCGGCATGGCTGTCCGTTAAGGAGTTACAAGAAAAGGGCTTGCCAAAAGATGCTATCGCACTGGTAGATGAGATCCTTAAGCAGGCTACAATGGATCAGCAATCCGCTCACCTCGTCAAGTCGGTGTATACCTTGGTGGCCTTGCGGTCTTCGATAGAGCCTAGCCTGACGGTTGCTATTCTCGAGGAGTATGAAAAAGCGGCTCCTGCTTATGACGCTGTAAGTCAGGCACTCGTCTACAGCTACCTAGCTGCAGCCAATTATTCGCATTATCAGCAGATACAATGGCAGATCGCTGATCGTACCGACACCTCTGACGCCTTACCAGAAGATCGTGAGACATGGACCAAGCGCCACTACTACCTACACATTCACGGTTTGCACCAAAAGGCCCTGTCTCACAAGGCGGTACTGGATGTCGATATTAGTGGTTATGAGGCGATCGTTACGGACTATGA
>CAYMFD010000242.1:0-2510 GCA_964389475.1 uncultured Saprospiraceae bacterium
ATCTACGAGATAAAGTCTAGCTCTTCACAACAGGATCAAGAGGCTGGCAAACGAAAGCATGAGCACATAGATGACGCTGGATTTCAACGTATTCTTCTCGAGAGGTTAGGCATGCGAGTTGCTAATGTTTACTTGATCACACTCAATAAGGAGTACGTCAGACAGGGTGATATAGATATTGATCAACTGTTTAATATCGATGAAATAACCGCTAAGCTAATAGAGGAGGAAGAAATGCTAAGCGTAGATATCGACCAGGCCTACCAAATGATTCACAATACAACTGAGCCTACTGAGTGCGGCTGCAGGTACAAGGCCCGCAAGAGGCATTGCGGAGCCTTTCAGTACTTATATCCCGATACACCAGACTATGCCGTATACGACCTCAATCGAATAGGTAGCTCTAAAAAGCAATTGGCGACCATGGTAGACAATGGCACTCTTGCCATGGATGACATCGTGGATGTATCCAAGTTCAAAAAGATGAAGCTATGGCAGTGGCAGACTTATATCAACGATGAAGAAATTATTCTTGAAGATAAGATCAAGGATGAGCTTGATGCTTTAGAGTATCCACTCTACTTCCTAGACTATGAGACCCTTCCTTCCGCTATACCTAAGTATGATGATACTTGGCCCCATCAACAAGTCGTGTTTCAATATTCCCTGCACATCATCGAGTACGCTGGAGCACCTGTCACACACAAGGAATACCTACACACTACCTGTGATGCACCTATGACTGCAATAGCTCACAGCCTGCGTAAGGACATAGGTGATCAAGGATCAGTGATCGTTTGGTATAAGCCGTTCGAAGTGCCACGAACCAAAGAACTTGCCTCCTCTGTCCCAGTACATGCAGAATTCTTGCTCAGTCTGGCAGATCGTATCTACGACCTCATGGATATCTGTGACAAGGGCTACTACCACCACAAAGACTTCCGTGGCAGCATTTCCATCAAGTCAGTACTGCCAGTCATGTGTCCGGAGCTATCTTATAAAGATCTCAATGTGCAAAACGGCGGCCAAGCGATGACGACCTACCGAGACCTGATCTTTTCCGAGGTGCATGATCATAATAGAGGTCAAGTCATCAATGACTTGATGGCCTATTGCAAGCTCGATACCTGGGCTATGGTGCGAATATGGGAGGAGATGTGGATAAAAAGCACTCAAGGCTCACATAATTAGCTGAAAAGTGACCTAGAGGTGCTAACTCTTTGAGAGAAAGAAGTTTTAGCTTAGTGGCTGAGATGTGGACAATCACCGAGACAACGTGCTAGACAAATTACCATACAACGCCGATATTAACCTCCTAGCAAGCATACCTAGCCTGGAGCATATCTTCGATGCCCTGGCTGGACGAGAGTCCAAGTTGTCTCAAGACCAAAGGACTGCTAAGACTAGCAATAGGTTGACAAGGGTTATCAAAAAGAACTTACTTGTGTTTCACACGGAGAACCACAAAATACTTGTGAATGGTGCTAATCAAGCGGCTATTTCCATAGATGATAAAAAGGTACTTCTGTTTCTGCAGTTGGCTGTAACCAATCGGCTATGTCATGATTTGATTGATGGCGTAATCCTTAATTACTATCTACAGGGACGAGTTGGGGTCAAGAAGATGGATCTGATCAGCTATATTAAGTCTAAGGAGATACTAAGTGATGACACTGGTGAGCCATGGGCTGAGACTACGCTAGAGCGAGTAGGATCTAAACTACTGACTTTCCTAGTGAGGCTAGATATTCTTAAAGGTAAGCAGAAGAAGCTGTTTCAGACGATCCGATTTACCGATCAGCAATTTACGCTATATCTCTATTTTATGATGTCAGTATGGGGTGAGGAGCTGAATGTACTTACTCATCCATTTAGAAAGTTCTCTTTTGCTTCTGATGCTGTGATAATGGAGCGAACAAAAGAAATCGCCAAGAAAGGGTGGATAGATATGAAATATACTGGTGACCAATTAATAACAAACCCAACGTACAACTACAGTGATATAGCCAATGCCATATAAGACAGAACATAGACGGAAATTTGATGACTTGCTATACTATTTGCAAGAGAATAATAGGAGTGAAATAACTCGCAAGGCTAATGGAGGTCAAAGCTTATTATTTACTTACCTGCCAAGTGATGAGCAGCAGTATTTTGACAAAGCGAAAGAGGTGCTGAAGGCCAGAGCAACCTTTATAGATCTCAATGAAATATTCGTCGCATTTGTGGAAGCATATGGAGAAAAAGATCTAAAAGACATGCACAAAGAATATGGCAATGCGGTATTCAAACCAGAAGAGGACTCTTCCGACCCTTCATACTATCAGATGATATTAGACAAGATAGTAGAAGTAGATAGTGCAGGCAGCATACCAGTACTTATTAACGCTGGTGCTTTATATGGTACAGGCATAACATGTCACACGATTACAGACTCTGACACCGTGAAAAATCGCCTGAAAGGAAGCTTGGTCATATTTTACCCAAGTATAAAAGAAGGAGATAGACTC
>CAYMFD010000243.1:0-2489 GCA_964389475.1 uncultured Saprospiraceae bacterium
AGCGCCGTCTTCTCCATATCGAGTTTGATCTGTTGAATCTTGGCTTTTCGTTCACCGCCATCATAGATAGGTACATTGATACCCAGACCAGCAGTTGTTGTAGGTATCCATCCTGCCTCGTCACTGTCAAAGAGATTGGCCCTATAAAGCGTCTGTGAATGACTGACGAAAGCAGTAGCACTAGGCAAGTATCCAGCCTTATTACCCTTTAGGTTAATCTCATTGAGAATCTCTCCTTGTTCGATGATGGCATACTCTGCTCTATTACTGTATTGGATACTGCCAGCGAGGTCCACATCCTCTTCTCCCCACTTGACCTCTAGCGCCTCAATACTCTCTGTCAATACTAGCTCATCATCTATGGGATAGCCCATCTGAAACTTGAGTAGGTTTTTACTAAGTGCTATTACTTGGTCTAGATTATCCATCTGTGTACTCAAGTTATCATAGCTCAACTGCAAACGATCCACATCGAGCTGCTCAGCGAAGCCCTCTTTAAAGAATGCAGTGACCTCAACGAGTGATTTATCTATCGTCTTTATGTTATCTGCGATAATGGCCTTATTACGTTCGGCAATCAATACAGATAGGTAGGCCTTAGTAACCTGCGACCGCACCTCTTGCTCACTAGCGTCTATCTGTCGACGAATCAACTCTCTGTACATTCTCGATCCACGCAATGCATAGATATACTCTCCACTAAAGAGTAGTCCACTAGCTGTAATACTCGGTGCTAACTGGTGTGGCTGGACGAAAGCTGCCTCAAATATCGATGGCTCACCCAGATCTCTCTCTGGTAAAACTCCTTCAGAAAAAAGAACGCCATAAACTGATGGCGTGACAAAATCCTGGATGGGCTGATTAGGCAGCTGAAAGAAATAGGAATAGTCAATAGCACCATTAATCTTGGGCATCCCGATACTCTTGGTCTCATTGATCTGACTGTTGGCCCTAGAGACTTCTAGGTTGTCAATCTTGAGCTGATTGCTATTATCTATAGCGTAGCGTACAGCCTCGTCAAGTGTAAAAGACTGAGCACTGAGACTTGCAGTGTACACTATAAGCAGACTTGCGATCAAGTATTTAGTCATCTGATGCATATTTATGTCGATTGCCTTATTTATTAAATGTCGAGTTCTTTGAGGATGGCGCGACCCTTGTCCGTCACGATACCATGTAGGTGGTACCTAATCATGTGAGTGTAGAGGTCCGTTTTACTAAAGCGCTTGAGTGGGAAGAGCTCTTCGTCCACGATAGCGTGGGTCATTGCGTGATAGAGCTGAGCAATGGTGACTGGATCTATCTCTGAACGATAAAGCCCCTCACTAATACCTCGAGAAATATTATTGGTGATGGTCTGTGTGATGTAGTGGAGGTGGTGGTTCTCCATAATGTCCCACTCGCGTGGGTAGTATTTCTTCATATCAAACACTAGACTCGGACCCAGCTCCCTCAATTGTGCCAAAACAAACCTTGCAATAGTAAGCATCTCCGTCAACGCATCACTACTGTTACTAAGGATAGCCTCTACCTGTCGTCGCTCATCTTCGATGGCATGATTGACCATCTTATTTACGAGATCACGTTTGTTTTCAACGAACTGATAGATCGTCTTTTTTGACATGCCTAGCTGTCTAGCGAGGTCATCCATACTGACAGACTTGATACCGTACTTCATCATCAGTGCGGTAGCTTGTTCTAGTAAATGGGTGATCTTTTCCATATCGTCGGTAAAGGTAACGATACGTAGACGTAAGAAACTTTAGATTGTTCTAAAGTTTCCTAAGTTTCTGACAGGCTGTAAGAAATCAGCCTTGTATCGCCTATAATCATCGATCAATTACATGACTAGTCGATCAACATTCTTAGATCAAAAATTTCTTAGTGCTTTATAAGTACAATTGACTCATACCGACGCTGACTACTTACTACATATACTAAGTACACACCTACTGGCCACGTAATGAGATCAACTGAAATAGAGCTGGTGTTATTCAGTACTGCTTGGCTATGCATTACTGTACCGTAGCTATTGTATATAGCGATCGTCGTGCCGACAAGATGATCCGGTAGATCTATAGTGACGTGACTACTAGCGGGATTAGGGTATACGGCAAGATCTGCTTGATACACATCCTCTACACTCGTCACATCACATGACTGATCTGGACAGTATAGGCGAGTAGCTAGCGTACAATCAAAGACGAATGGATTGACCTTACCGTCTTGGTAAACAGCGATCATCTCGGATCGATCCATCTCACGATCATCCGCCGGATCCTCGATATGCCATCTACACAAGTCTTGCACTTGAGACTCAAAAAACGGCTCGTCAGCCTGCTCTCGGTAGATCGTATAGAAGTAAAAGATCGCCCTTGCTACATCACCCTTATGCGACTCTGGCGGCTCAAAGCTATCTGCATTGCTCTCGCTGTAAAGGTCAATAATGTCGTCAGAGGGCATAGTCTCTGCTGTCTGATTGAGGTAGT
>CAYMFD010000244.1:0-2476 GCA_964389475.1 uncultured Saprospiraceae bacterium
GTGCCGCCTGGTGGTACGAGGTCACTAAGGTCTTGTGCTGGATCGCCTGCACATAGGTCTACCTGCTGGTCATCACCAGCGCTTACCTGGTCTGCTCCTAGGTAGAGGTAGGCGGTGGCGGGATCGCTGGCATTGCCTGACTCGTAAATCACAAAGTCAATCAATACCGTATCAGGACTAGCTACTGCTGTAGGATTGCGGTACTCAATGCCCTGGATAATATCGTAGTATGTCTGTCGCATAAAGCGACCAGCCACCTCTACCGTTATCGCTGTAGATCCCGATCCTGTGATAGTTGCCGCCGTAGGCTGGACAGCAGCAACGATGGTCATGCCCGATGTAGCATCTCGCACACGTATGCTCATACTATCTATGATGTAAGGCGTCGTAAAGGCATGAGGATCACTGCTACTGAGACTAGCCGTGGTAGTCTCACACGGACTCCCGATGCGTATGCCTGCATCAGCACACACCTCATCGCTATCGTCTAGATCCAGCCAGATATCGTAGTAGGTGACTTCAACGTCTTCTAAATCAACACGATTCCACACTGGTTCGAAATAAGAGCAGTTTTCCAGTAAACCTCCACCTGCAAAAGATAGGTAATCTAACTCATTGAAAAACTTTACGACCAAAACATAATCAGAAATGCATCGCCCATAGCAATCTATGTTTGCTCCTTTCAAAGAACCTAACGTAACGAGATTACTGACAACAGCAGAATTATCAATATTCGCTAAATTGACATTTCTAATATTTCCGCTGATATCTAGCGTGTAGTATTGTTCACCACAATTAAAAATATCCATTATAAACCATGAAAGCATTTCTTCTTGAAAATTGCCAGTGTTTAAGTCAATAAGCAAAATTCGATTTATCATGGTAACTGCAAGAACATCTTGGCTCACAAAACCAATATCCTCAGGATATACACTGTAAGTATACCTCAGGATAGTGTCCCTTTGTGGGTACTTTACTATAATCAACTCATCGCTGATTCCAAAAAGATGCATAATGTATAGCTCATCGGATATATCACTGTAACAATGATAATAATTAGATGCTGCAATAGGATACGTTCGGCAAGAATCAATAACACATCCATTGTCAATGGTACCATAGCATATTGAAGCCTGTATATGAGAGTCACTCGAGAAAGAAATTCTCTGTGCAGAGGTAATTACCACTACACAGAGAATAGTAAAGCCCACTAAGATATACTTCATCTATTGGACAAATATCTTGTCAGATATCATACTGTCAGTTGTACGTAACGAACTTATATAAAGTCCGGAAGGAAGATCAAGGTGCAATGATTGACGAGACTCACCACTTGTAGTTGTAGTACTTAACACTACTCTGCCGCTCAGGTCATATATCTCGACTGTTGCCGCAGTCTCAAAATCTAGACCATCTACAATAAGATAGGGTCCTTGCATATACATGGTAACTTCAGTAGTTTCTTGCTCATTAGTAGATCGTTCCGAAAGGCGATTCACCAAAAGGATGTCTAAAAGAACAAAGTCATCCGACACAGCAAAAGACTTCTCATCGACTGACTCTAAAACCAGATCATCAGATAAGAACCTGAGTAACTCCAAGTAATCACCCTCTGCATTTGTTGGACCATTGTCAGTTGAATATGCTACCAAAAGAGTATTGTCTTGGGCCCTTACAACTGCATTACCAAGGACAAATTCGTAGTCGTCATCACTAATAGGTCGGTTAAAGACCAACTCTAGGGCTAGGTCATAAATAGAAGATTGGTGAAGATATACCGCATTATTAGCTATTATAAGGTCAGTTGATCCACTACCGCCAGAGCCATCTAAATCAAAGACCTCACAACTGCAACCACCATTTACATCACCCATTACACCCACTACGAAAGACGCTATATCGTCACCATCACAAAAGGTAGTATTAACAGAAGACGGTATTAAATCTCCATTATCATCGTAAGCCAGGCTGCCAGGATCAAATACAATGCAGTCTCCAGGCTGACAATCATTATCCGTAGGCGGAAATCCTAGAATAGATCGTTGTATCAAAACAAGGTCAAGTGTCGAGACTAGGCCATCACAGTTAACGTCTGCTAGCACCTGATAGTGAGGGTTAGTAGGCACACCATTAATAATGCCTAAAACAAATTGACGCAATAAAATGACATCTTGTCCAGAAAGGATAGTCTCTCCCTCGCACAAATCATCACAGTTCTCTACCTCTAGCTCTACACAACCACCTACAGGCACTTGTATACAAAAGCTACCATCAGGAGAAACTGAAGTGTAGTTAGGGTCAGGATTACACACACCTGGGATAATGGGTGTACCCGCTAGCGGCACAGTAGCTGCGCATCCTTGCACATCCGTTGTCTGAGAGCAGACGATGGTCATCTCAGGTTCTTCGTAGTCGGGTGTGCATATTTCTACTTGCTCTTCGTAATAGCACCAGCCGACGTCTGTCACGAAATATT
>CAYMFD010000245.1:0-2467 GCA_964389475.1 uncultured Saprospiraceae bacterium
CATCGATGTACAAGCCGCCCTATACAATGCTGCTGGGTAGAAGCGTGGCCTCTATTTTCACTGTAGGAAGTATTAGCCCAGACTTTTTAAATTGAAGCAAATTACCACATGATAAAAAAAATTACTTGCCAGAATGGGAGTTAATTATAAGTTTTGAGGAGCGGATGTCAGATATCGGATGTCAGATGCCAGATGTCGGATGCCAGATATCGGATTTCGGATATCGGATGTCGCAGATCGCAGTTTTAATATAATCTTTCGGGCCACAGGGCAGGAGCCCATGCCCTCAAATGTAGATGTCCCGCTTACTGAATACTGAATACCGAATACCGAATACTACTTGATCTCAATAGCGTAGCCTCCCCCTGGAGCACAGAAAATCTCTAGCACATCACCACGCTTAACCTGTCGCTGCTCGATGACGTATGCTTGCGGGTTTGTCTCCCAGTGAGCATCAGGAGCATCACGGTAGATGGTCGCCATAAACTTCTTGCGATTGGGTAAAAAATCAAGGGCAATCGTGCTAGTACGAGGAGTTTCGTCATTAGTCCTGCCTACGAAGTAGCGGTTAGCGCCTTTGGCCTTACGGGCATAGGTGATATAGTCGCCTGGCTCGGCCTCTAGCACCCATGTGTCGTCCCAGTCGATAGCTACGTCCTTGATAAACTGAAAGGCATCCATGTACTGCTCATAGTGCTCTGGCAGGTCTGCAGCCATCTGCAGCGGGCTATACATGGTGACATATAGCGCTAGTTGCCTAGCTATCGTCGTACGTACTCGTGAGCCGTTGTCAGGATTGAGCTGTCGTATATCCGTGACGAATACCCCTGGCGTGTAGTCCATAGGGCCACCTATCAATCGTGTAAATGGTAGGATCGTGGTATGATCAGGCTTACTACCACCAAATGCCTCATACTCCGTGCCTCTAGCCGACTCATTACCTATGAGGTTAGGATAGGTACGACTCAAGCCGGTCGGCCTGACCGCCTCATGCGCATTGACCATAATCTTATAGTCCGCTGCTTTTCGGATGGCATGCAGATAGTGATTGACCATCCACTGCCCATAGTGGGTCTCACCGCGGGGGATGATATCGCCGACGTAACCACTCTTGACAGAGTTATAACCATTGTCTACCATAAACTGGTAGGCCTCATCCATATGTCGCTCATAGTTACGTACCGATCCACTTGTCTCGTGGTGCATCATCATCTTTACATCTTTGGAGGCTGCATAACGATGTATCTCCTTGACGTCAAAATCTGGATACGGTGTCACGAAATCAAATACGTAGTCCTTACTCTTACCGAACCAATCCTCCCAGCCTTCATTCCAGCCCTCGACGAGTACAGCATCGAAGCCATGGTCTGCAGCGAAGTCTATGTGGCGCTTCACGTGATCCGTATTGGCAGCATGACGTCCATTGCTAGGTATGGTCGTATAGTCAGTCTCGCCCAGTTTGACGCTAGGGAGGTCGGCGTAGGCCCAAGAGCTCTTGCCCGTAATAAGCTCCCACCACACCCCAATGTACTTGACAGGTGTGATCCAAGATACGTCGTCTATAGCGCAGGGCTCGTTGAGGTTAAGGGTGAGGGTTGATTGTAATATATCCGCAGCATTAGTGCCTGCTATGACCGTCCGCCAAGGTGTATGCGCTGGTGCCTGTAGGTAGGCCATATTACCGACGGCATCGGGTGTCAGTGTAGACGTAAAGACCTTGCTATCAGCGTCATAATCCAGATGCATACAACTGTAGGCGACTAAGGCAGCCTCATGGATATTGATATACAATCCCTCCTGAGTACGCATCATAAGGGCGGTTTGTACCGCAGTAGGTGAGAATGGTGTTTGTGATGCATTAGGCGTCACGGCCTCACCGTGGAGTCCCTCGATCTCACTCAAGCGGGAGGTCATATAGTCATACTCCTGCGTATCGTAGTCTCCTGGGAGCCACCAAGCGGTGTGATCACCTGTCATGGCAAATTGCGTCTGCTCATTCTTAACCACAAAGTAGGTCAGACCATCTTGCTGCGGCCACTCATACCTAAAACCGAGCCCATCATCGAAGAGCCTGAAGCGTATCAGCATGGTACGATCCGTAGCCGGCTGCTCTAGTGTTACCAGCAGTTCGTTGTAGTGATTACGTATAGAGGACCGCTCGCCCCACACTGGCACCCATGTCTCGTCGAATGATGACGTAGCCGAAGACGCTACCTTAAAGCCCTCAATAAAGTCTTCTTGCTCTACGAGGTCCAGTCCGAGATATGATGGCTTAATCACATCCTTATCATCAAGGGCCAACTGGTACATGGGCCTACCCTCCTCCAGAGAAAAGGACATCTCGAAGCGGCCGTCAGGACTAGTGATTGACTGAGCTCTCAGGCTACCTAATACGAGTAAGCACAATGCTATGGGTACGAATCTGGTCATATGTATTTCGGATTTCTAAAGCGGCAAATTACAATTT
>CAYMFD010000246.1:0-2439 GCA_964389475.1 uncultured Saprospiraceae bacterium
GACCTCCCACTCATAATGCTATCTTTGCCCACAGCGCAAAAACGTATCACCAAAGGCTTAACTCCATGACTAGTCCTGCATTCGATAAAGTAGCTGGTATGAAGGCTCAGATAGAGGCAGCAACCGTTGCAGATGTCGAACAATTAGAGGCTTTCCGTATCCAGTTCTTAGGTAGTAAAAATCAGATCAAACCCCTAATGGGAGAGATCAAGACACTACCCAACGAAGAAAAGAAAGCCTATGGCCAAGCCATCAATGAAATCAAGCAACTAGCTGAGCAAAAGTACAATAGCCTCAAAGGTTCTTTGGGGGCCTCCGCCTCCAAGGCCAAGGGTGCTAGCATCGATATGACAGCACCAGCAGCACCTACTCCGAAGGGTAGTCGACATCCCGTATCTATCGTGATGCGTGAGATGATCAATGTATTTGAGCGAATAGGATTTACCGTTGCTGAAGACCGAGAAATCGAAGAGGACTGGTACAACTTTACGGCGATGAATACACCGGATGATCATCCGGCCCGTGACATGCAGGATACCTTCTATCTGAGCGATAGTATGACCCGTCTATTACGTACACATACATCTAGTGTACAGTCCCGAGTGATGACTACGACTAAACCGCCCATACGTATCATCGCTCCCGGCCGTGTATACCGCAACGAGACGATATCTGCCCGTAGCCACTGCCAGTTTCACCAGATAGAAGGCCTCTATATCGACAAGGATGTGAGCTTTGCCGATATGAAACAGACCCTCCTCTACTTTGCGAGGGAGATGTACGGCGCAGATACAGACATAAGATTAAGGCCTAGCTACTTCCCTTTTACTGAACCTAGTGCTGAGATGGATGTATGGATGGGTACCGATGATGACAAGTCGTACCGCCTCACCAAGGGCACAGGCTGGCTAGAGGTACTAGGCTGTGGTATGGTAGACCCGAATGTACTGACCAATTGTGGCATAGACCCTGAAGTATACAGCGGGTTTGCCTTTGGTATCGGTATAGAAAGGTCAGCTATGCAGAAGTATGATATCAGCGACATCCGACTCATCTTCGAGAACGATGCTAGATTCTTAAAGCAATTTAGCGCCGCTATATAGTATCGATTATGAGTGTACTGATCAAAAAAGCTACTGTCATACAGCCCTCCTCCAAGCACCACGGCAAACAAGTAGATATACTGATCCAGCGCGGTAAGATCACCCAGATCAAGAAGAACATCCGACCAGAGGGGCGACCCCGCATCTATGAGGGCGATAACCTACACGTAAGTAGTGGATGGGTCGACATAGGTGCCCACAGTGGCGAACCAGGATACGAACACAGAGAGACACTAGACTCCCTTACCAAAGCAGCAGCCGCGGGCGGTTACACCCACCTCGCACTATCTCCCGATACGACACCTGCAGTAGATAATAGGAGTATGGTCCAGTATCTGGCGCAGCACAGCGGTCCCACCCATATACTGCCACTAGCCGCCATCAGCACGGGACTGGCAGGTGGCGAGATGACCGAGATGCTAGACCTGTATGATGCAGGCGCCGTAGGTTTCTGTGACGGACTACATAGCATACAGAAGAGCGGTGTGCTGCTCCGAGCTCTACAGTATGCACGACGATGTAATGCCATGGTCTTTCACCACCCATGTGACACCAGCCTCGCCCAAGATGGACATATGCATGAGGGCATACCGTCTACCCTACTAGGGCTACCTGCCGTACCATCTATGGCAGAGGACCTAGCCACCAAGCGAGATATAGCACTAGCTGCCTATGCAGAGTGCCCCATCGTACTCCATGCGATCTCGACCGCTGGTAGCGCCAAGGCTATCAAGCGAGCCCAAAAGAGTGGACAGGCCGTATTCGGTACCGTCGCCTTTGCTAATCTCATAGGTACTGATCAAGACCTACAAAACTTCGATAGCAACCGCAAGGTAGAGCCACCACTTAGGGGAAAAGAAGATCAGCAAGCACTTATCAAGGCCGTCAAAAACGGTGCTGTCCAGGCTATCATATCTAATCACGTCCCGCTAGATGAGGAGCAGAAAAAACTAGAGTTCGCCTATGCGGATAAGGGTATGACTGGCGTAGAAGTAGCCTTTGCTGCTATCAACCACCACCTAGTACAGAACCAGCAACTGAGTCTAGACCAACTGATCTACTGCCTCACCTCTGGCCCTCGCACCTTGCTAGGCCTCCAAGAAAGTACCATCGCTAAAGACGCCGACGCCGACCTCACGATCTTTGATCCTACCGCACAATGGACCTACAGCAGCAGTGCATCTCTCTCCAAAAACTCGCCCTACCTAGGTGAAAATTTTACCGGACAGGTGATCGGTACTGTTGTTTAGTGGGGTAGTTGTTGGTGTTTTGGCTTGTGTCAAAAAAGACGGTCCCTTGCGCTTGTATCGGAGATTTCGATTGCGCTGCGCTACAC
>CAYMFD010000247.1:0-1126 GCA_964389475.1 uncultured Saprospiraceae bacterium
CAAGCAGCAACATCTGGTACAGAGGTCTATGTTCCATGCTTAGCAACTGACCCTATAATAACGCTTAGTGTTGAGGATGATCCGGGAATCGGTTGTGTGGGTGGTGAGCAGGTAGAACTAAGTATTGAAGCAACTAGCAGTGGAACTACAATAACTCGTTCAATTTACGTGATTGAAGGCGAACCTACATACAGTGTTTCCTTTAGCACTTTGCAGATACCTTTGGGTTCGCAAGTAAGGCTAATATTGCTATCACAACAATCTGGCTTTGCAACTGCGACGATTACCTTTGACGAAGTCTCCGCCGCAGTAGTCGAAAAGTATAACACATCGCTTCTTCACGGCAACGTTAATAGCACCAATTGTGAGTCTAGCTATATTCGCCTTTCATCTTATCCTTATCAGAGATTGGTAGGGCAGAGTTCACCTTTAGTTCTCTACAGTAGGGTAAAGACTAGTGTTAACAGTGAGCAAGGGGTCTACCCATATGGTTACATCACGTATACCTTCGATAAGCCTGTAAATAGTGGCAAAAGCCTGGTTAATAATTACCATCGGCCATTTGCAGGCCTTTATTTCGGTTACCCCATACCCAGCGAATCTTATCTGAGTTCAGATGCAGGGTTATTACAAAAAGTTGAGAGCTTTAGCAAGCAAGGAGACTTAGTCGAGTCAAAAACACTTAAATATGATACACGTCAGAAAGATTACTTAATGACCGTAAGTGAGCCTGTAACAAGCTGCTCAGGTCAATTAGTAAACATAACATCTACTTATAACAATAAATCCTACGATATAAAGTTAGTGGAAACTCGACAACAACGCGATGGCGTGGTTACATACCAAAAGAACTTTTATAGAGAGTCCAGGTTAGACAACAATGTTATAGAAACCCGTCTTGGAACTGAGGGACAAGGTGGTGAGAGAATTATTAAATACAAGTATGCGAATGATCAAGCGCAATCTCTGACTAATAATTTTCTTCTCGCACGAAATTTCGTTGCCATTCCTTTAGAGACGCAAGTTTACTCTGGCAGTACTCAATTTGCAGGGTCGCGAGCGACTTATCAGACACTCTCACTTGGTGGTAGTGATCGGATTCTACAAATCAAAAGTGAACGTGCCG
>CAYMFD010000247.1:1136-2426 GCA_964389475.1 uncultured Saprospiraceae bacterium
TGGCAATAACTGGATTACAACGTCTGAAATAGAAGATGTTAATGCAGATTTTACCTCGGGTGGTCTGCCGAAGAAATTCAAATCTCGCGGCCAGATCTTACCATCAGAGTACGAGTATGAGTACGGACTGTTGAAGAAAGCAAAGCATGGTATGAGAGAGACCACATACAGCTATGATAATCTAAGACGATTACGGAGTAGAACCAATACACTAGGAGTAGAAACACGATATATCGCTTATGACGGCTTTAATAGATTACTAGAAAAGTCAGATCGCAATGGTGAGATCAAAACAGAAAAGTCATATGTAATCGAGCCTAATGATGATGAAATAATAACAACTACGGTCTCATATCCAGGTAGTAGTCCTGCAATAGCCTCTCGTACATCGGAGACACGTCTACTCCCATCTGGCAAGACAAGCTCTACATTAGAGAAAGGTTACACAGAAGGAGGTACAGACTTTGGTGTCAAGCATCAATATGATGATATAGGTAGACCTAGACGCAGCTGTTCTTCTGCTAATGGCTGCTTCGACTACTACTATGAGGATAGCCCATTGTCACGTAAGATCGAGACACAGCATCTTTCTGCCGCTAATCCAATAACTATGTCGTATGGTAGCAACGGGCAGGCTATTGATATTTATCCTGCAGGTACCTTATATGAGCAGTCTGTTATCGATCAAGATGGTCAGACTACTACCAAGTATACCGATCGCTTTGGTAAAACTATAGCGACCACAGATGGGCTAGGTTACTTGACAACTTATAAGTACAATGCCCAGGAACTCGTAGAAGAAGTAATTCCCCCGGGCTCTACAGCGGGTAATGCCGACCTCAACTATATATACTCTTACTACGACAATCGTCTAGAGCATACTGTCAATATACCTGGCAAAGGGGTGCATACCTATACTTATGGAGCCGATCACGATGAGCTAAAGACAGAGACTTTACCTAACGGGGCAGTAATGGGCTACAAGTACCACGATGAATACTTAGATTTTGTGGAGGCCATTACTAAAGATGGTGATCTGGTTTCTGCTAATTATCCTTATCATGGCGATCTACTAACTTCATGGGTAGGTGCAACAGAGACTAGCATACTAGATGGAGCTACCGTTACAGGTAATATGCTAGCGAATACCGTGGACTATGATCTATATGGACGGGCTACCTCAACAACTACCCAGTATCTCGACGGGCAGAGCACAGCAGTAGTATTGCACGATGCTATGGATAATGTGAGACTAGAGACTACGACCCACGTAGGACCAGATGGCGCTAG
>CAYMFD010000248.1:0-2413 GCA_964389475.1 uncultured Saprospiraceae bacterium
ACTAGACCGCATCTATCTGCAGTCTAGTGATGCACTAGTAGGAGAGACAATGGTCATACACGATCATATGGGGCGACTGATACTGACAGCTCAATATGATGACGGTATCGATGTATCGGGCCTGCCAGCAGGTACTTATATGGTACATGGAGTAAATGCAATGTTCGTCGGCCGATTTATTAAGATCTAGACGTTGCTGTGAGTCTTAATATTGTACTAGGGGGATAGCCAATTAGGTTGATTGTCAATTTAATAGGCTATCCTGCTTTAAATAACGTGCTGGCATAGTAGGCCATCGAGAAACAATTGACACCCTCTTGATCGTTAATAACAATATGATCGCCTTCATCGTTAGCGTACTCCTATTCTACTTTTGGTCCTTCTTGCCCAAGCGATCTATATGGCATGCCGCTACACGATGGTCTATATTGACGGCCACTACACTTGGAGCATTTATGTTGTTTCGGACAACGGTGGGTTTTGTGCCTGCTGCCTTTTTGATATCCAAGACTTGGATTATAATCGGCATTATTGGCCTAATGCTCATCAGGGCTAGAGATAACCGATTTGTACAGCTCCTCATCCTACTAGGTGTGGTGCAATACCTCTTTTTTATGCGAGACTCCGCTGATAAGCCAACTACTGCGACCTCGACGACCCCAGAGTTGTTGATAGCCGTAGCGCCTAGCCAGGTAGTGTACTTGTCGGATCGTTATGATGTAGATATCGACCTTCTCGTCGAGGACAGTGATCTTGCCGATCAGGTCGACCTGCCTACCATATATTCGGTCGATGTCGCAGATGGTATAGATGTAAGAGCCCTGGTAACGCTACTATCTCACGAGCAAGGCGTACGCTGGGTAGAGATTAATGATGAGGAGCAATTGCAGTTTAGGCCAGGCGGCACCATAGTCGATGATCCGCTAGTACAGCAGCAGTGGGCATACGACTACCTACAGATGGATGAGTATCACCAGACCCTACAGTCGCTCACTCCCGAGAGACCAGCCAAACTATACATCCTAGACTCTGGCATACAGGCCAATCATGAAGACCTCGCTGATGGCTACTCTCGCCTACGAGGGCAGTCACCACGTGATGCCAATGGTCATGGTACCCATTGTGCCGGTATTGCCGCTGCAGCGACCAACAATGGTAAGGGGGTGGCGAGCTTCAGTCCTGGCAATGACTGGGTAGAGCTACGTAGCCTAGCCGTGATCAATGCTTTTGGCCTAGCGCCACAGTCGGCCGTAGTCAAGGGTATCATTAATGCCGCTGACCAAGGTGCAGACGTCATATCCATGTCGCTGGGTGGACGTAGTACCGATACGATACAGTACGCTTACAATACTGCTGTGAGATATGCTCGCGATAAAGGAGCCATCGTAATCTCTGCAGCGGGTAACAGCAGTATGCCAGCCAGTCAGTTTTCACCAGCTAATAGTCAGGGTATCATCGCTGTGTCAGCGGTAGGGATGGCCGGCGTGATGGCACCATTTAGTAATTCTGTATCAGACGTAGAGATGGGTATCGCTGCACCAGGCGTAGACATCCTCAGCACTTTTAAAAATGGTAAGTATAAGGCCAATAGCGGCACCTCTATGGCGGCCCCCATGGTCGCAGGTCTTGCGGCTGTGTGTAAGGCGCTTAATCCCGACCTGGCGACGGAGGACTTCTACCAGGCGATGGTATCAACAGGTGCTCAGAGCTCTGATACACAGCAGTCTGGTGCCGTAATCATGCCTGATGGCGTAGTGCAGGTCATAGGAGGTCTTTAGTAAGCTTATCGCTTGTTAGTGATCGTATCGCTCAAAGCGATGCGATCACTCTAGAGCTTAATGGTCGTATATCTAGCATACTCTGAGCAAGTCACGGGAAAAGCGTCACCTACGACTATATCTGTCAGCGTAATCTCGTAGCTACCGCTATCGTCGCTTACAGCGCCTGTCCAACACCAGTTAAGCATAGAACTACTACATATAGTCTGCCCATCGATATCTAGCTCAAAGTTGATCCAAGGATCATTGGGTAAGATTCCATATACCTCCTCGATGCAATAGTCGATAGAGGTAGCACCATCAGCAAGTGGTATAGTATCGGAACCTTCAATTACTAGGCCGTCGATGTCTATTCCCATATCATTGATGAAGGTATAGCTGACGTGATCGCATGGCGGAGCGACGAAGAGGTCGTCATCATTGTTGCAGCTAGTGAGAGCTATCGTTGCTGCGAGTAGTAGGGCTAGTAGATGTTTCATGATTCCCAGTTTTTTAGTTAGTGATCGTATCGCTCAAAGCGATGCGATCACTTTGCTTTATCCTTTTGAGCTGACTTTGACTGATGCAATCTCTTGAGTCAGTGATCGTATATCTACTACTACGGTGTGGGGGGATAAAAGGGTTGGGTTGCATAG
>CAYMFD010000249.1:0-2413 GCA_964389475.1 uncultured Saprospiraceae bacterium
TGTATCTATTTGAAAACCCATTGATCTTTAAGAGAAAGACAGATTGTGATTCATTGGAAGAGTACCTACTGCTTGAAATTAATAAAGTTTATAACTCTAGCGATCTGAACTGATTGTCGAGATGAGTCACACTATATTTAGGCTACCAATTGCATAAGGCAGTTAATCACATATGACAATATCACCCACTGATTTACAAAAGACGCTTTACGACCTCTTTCTGGAGGAGGGTTTTGATACTGCCAAGGCCAAGTTGCTCGCTGACACCTTTGTTGACAGCACCCTAGACGGCGTTAGTTCGCACGGGATCAATCGTGTGCCCTTATTTATAGACTATGTGACTAAAGGAATTGTCAAGGTGGATGGGAAGGCAGAGCAGGTAGCTGCTTTTGGTAGTATAGAGCGGTGGGATGGCCGGCAAGGCGCAGGGATCGTCAATGCGACTAAGTGTACGGCTAGAGCCATCGAGCTGGCTAAGGAGCTCGGCATGGGTATGGTGGCGCTGCGCAATACCAATCACTGGATGAGAGGCGCTACATACGGCAAGCAAGCAGCTGAGGCGGGCTGCATCTCCATCCTATTTACCAATACCAAGCCCAACATGCCACCCTGGGGCGGCGTAGATAGCAGGATCGGTAACAATCCCCTTGTCGTATCGATACCGAGAGACAGTGGTCATGTAGTCCTGGATATGGCCCTCTCCCAGTATTCATTCGGTAAGATCAACGACTATCGGCTGAGAGGGGAGGATCTACCCTTTAGTGGTGGGTGGGATGACAATGATCGCCTGTCCAAGGACCCGAGTAAGATCCTGTCAAAAGAACGTGGACTACCGATAGGCTACTGGAAGGGCTCTGCACTGTCGATGGTACTCGATATACTGGCTAGCATTCTATCCGCTGGTAACTCGACCGCTAGGGTAGGTAGCAAAGAGATCGAGACTGCTATATCGCAAGTGTATATCTGCATATACCCTGATGTGTTTGATGACAGAGGTCTCCAGCAGAACATCATAGAAGAGATCATTGCATATACCAAGGATGTGGAACCCATGCATCCTGGCGATAGCGTCTACTATCCTGGAGAGCAAAGCTCACAAAGGCGGGCAAAGAACTTGGAAGATGGTATCATTGTCGATGATGGTATATGGGAGGCAATTACGGCAGTACTAAAGAACCGATGAAGAAGATAGAAGGCAATACCGTAAACTGGGGGATCATCGGCGTAGGAGATGTGTGCGAGATCAAGAGTGCTCCTGCTATGCAACTCATAGATGACTCTGCACTGGTCGCGGTGATGCGTAGAGATACTGCAAAAGCCCAGGATTATGCGGCACGGCATCAAGTGCCGAAATGGTATGACCAGGCGGACGACCTCATAAATGATGCAGACGTCAATGCCATATATATCGCGACACCACCATATGCGCATGAAGAGCTGACGATCAAGGCCGCCAAAGCAGGAAAGCCAGTTTATGTGGAAAAGCCTATGGCTAGGTCATTCGCCGAGTGTAATCGTATGATCGCTGCCTGTCAGGAGGCCGATGTGCCACTCTATGTCGCTTACTATCGTAGGTGCCTCCCCAATTTTCTAAAGCTACGAGACCTCATCAGGTCGGGTGTCATCGGTGAAGTACGATTGGTAAAGATCGAGCTGTATAAGTCGATTGACCCTGACATCTCGCCAGCGCCAGGGGAGGGTAGACCTGCTAATTGGCGAGTAGATCCTAATATTGCTGGCGGGGGTTACTTCTATGACTTAGCCGCTCACCAACTGGATTATCTAGACTTTGTTTTTGGTCCTATCCAGTCCGCCACTGGCTATGCCGGCAATCAAGCGAGGCTTTATAGCGCAGCGGATATCGTCACCGGTGCCTTTACCTTCGAAAATGGTGTGCAGGGTGTAGGTAGTTGGTGTTTTGCCGTGGATCCTACAGCGGAGAAAGATGAGTTGACCATCATCGGATCGAAGGGTAAGTTGTCTATCTCATTCTTCGGCCCTCCAACGATAACGCTTGAGCAGTCAGGACGACAACGTAGTGAGCAATTCGACTTTGACTTGTACAAGCACATCCAGCAGCCCCTGATTGACTCCATCGTCGCAGACATGTTGGGTAGAGGCACTTGCCCTAGCACGGGTGTAAGTGCTGCCCGCACGAATTGGGTGATGGAGGAAATGACAAAGGGTTATTATGAGTAAATGGGGTAGATGCTGCTCGAATTGAAAGCAAGTGTATTCAAGAATATGTTTTCAATAGCAGAACTTAGTCTTCATCCTTTGAGTTGTTGGTCGTTAAAGGCTGAATATGCAATTTGCGTATTATGTGAAAATCTCGTATATTGCGTTGTGAAAGTAAATCTAGTTGAACAAAACCGAGTCAATCCTTCTCATAACCTATTGATTACAAGCTAGA
>CAYMFD010000250.1:0-2409 GCA_964389475.1 uncultured Saprospiraceae bacterium
GCGGTGGTAGTCGTCAGTCGCGTAACTTCCCCGCCAGACAAGTCATAGAAGTAGACATCTCGGTTATCTAGGGGCAGGGTTGTCTCTAGGTCTACCTTGGTCATATTGACGTCGTCACCCCTATTGGACACCCAGTAAAAACCGCGCTTGCCCTCGTAGGTACCTGCTGATATATCTAGGTCATCATAGTAGTCTTCGCTGATGGCGGTGACGGCTCGCGTATTGGCATTATAGAGGTATAGGTCACTGTAGCCATTGCTATTGGCGTTGAGCACATAGTTATCATCATCTAGGGTTATAGCTCCGTATATGCGATTGAGATTACCAGGTATGATCTGCCGCTCTTCTTCGTCCTTACCGAAGTTTTTGCGCAGCAGTATGATCTCATCTCTATGCTGATAAAACAGGCTCAGAATCGGTGCTCGTGGGTGCCAGGCCATCACCGGATAGTTATAGTCGGTCGCCTGCAGCTTGTTGCGGTAGCCATATCGCCAGATGCGCTGCTCTTCGCCAGTCGCCATATCTCGGAGATAGACCTTGATCCTGCCTATATCATTGACAGCATAGGCTAGCCGGTCACCGCTAGGGCTTAAGGCTAGCTGGCTGGGTGGTACATACTCGCGGTGGTTGAGGTCTATGGGTACGAGGCCTTGGCTATCGTCTAGTTTGCCAGTCTCTGCCGTATAGTAGGTGCTGTAGTATTCCTCCCACTCCTGCTTGACCGTCTCGTACGATACACCTAGCACATAGAGAAAACTGCTCTCCATGTCTCTCGTAATCTTGGTCAGGTATAGGAGGTTGGCTATAGAGTTACGACCATAGTTGCGGTCTAGGTAGTACCACATCGCATGGCCTGCGATCCTAGGGTAGTCATCGGACAACTTACGAAAGTCGAGGTACCGCTCCGGGTCTTGGTAGATGATATCTCGCAGCTCGTCATCTAGGAGGTAGTCCCATGGCCTAGCGCAGTAGCGGACGATACCCTGCTTGTACCATTCTGGCAGGTTGAGCGATACGGCATTCTGGACGATCTCTTGTAGGCTGCTGCCAAAAAGCATGGAGTTAAGGTAGACCGACGCGATCCCTTCTCTGACCTGACGACGCAGGTGGTGGTGGTCACCGTCGAAGTAGACAAACATACGGTTACCGACTATCTTGGTCTCACCGGTAGCATTGACAAAGGCATCAGACAGCCCTACATTGCTCTGCTTGAGGTCCGCTAGGTCCTTGTAGACGATGATCTGGATCTTCTCGTTGGTCTTGTGTTCTAGTATCTGCTGCACCTCGTCATGGTACAGCTCTGCCATCTGCAGGGTGGGGATGGCTACATTTCTAGCCTTACCATAGAAGTAGGTGAGGAAGTTCTCCGTCTCATAGACATTCCAATACTTAAAGTCGTCAGAGTATTGAACCCTGTTTTTACCAAACTCCGTATCAAAACTCTGTGCCTGCAAGCTGCACATGGTGAGTAGGGAGACTACAACAACAGTAGCAAGGCTGTACATTTGGTGTTGTAATATTTTCATCGATCGTGTGCTCGTAATCTGTAAAGCTAGGAAATTACAGGCGTCCGTATTGGTGATAGACACCTTTAACTCTTACTGGACTATGCAAGTTGCCATATTTACTTTTAATCCTTTTCAAGAAAACACCTATGTGCTGCACGACGACACTAATAGTGCCATCATCATAGACCCTGGGTGTTCTACCCCTGCCGAGCGACAACAACTCACCGACTATATCTCTAGTAACGACCTACACGTCGTAAAGCTCGTCAATACCCACTGTCACATAGACCATGTACTCGGCAACAAGTATGTCGCAGAGACCTACGGCCTTCCACTGACCAGCCACCAGGGTGAGCAGCAAGTACTGGACATGCAACCTACGGTCTCTGGCATGTACGGTATGCCTTATGACGCAGGACCAGACATTACCGAGTTTTTGGAGGATGGCGACACGCTAGACTTTGGTGATACCACCTTACAGGTCTTTTACACGCCAGGACATAGTCCTGCGAGCATATCGTTTTATCATGCCGGCACCCAGCAGTTGATCGCAGGTGACGTACTATTTAGAGAGAGCATAGGACGTACCGACCTGCCTGGTGGGAGCTTTGAGGTGCTCAAGGCTAGCATCGAGGCCAAGTTCTGGCCACTACCTGAGGAGACGATCGTCTATCCTGGCCACGGTCCATCCACTACGATCGGCTATGAGCGAGTCAATAATCCTTTTTTGAAGTAGGTTTATTGAGATATCGAGACAGAGAGATAAGAGAAGTCGAGATGTAGAGAGATAAAGGGGTTCTACCAGTTAGCCGACGGTGGTTCTATGAAGAACCACAGCTACGGAGCAAGAAACACTAGGTACAAGAAACGCGTTCTCGACCACTTTAGTGTCGATAAAGAA
>CAYMFD010000251.1:0-2404 GCA_964389475.1 uncultured Saprospiraceae bacterium
GTTCAAAAGCCTGTAAATCATGTGATTTACAGGCTTTTGTGTATATGGAACTTTCATATGCACACATATAAAAGCAATACTTTGGTGAGTTATTCGGGAGTCCTTTTGGATTTCTCAAAAAGACTCCCGAATTTGCACTTAATTCGCTGACAATCAGGTCGTAAGATTTCAGCTACTATCCCGAGTCAGCTAGGTCATACACCCAAACGATGGCTCTATGGGATAAGGGTCGTCATGCCTTACAGCAACATACCGTCCAAATCGTTAGTGATAAAGATCGCCCTCCAAGTGTCCATCAAACCTAGAGAAGCACCTCTCTTAGTCTTTTTAAAACACAGCTTGCTCACAGAAAACCAAGCCGATCGAGGGATATCCGCTTCTACGTCGTCTATTAATCCAATAACGATATCTTACTGCAAAGTTTTAGTGATATATAGTTAGCGTAGCTCGACTACCACATATGAACATAGACGTAGACAAAATCAAAGCTAGGAATAACACCGAGCTACAGCGCCTAGCTAGGCTTACTGTAGACGCTGTGTATGTGATGGTTATGAGCTATGTACACAATAATGAAGATGCAGAAGAGGTCATACAAGACACGATAATGACAACGATCGATAGCATAGATAGCTTTAATAATCGCTCTGCATTAAAAACGTGGATCTATCGCATAGCTATCAATAAGTCGAAGGACTTACTTAAATACAAGAGTCGCCAAAAGAGAGCGGCGACGAGTCTGTCTCTAGAAGATACGGACATGCTGTCATCGGATGTACGCCAGCTAGGCGATTATTATGATCCGAGTAAGATACTAGAGTCCCGAGAAGACCTCGACCTTCTGTTCGCAGGCATCAACCAACTCCCGACCAATCAGAGAGAGGCATTGGTCATGATGAAAATGGAGCAAATGAGCATGAAAGAGGTGGCGCAAACGCTAGACACCACCCCAAAAGCAGTAGAAGGGCTAATATCCAGAGCAAAGAACGGCCTCAGCGCCTACTTAGAAAATCAAGGAATAAACAGGTTATAATCATGAAAAACAGAAAAACCATCGACGACATACTGAGCTTGCTAGACGATGTAGACAAACAGTCGCCTAGCGAAGACCTAATCCGTCGTATACAGGAGAGGACGATAGCACAATACGCCAAGCCTAGAGAGGCTAAGATCATCAGACTCTCTAAGGGCAATCTCATGGGTATAGCAGCGTCACTCTTGCTATTGGTGATGGTCAATGTATATGCTGTAACCAGTGTACAGGAGTCATATACTGATGTCAGTATTGGATCTAATAATTCGTATGATCTACTAGCCATACAATCCCTCTACAATGACTAAAATCACCACACTCAAACTCATCATAGCGGTACTTCTATTGCTAAACATTGTTCTTATCGGCAGTAAAATGTTGAAACCGAATGGACCGCCACCGCTCCCGAAAGGTGAGAGAGGTAAACCTATGGAAGTGATGGACCACTTTGGATTTGATGAAGAGCAGATGACCCTCTTCGATGTCAGTAGAGAAAAGCATAAAAGGGCGATGGTCACATTACGACCCCAGCTCGAGCAGGCAAGTCTAGCCTACTACACAACGACATATTCTGGTGTTGACAGTGATGCCATCTTTGCAATCGCTGACAGTCTCAATGACGAGATTTATAAGGCTAACAAAGAACACTTTGATGAGCTGAGAGCCATATGTAGACCGGACCAGTTAAAACATGTCGACTCGTTTATCCAGGTACTAATAGTAGCAGGTCAGCGACCACCTAGGGGGACTGACAGACCTGCAAGGAGACAGTAGCGGTACGCTAGTAGTGACTCTGTAATACTTCTACATGTATCTCATGTTACATAGACCAAGTATTATATCACTAGCTTTATGCAAGAACCCATTTCTATCACAACAAATATAGATCATGAAAAATGCAAACCGAATCGGACTCGATAAAGAGGCGGCAAAACACCTAGCAGAAAAGCTCAATGTCCTGCTGGCAAATTATTCAATATTTTACCAGAACACTCGAGGATACCATTGGAACATCAAGGGTGAAAAGTTTTTTGAGCTGCACCTGAAATTTGAAGAACTATACAATGATTTACTGCTGAAAATAGATGAAGTAGCGGAAAGAATACTGACACTGGGGCATGTACCAAAGCACAATTACGCTGACTATCGCACCACTTCTACAATCACCGAAAGTGCTCAGGTTAGCGACGGCATCAAAGCGGTTGAGGATATTCTGATCGCTTTTCAGACTATTATCGTCCTTCAACGGGAGCTGTTAAACATCTCCTCAGACGCCGATGATGAGGGTACAAATGCTCTAATGAGCGACTATATCCGGGAGCAAGAAAAGTTGGTATGGATGTACTCCTCTTTCCTAAACGTGTAGAGCAT
>CAYMFD010000252.1:0-2392 GCA_964389475.1 uncultured Saprospiraceae bacterium
CTCGTGCTACATGGTCTGGCGCCTGAGTGATACGCTGTAGTGCTCGCTGTATGGCGAAGTACTGCTGGTATCGGGCTATCTTCTTGATACCCCCATCGTACAAGATATAGTCGTACATGAGGTCAAAGAGTCTTGCAGGAGCACATAGCTGACTGAGGTACTCGTCCTGTGTCGTAATCAGTGCTGCACTATTGCTGGCTCTTACCATACCCAGCAGGTGGTCCTCACTCGCTCGCTGATCGATAGAGCTATCATACCGCTCCCGCCATCTAGCCCAGAATGGTAACTCTGTACACGTAGTCGCATAGCGAGCATCATTACTAGCTAGTGCCAGTAGCAGTTGCGAGTATGCGTAGAGCTGTGGGATACCATCTGGCTGCTGATTACGCAGGTGTTGTGATATGGCCTCAGCGATCGGCTCCTTGATATCAGGTCGCTTGCACTCGATGATGACTATCGGTATACCATTGACGAAGACCACTATATCAGGCCTGTAATGCTGCCTAGAGGTCGTACGCATTACGGCATACTCCTCAGTCACGTGCAGCACATTGTTACTAGGATTATCCCAGTCTATGTAGCGTAGGGTGTGACTCTTGCGGTCGCCCTCCACCTCTTGCTCTAGGGCAGTACCCAGCGTGAGTAGGTCGTATATGTACTGGCTGGCGGTTACCAGGCCCTCCTCCATGGGTGGTCTACGTAGGAGGTCTACCGCGCGGTCTATGTTGCGGTCACTGTAGCGATATTCCTCTCCTTTGTAGGTTATACGATTGATCTTAGACAGCTGGGCACGGAGTATGGGCTTTAGCAAGACAGTCGTCGTCTTGCCACCGCGCAGTGCGAGAGCCTCATCAGGTGATAGATAGGTGTAGCCCATCGCCTGTAGCAACTGGAGTGCTGGCTGCTGTGATATAGGATCTTCTTGGTAGGAGGGAGTAGGCATGAGATTGTAGTTTCTGTCGTTTTCTTGTCGTTTTTAAAGGATTGATAATCAGTATGTTAATGTACTATTTTTTCGAATAGCTATTTTTTGCGTCGTTTTTGCGTCGTATTTAAAAAGCCAATTATCAGTACTTTAGGCATTAAAAAAGTCTATATTCATATCTTAGCTAGTAAATATTTGTGCTAGTTAGCCGATGCGGAATCAGGACTCATTGCACCCGTTATTGGACTCCTTCAATCGTCATTTGCGTTTATTTCGACGCAATTGCGTCAAATTTAATGTGTTGATATTCAGATGATTATGATGTATTTCTTTTCATTTACGTTGTTTTTGTGTCCTTTTGCGTCACATTCATTCCTGCTCCAGATGGCACTTACAGATCCCACGGCCAATTTTGCCGAAGTTGTTGCTCGCTCCACGGTATATTCTCACTTACAACTTTTCATTATTATATCTTTGTCTCAAGTCGACCAGGTCTGAGCCGTTTGCTCCTATCGGGCCGCAGCAAAGTCCTCAGTTGTACTAACTGGGGTTTTTATATGTGTATTTGCTTCATTTCTACCTGTCAGCACGATTTTACAACAAGATTTTTTCGGATTTAACTTGTTGGTTGTCAATATTTTATGTGTTAAAAGTCTTCAATTTTTGATATTCCTGTCGTTTTCTGTTTTCTTTTCGGGTACAGCATTTAAAAGAGATTCAACTGTGCTTCTTTCTTAGGGTAAAAGACACCAATTATAACAAATGGGTTACTCATCCTTCTCCTATGATATTCCTTGGTAGTACCTAAAAAGAGATAGATTTCATTTTTTACGGTGAATGTATCAAAGTACTTTGCCTTCACTTTCTGCAATGCGATTGCTTCATCACCATTGGCATCCTTAAGACAGTTCCAATATAACTGTCCTATCTCCCAGTCCTCTATCATCATTCGGCTTTTCTTACCATGCTCATCTTCGAAGTGGTAGTAAAAAATATATGGTAGTTTATCAATCGTGATCTCAGGATTAACGTCGTCAAACAAACTTCCTTGAGCCTTTAGAGCCTTCCAGGTATCCTTCCATTCTCTATCGGTTTGCTTCCACTCAAATCTCGTGATTTTGGTGGGTTTAAATGTGGCTAGCGATACATTATCAGGTGCCTTGCTTTCCTCAATTAAGGCTGCGAGATCGGTGCGAACATCTCTCAAGCAGATCTCTTTCCTTAGATACCAATTCTTGTTGGTGTCTAGGCGATCTAATACCTCAATATCCGAAAAATCATAATTGTGAGGGCTGTGGCTTTCTGGTCTAAAGTCGTCAGTACGTCGCTCAAGGTCGATCTCTAGCCATGTATACTTAAATGATTTGGTCATACCATCTCTACGTAGACCACGCAGAAAACTGAGAGGCACTGGATAGATCCTAATCCACGATCCATCCTCCAGCATACCAGCAGTACACACTAGCT
>CAYMFD010000253.1:0-2383 GCA_964389475.1 uncultured Saprospiraceae bacterium
CTCAACACTACCTATACGATAGGCGGCGTCAGTCTATCGGCGAGGGCTAGTCACTTTGCGCCGATGTTCATCGACACCAGAAACACCCTATCCAGCGACAGCTACACTATCCTGAGAAGTCGCCTCTCCTACCACCACCCTAAGCGACTGCTCAATGACCGCCTAACCCTACAAGGCATGGTAGAGATAGACAATCTTACTGATATCAACTATTCCTCGATGGTACTGCCGACTACGGGATCGATCAGCCCGACAGGTAGGTACTACTACCCAGGGCAGCCGAGGAACTTGTTGGTGCAGGTTAAAGTAGGGTATTATTTGTGGTAGTATAATCCTGTGAAGTCGCAATGGATACAAGACGATAAGAACAAACTAGAAAGTCCTTTAAAAATGATAAAAGCCCAGTACTTTTAGAAAAAACCTAAGTACTATGCTCACATTAGACGACCTGCATATAAGGCGTATCATCGTCATGGCATTCACTCTATTTATTACCACCACCGTAAAGGCGCAACGACCTTTCGTCAGTTCTTGGATAACTAATGGAGAGGGTGCAAGCTGCAACACCTGCATAGAAGTCCCAGTACATCCTGACGAAGTATATAATTACGAGGTGGATATCGATTATAAAGAGGGAGAACCCTTTACTGCAGATTTTACCGGACTTAACTCGGCTTTCTTTTGGGATGGTGGCGTAGAGGATACGGTCACCATTGCTATCAGGGGTACCTTCCCTCGTATATTCTTTAATGGGACTGGAGATGCAGGTAAGCTTCTTGAGATTAATCAATGGGGGGATATTGAATGGTCATCGATGGAGGCTGCTTTTAGTAAATGCGCTAATATGGAATGTGAAGCCACTGATGTGCCTGATCTATCAGCTGTCACTTCATTGGCATATTGTTTCGCAGGATGTACTAATCTAACTAAGGGTTTAGAAGACTGGGATGTATCCACTATTGTCGACATGAATAACCTTTTCTTATTTGCCTCTTCATTCGATGGCGATATAAGCAGGTGGAATGTGGAAAAAGTTGAGAACTTCACAAATTTCCTAAATGGTGCACTCTCATTCAACCAAGACATAGGACAATGGGATGTATCGAACGCTACCAATACAAGCTTAATGTTCTCTAATGCCAGAAGTTTCAATCAGGATATTGACAATTGGAACATTGAAAGTGTAATCAACATGGCACACATGTTTTCATTTGCCACTACCTTTAATCAAGACATCAATAGTTGGGACATGTCTTCTGTGGTTGATATTACTGGACTTTTCTCACACGCCTATAGCTTCGATCAGGATATCAGCCAGTGGGATGTATCCACCCTCACTTCCATGCATGGCGTTTTTCAAGGTGCGAGAGCCTTTAATCAAGACCTCTCAGAGTGGGATGTATCGTCGGTTACTGATATGACAGATATGTTTAAAGGTGCTACTCTGTTTAATGGAAACATTAACAACTGGGATGTTTCAAATCTCACCTCAACTTTTAATATGTTCTCGGATGCATCATCCTTCAATCAGGACATAAGCCAGTGGGATATGTCAAATGTGACACTATGTATGTTTATGTTTCAGAGAGCGACTAGTTTCAATGCAGATATTAGCAACTGGGATCTTTCTTCGGCACATGCATTAGGGCTTATGTTTTCAGGTGCTAGCAACTTTGACCAAGATCTAGGAGCCTGGCAGTTCGATGGCCAAAGAGGAATAAATCATATGTTTAATAACAGCGGCCTCTCTTGCGAAAACTACTCCAATACCCTCATTGGTTGGGCCAACAATAACAACTTGAGAGATAGCTTAAAGCTAGGTAATGTAAATGGCTTAAACTATAACCAAATAGGAAGTGCAGCACGTGATCAACTACTAGCAAGAGGCTGGATAATAGAGGGAGATAGCTTCACCGAATCCTGTCTCACATCAACATCCGAAGATCAGCATAAACTATCTGACGTCTACCCTAATCCTACATTAGGCAACCTCAACATAACAGGTATCCGTGAGGCTACACTTACGATTACTAATCTACAAGGTCAGATACTCTACACAGTAGACGGTCAAGATCATATTGATATCTCAAGCCTCGATGCCGGCATATATATCTTGCGGATCCAGGGAGTAGACACAAGTAATGTGCAAACAATCAAGATCGTTAAACTTTGATCTAATTTTATGTCTCTTTGACACGAACATCTATGGTAGTACACACGGATGGTACCATCTCCACCACAGCAAGGTACTACTATCCCGGACAACCAAGGAATGTCTTGGCACAGGTTAAAGTGGGGTATTTCTTATTGTAGTTGTTAGCCGAATTTTACAAGTCTATGCGTATTGTGTTAACGTGACTTTTGAGTATCTATCTCTGTCGGA
>CAYMFD010000254.1:0-2367 GCA_964389475.1 uncultured Saprospiraceae bacterium
AATCAAGCGAGAGACATTACCCTCGAACTTGACAATGCAAATATCAGATGCTTTTACCAGCTCCCATAACCGTTAACTGTCCAAAAGCGACCGTTTACTAAGTCGTTGAGGTTTTTTTGATGGTGGGAGAGGGCAAAGAGGCGTTATCGCTCATAAAGGCAGGCATCGACAACTCACTTCACTAGTAATCGCTCAACAATACGACTGCCATCGGTAAGTTCGATTGTGACTAGGTAAACGCCTGTACTAAGATCCGCTACATCAATAGTATGTTGGTCGGTATACCTATCAAGAATACACCTACCTCCTATGTCACATAAGGCAACACGCCTTATCGGTATTGGCGTTGCAGATATCATACATACATCATGTGCAGGATTGGGATGGATAAAAACCTCTTGCCATTGAGAGCTGGCAGGTTCAATAGACGATACTACCTGTCCATAGTTCTGCAACTCTTCAAGTCTTGCGAGGACAGGCTCCATATCCTGACAAGATGAGGATATATTTCTCCCATAAGTCATTGCGTATGTAAAGCTCATAGACGAGCCCCTCGGCAAGTCGACAGGGGTTAAACTCATAACAACGCGTCGATCATCGTACGGGAGGCCCGTCGTACACATACTCCAAGCTGTAGAATCAATAGGATTACCAGGATACAAATAATCTACGGTATCCACACTGCCTGGGTTATAACCTGACCCACCAAATGTCCATGGAATATCATTTTTCCAAAATCCAGACATGTAGTTATAATACTCTTCTGGGACCCGCGGGGCACTCGTTATCTGATTGATACGGTCGTAGGTCATGAACTTTGCTATACCTCCTTGTGGCTGTGGACCATCTATAAGTGACATAGCTATGTAAGCGGTGTCTAAGTCTCCCGTACCTACATGGCAGGGTGTCTCATCTATACCATATCCGAAAACAATATCGCGAATAGTATCAATACCGAAAGTATGATCATAGCAAGGAAGATTGGGAATTACATTCAAGCCTGCTATAGCGTGCTTGAGATCAAAAGCGCCTCTATTAATTACGGTTACCTGAGCAAAGGTTGTCAGTGCTACCTCTAGGAGACTGCTCTCATATACATAGACTAGTACCTGCACTTCGGCTTGGAGTGGAGTACCTAGTGAAGCATTGTGTGGACCTCCACTATCATTGATCACAAACCAGCATGCTTCGTCACCTGGTACCTCAGGATATTCGCCAAGATCTGGCTCGTATATCCCATTACCATTGAGATCAGCATAGGGTGCTAGATCTACATCAGCTGGTAGCTCAAAACTATTAAAGTCTGCAAAGACCTCTGAAGCCCTCCCCGGCCATGCATAAATAGCGGTGCGAGGATTGTCTATCCTACCATCCATGTAGTCGATCCTATGTGCTTCGATATCTGCTCGCGTCACCTTCCAAATGCGATCCCAGTCTCCACAATCTACCTGATAGGGAAAACCAGTATCTGGGTCAAGCGGACCAGGATAATAGTCAGATCCAGTCGTTGTCAACCATCCTACAGCAGCGACACGTAGGTTCTCTCTTTCATCAAAACCTCCCAGCCACAAATTACCAGAAGCAACATACTTATTGATACTATTATGAAGAAGATCTCGATCAAATGACCATATGACTGCCCCAGAGTTGGAAATGTAAGAGCTGCTATATCCACTACTCAATGACACCTCGCTCTGCCCCATGAGGCACTGTTGTCCGCATATAGTCTGCGTCACTACACTAACTAACAAAATAATCACTACTAATCCTTTCATATGCATCTATTTATCAAAGGCAAAGCTATGCCTAGACGCAGGTGTTACCAAGATATTCGGATGTTGATGTAGTCACCAAGACTCGGATGTGACAAGATGCAATTATTTTGGATAGTAGAAAGGCTAGAATATTGCTCAGAGGAACAAATTGGACAGATCCAAAGACAGCCAGGGGCAAAAAAAGAGACCATTCTCAACTACAGATTGTCTTGACAACCGTAATCGAGAATGATCAAAGCCTAAATGAGTATTCACCCTCTAGCTAGAATCTACATCAACTACTTAAAGTAGCACTAGCCTAATATTTGCTCTTTGCTTAACACGATAAAGACAAAATACTCCAGTTGAGTGACTCTATCTGTTTGGCCTGTAAAGGTAGTAGCATTTCAGATGTTTGCCAATCGAAAGAAGGCCATCTGTCAAATATCAGTCAGATAAAAAAGATGCTATCTCGCTATTAATCAGACATATAGACAATAATTACTATACATCAAGTAGCGTATTTGGTGAATATCGCCATCAAGGCAGAAGAGTCCCTTATACCATTTCTACTATAAGGTTTCGCATTAGTTTTTGAGTTTATTCAAAATCA
>CAYMFD010000255.1:0-2331 GCA_964389475.1 uncultured Saprospiraceae bacterium
CTGGTAACATACACTAAACGTTGCGCAATGGTATAGTCGCCTCTATGATGTGTCTAGCAGTATCGGCGAGACTTGCACTGGTACCACGCTTGGCAGTGGTAACTACGCTATACCCTTTCTTGCCGTGGTACACATTGACCTCTGCCACATCTGTACCCATCTGTACCACCAGCTTGGCGCCGTACTGCAAGCCTATGACATCGACAATCTCGATATCGTACTGTTCTACTGCCTTCCTTATCAGTGGCAGTACAGCAGCAACCTGATCTGCTACAGAGGGCTCGCTCCTAGCCCGCAACTTAGGGCGACTACCTAGCTTGTGGAGGATCTCCTTATAGATATCAGGCGGCACCTTAGTCGTGGCTACCTTAGTCGACTTATTAGATGCAGCCGCTGGTGGCCTATCAGCAAAGGCTGTGATGTCTAGTAGTAATGGGTCATGGTTGATGTATATCTTAGGATCATGGCATATGAATGACACCCTAGTAGCGTCACAATTCTTAAAATCTAATACATCAAGCAAGTGATACGTCTCTGCAAAAGCGTGAGAAAACCACCTGTAGTACCGCGTATAAAGAGCAGCATCAGTAATGGGAGCCTCTAAGCCAAAAACCACTTTGACACCACGGCCACTAGGTGATATATACGCCATATACACTCTCGGGTCGCCCTTGATACGGTCATAGACGGAAGTATCTACCTCTCTAGGCCAATCAATATCTAGTATCAAGCCCACAGCACGATCAAAATACTCAAGCCTTCGCTTAGCTGGCAAAAAGTGCGAACAGCAGAAAAACGGAAGGCCGACTTTCATCGTAGTATATCGCTCCTTGCTATACTTGATCACCTTACGCAAAGTGGATGTACGATGCTGCAGATCGCCGAGACTACCCTGCACCAAGTCTACCACATGATGTAGTGACACAGCCATAAGGTCTGCCTTAGCATCTCTTACGGAGACACCATAGCTCACAGTGATATGTGAGTGCTCGTCCATCATAGGTCTACTTGCTGGATCTCCTGAGCTAGATCGCTTGCCAGCTCTTGTATATGATTAAATCGGGTGTAGCGCTTACCGCCAAAGTCAACCACCTCCTCAAAAAAATCGATAAAATGTTGTATCAGCATGCGCTTGCTATCGCCTCCCAGCCAGTAGGCCTCCTGCTCCCGCTCGAAGTGCTGCTCATCGTACACCTCATTGAGGCACAAGTGCACCACCACCCAGTCCGCCCATGGACGAAAGCCCTCTATCACATCATAAGCAAGTGCGGGACGGTTGTATTCGTCACGATGAAAAAAACCGATATAAGGATCTAGTCCTACTTTAAACAAGGCAGACTCAACGTGACTATACAAGATACCGTAAGCATAGTTAAGCATCGCATTGGTAATATCACGGGCTGGGCGACGAGTCCGCTTGCTAAACTGATAAGCGGTCGGCAGGTGCTTGCTCACACAGGCAAAATATGCTCTTGCTGCTTGACCCTCTACCGCCCGTATACCTGGGCCCACCTCGCTTATAAGTTCCGTACCATAGTCATCAAGGCGATCGCTGGCCCTAGATAACTTGGTAATAGCCTGCTGGATATGCTGTACATCTGGCTCATCGATACTGAGTAAGCACTGTAGCACCTCCTGCTGCTGGGCAAACTTGAGCTGCAGGTGCTCGACGATCCACCGAGTAGTCCGCTCTGACATCGCAAAACTTAGTTGCTTCTTGCGTAAGGACGAGATGGAGCCAAAGCGATTATTCCACAGCCTACCCACAGGCTGACCATTGCGTTCGGTACAGACGAAGTCCACACCATGCTCTAGGCACGCATAGATGACATCGCTACTCAGGTGCACACTCTTGGTCACGAATAGCTTGCTGATCTTACCTATAGGTACTCGCTGTATCTCTTGCTCTCGCTTGATACTCAGCAGTCCATTCTGTATACGTAGAGAAGTACCGTAACTATTGATAAATATATGCATGCCTAGAGATTATCGCCGTACACTATCAAGGAGACAGGTGAACACTACTATATCTGTAAGTACACTGCGGTACGTAGTCATCATCATAGAGCCATCCTCTAGCAAGTAGGCCTCTCCAGTGATTGTGATATCTATACCTAGGCCGTCAGGTGCTGTAGTAGGGATCAATCGCAGCGTATCACTAGCTACTACGATAGCTGTCACCTCTACACTATGGATGGGTACGATCACCCGGTCGATCGCTGTGGGATGTACGGATATCTCTAGTACAGCAGTACCTGTCTGAGGTGGCTCTAGAGCTTCACGACAGTCAAAGTTGATATCCCAGCTACCCACCCAGTTATCCCTCATGAT
>CAYMFD010000256.1:0-2322 GCA_964389475.1 uncultured Saprospiraceae bacterium
CATTATCAAAGTATAGATGATGCAGAATTATTTTGGTCAGCCTTTAGAAGGCATATCGTAAATAATTGGATATCAAGCAATGGTAACTATGGCCGTTTCAATGATTGGGCTCAGATAGGTAGTCTGCCACAGTTAGTAGCTATCAGTGAGTCTTGGGCAGAGTATGCAGGAGGGCTGACTAGACTGCAACGAAATGATGGAACTAATTGGGATTTGTTTGACAATTCAATACCTCCTCAACCAGATGATGGAGACTACATACCCTGGGACATGTGGGGTGATCTTGAAGACAATATGCCTGATGTGGTTATTGATCCATTTGTTGGAGGATCAATAACCGATTTTGTTCAAGGATATTCTCCTGCACAATTAAATGATGTTCTAGGCAACTGGTCCAATAGCGGTTTACCGCCTGTCTTATCCTATGATCTGCTTCTTGCCTTACTTCTACAAGAGCACCAGCCAATCAATGGGACAACTCAAGATTTACAAGACTTAATTAATACCTGCAATGTGCTCAATTAATATATTACGATTTTTATTGCTGTGCCTATGTATTTTTAGCTGCGACCAATTTGATGAGGAGGCACATGCGGAGGAGTGTGGTACAGATTGGATTAGAGGTTCGTCAATTTATGAATTTAGTTGCCCGTACACAGTCAATCCAGTACAAAGAGTATATGCTGTAGGTGATACAATTTCAGTTGTATGTAGGATGACGGATACTATTTATTGTGAGAACTCTCAACGTGATTACCACATTCCAGACTTCCCTTTTCGTTCTCTTTTTACGATCTGGTACTTCCCAGGTAATGGAGACGTGCTATCTGGCTTGAGGCATACTACATGGGAGCTTGATTCTTTGATCACAGATCGTAATTATGTTCAGAATAGTGGTAAGATCTCAGACCATATTGCGTTTCGATATCATGGTCAAGGTCCAGGTACGGGACCGGGATACTATTTTAGGATAGATATTGTACTCGATACTGTGGGTACATATATTATACAAGCAGAAGACCTGCTAGAGCAAAATAATATCAATGGTAGGTACACAGATAGTTATCAATTTGATTGCCAGTTACCGTTTAGGCCGTTAGGTTACTTCATTAAGAATAGGCTAACTCACGAGGATCACTTGGATGATTATTTAGATGAGCTTGCAGAAATCACTAGGACAGCCTACAATGGAGATTTCGAAGGGACACCCGAATGGTTAACTCCTGAGTTTTTTAGGCAGACGGCTGGCTATGCCTTTGAGGTGCGATAGAGTCAGTTGAAAGCGTTGCCCTGAGCTATGCCGAAGGGTGGAAAGTTCAAAGCTGATAGTATTGAGCAACGTGATTGAGTGCAACAAAGTGCAATTGAGATCTCCTTCGGCAGAGTCCGAGTGTATGACGGCAATGGTTCTCACGATGCCGCCCGACTAGCCTCTAACGTAATAATCAGTCTTAGACATACGATCAGTCGATATCAACGATGTAGGAGGGATAAGCGTTGTAGAGTCAATGATTTGTATGTCGAGACTCTATCTTTTATTAATTGTCTGTCTTATTGCTAGCTGCCAAGACAAAGAGCTAGAGCAATACCTAGAAGATTGTGACGTCAATTGGAGAAGAGGTGGTGATGGTGGAGTTTACGAATTAATGTCTCCTTACGAGGTCATACCTAATCAACGCGTATTTGGCCTTGGCGATACGATTGCATTTCGTAGTCACTTTAGTGACACGATCTATGATGAGGCATCACAGCGAAGTTACTATATGCCTGACTTTCCATTTAGGTCATTGTTTACGCTGTGGTGGATACCTGAGGAGGGAGGTGATATCAAGTCTGGTCTTCGGCATATACCATGGGAACTAGATAGCTCTATTGTAGATCGTAACTATGTTGTTAATCGAGAGTTGATTTCTGACCATGTGTCATTTAGATACTTTGGGCAGACCGACCCAGAGGTGCTAGGATACTTTTTCGAAGCTAAGTTCGTTCTCGATACGGTTGGTTTTTTCCTGCTACAAGCAGAAGACCTTATCAGCCGGCTTGATAATCCTACCTCAGAAATAGTAGCCTATGAATTTGAGTGCATACATCCTAGACAAAGAGAGTACAACGTCTACAATAGGATAACTCATGATGACCATCTAGACGACTACGACGACGAACTGCTACGCATACTAGATGAAGTGTACAGGGGGGATTATAAGACATCTGTGACAGTTAAAGGCTTGAAAATTACTTTTCGACAAGAGGGATCTTTTGCCTTTGAGGTTCGATGAGTCAGTTAGCTCAAAGCTAAAAGTCAAAAGCGGAAAGGCTCAAGTC
>CAYMFD010000257.1:0-2304 GCA_964389475.1 uncultured Saprospiraceae bacterium
CTTGATGGTCGTGAGGCCACCGCCTAGGTCGTCATGCATCTCACCAGCGATGCGGGTACGTTCGTGGTGGAGGGCCTCTAGCTGTTTATTCTTACTCTCTGCCCGCTCCAATAACATCGATTGCTCAAGGGACTGCCTGCGCTGTCGGCTTACCTTTCTGAAAAGAAGAAATGCTATGATGGAAATCAGCAATAGTGTTGCCATCAAAATCAACAATCGTGATCGACTCTTAAGCTCATATTCTCGCCGTTCGAGTGATGATGCAAGCTCCTTGTTTTGATATTTCTCCTTGATGTCACGTACCTCGCCAGCCAGCTCTTGGATTTTGGCCTGCTCTAGCTCTCCAGCGGATATGCGATAGTAGTGTAAGGCGGAGTCTAGCTGCCCTAGGCCTTCATAACTCTGAGCTAGCCAGTCGTAGTAGTAAGATCGATTCTGGGCCTTGCCAAAGGGTGTAGCGGTCGTGTCGACTTGCAAGAGACCCGCTTTAGCTGCTGCATACTGACCTAGGCTGATGAGGGCCTGCGCTTTGTTGGACAGGGCGGCGAATGCTTTGTCCTTTCGATAGGTAGAGTCTGTCAATGCGGCAAATACCAGTGACTGGTCATAGTAGTAAATGGCTCTTGCTAAGGTTGCGGTATCGTAGCTAAAGTAGGTGGCTAGAGAATTGCTCACCCTAGTACTGAATCGGTAAAATTCATTTCGATGTCCAAAGTCAATCAGTCGGATAAAATCTGACGTGTCGACGGTAGTACCTGCATCCCGGTAGTAATAATGATTTAAGTCTGCTCTCAGTGTGTAGTATTCATTGGAGGACAACTCGAGACTGTCATAGGCGATAGCTCTATGTTGGTGGATATACTCTAGTGTTAACTCATGGTCCATGCCTGAGAATACGGCATAGTCTAGAATACACTTGAGCACCTCGCATCTCACCACATCGCTCAGTGAGCCTTGTAGTAGCTTGGTGAGCTTATCGAACGACTCCTTTGAGTTTGGGCTTATGCGGCCTAGGTGCAGAGCTTGATTAAGCGCTGCTAATGCTGGCAAGCCATCATTGGACCTTGGGGCAACATGAGGATCGACTATCAAATCGACAATTTCTCTCCCTTGGCGCAGATGATCGTAAAGACGTGTATCACGGGCTTCGGCCTGTGTCAGAGGAATACTTCCATCACAGTCTTGCCATGTATTTTCTCGCAAACAGGCGAGTACAGAATCTACTTGTGCAGTAGACAGGTGTGATAGTATCAGGAGTATAACAAGTGTAGCCCATCTCATGACAGACGTCTAGCCACCGAAGACGGCACGGGCTTGGCAGATGCGCTTGGGGCCACCCATAGCTTCGAGAGTGTCCTTGGGGGTTGACGGAAAGCAACTATTTTCAAGGGAGTATTCAACTTTCAAATCTATTATATCATTTTTCTTCAGCTTCACATCTTTCGGATTACCGTCAACCTTGAAGAATGCCGACGCAGTCTGATTACCATTCTTAACTAATGCGATATCAACAGCATAGCCATCAGATGTCTTCACTATTTTAAAGGTACCACCTTTAAAGCCACAATCGCTAGTGTAACCTAGAGACTCAATGATGTTTAAGCGTAGGGCATCACATAACATACTCTTTCCTTTCCAAATTCCTTTTGAGTTTGGTTCAACCAACTCTACTTCTATACCGAATAACTGATCAAAACCGTGAGCTTCAACGTGAACCACTTGTGCTGATGGATTATCAAGATTAAATGTAAACTCCTTGCCAGTCAAACCTTGACCATAGACTATTGAAAAGTAACAAAAAAAAATAGGGGTGATTAATAATTTCATGATCATCAATTGAATTGGTGAAATTTGGTGATGAGCGATAAGTTTTGAGCTTAGGTAGGTACACCTTCACTTATAGGGGTATCCTCAAACGCCATTTAGTTTAAAGATAAATCGATAGTCGCAATTTTTAAAACTTTTGAATTCAAAATTCCCACTTTTTCCGCCACATCCATCACCCCCACGCCTGCATAGGTCGGTTCACCTACCACTAGAGGCTGCCACTGCGTGGTGGCAAACTGTCTCTGCTGCCCATCGTCGGTGACCATAGAGTACCTGCCTGACTTACCTGAACGACTGATCTGGTAGTTGTAGATCATCATCATGATCGTCGGATAGAGTAGAGAGGTGAGGTGGCTAATCGTACGGAGTAATCCACTATCAAAAATACGCTGCCTGATATGCTGGTAGTAGATCCTCCAAGGCGAAAAGTACTGCTTTAGGTTGTTGATCACTCACCAGCTTACTACCCCGCTACGT
>CAYMFD010000258.1:0-2273 GCA_964389475.1 uncultured Saprospiraceae bacterium
CCGATCCCTACACAGTACAAGTGATCAATGTACAGGGAGTACTAGTATCTGAGACAGTTTGTGTAGGTGATTGTGAGTTAGATCTATCTACCGCTACCGCAGGGGTACATATCGTGCAGGTATTACAGAATGGCCTATCTGTACATGTAGAGAAGATAGTGCGACTTTAGATGAAGAAGTATATGCACATAATAGTATTGGCAGTAGTCATAGCAGCAGTTGCTAAGACTACTGCCCAAGCTCAGCCTTATTATGTCAAGACGTACAAGCATCCTGACAATGGCCTTACCTCAAGGGATATAGAATATCATGCCGGCGAGGATATTTATTGGGTAGTAGGTACTGGTTTTTTCTGTGAACTGGAAGAGTCCTCGCATTTAATTCGCCTAGACAGCAGGGGTAGCATTGGTTATACTATTGATTACTGTAGCCATGATGCCACGGGAGGTAGCACTATTCTAGATGGCGACACGCTGCTAGTCGGATTTAACAATGCTCCGATTAAATCACATTTTAATCTACTATTGGTAAATGCATTAAGCACCGATTCATTGACATCTATTCGACTCCCGATAGAACCGCAGTACTCTAGGCAGTTAATCCAAGACTGCAATAAGATGAATGGTAAGCATTACATCGCAGGACGCGGCTACATCGACAGCTTGGGTATGATACCGTTATTCTATGTGTTGAATGATGACCTATCGGTAGATACAATGATTACCGTTGATACGGTCTTCGATGGTCGCATAAGTGATATGGCGATGACTGAGGACAGTGTGCTGCTGGTAATGTATGATCCCAAAGAGGAGCAGGTGTTTTCTAGCCCTGCTTATAAGATGGTAGTGGGCTATGATCGAGAATATCAGGAGGTCGTCCGCTACCGCTCAGAGGAGGAGTATAATTTGGCCAATACCACCTTTGAGTATGTAGGTGATGGAGGGATTGTCTACTATAGTGAGGAGGCAGGAGGAAGCAGTGTGCCATATTTTAAGCGAGTGAATATCTACACCGGCGAGATTAGATGGCGACGTATTTATCAGCGTAGAGCATTCATACCAGATGGTATAGGAGAGTGGCGTATTACTGCTAGTAACTGCCGCATACTCCAAGATGGGCATCTACTCGTTATGGGCAGTTATTTCGACTCCTTTGATCCGACTGCTGTAGACACTAGGAGTCCATACTTCGTCAAGTTAGATATCAATACTGGTAACATTCTCTGGGAGCGGGTCATTCGAAAGGATCGGGAGACGACAGATCGACCAGAGGACCACTGGATCGGAGGTATCGTAGATGCGATACAGCATGATAATGGTGATCTGGCTCTAGTTGGAGCAATCGGTAGCCCTACGGGCAATGAGATGCTCTTTCTACGTACTGACTCTGACGGCTGCATCACCCCCGACTGCGGTAAGTACATCGACCTCGATGAGCTGACCGTGAGTAGCGAGGAGGTGGAGGTAGCTCAGCAGGTTGGGATAAGGGTGTACCCTAATCCCGCCAGTGATCGAATTACTATCTCCGGCAGTGCACCTATCAGCAGAGTATCTCTCATAGCCCTAGATGGTAAGAGCATAAATCTAGGTTTAGGTGCACAAGGGACGAAAGAGCCTACCGTAGGTCTGCCACATCAGCTACCTTCAGGACTCTATGTAGTAAGGGTTGTTACTCTAGACGGGGCTACCTACAATGAGAAACTAATCATACAGCGATGAGGACATTATTTGTACTGATCGCATGGTTATCTTCAGGGATAGTCTATGGTCAAAGTTATGGAGTGACCAAAGTCTACAGTGATGTATGGCAGAATTCTGGTCAAGACATAGAATGGAGTGAGCAACTACAAAGGACAGCGATAATGTCAGTTAAGACTTGTGCTGGAAGAGGCTGTTCAGAGCTTACCATTTTTAATGAGAAGGATGAACTCGTTGAGCAGACTACAATCAATAATATTGATATTGCCAGTAATACTCTAGAAAGAAGGTCTGATAGCTTACTTATTTTTGGAAATAGAACACCTAACAAAAGCAGGTGGGCTTATCAAACGATGACTCTAGAGCCCTTGGACTCTATAGGCTATAATACTCTTGCTTCACGCGACTCACTATTGGGTGTATGGATGGAAACATCAAATCTAGTTGGTAATAAGTACATGCTTATTGGCGACACTAAGACTAATAGTGAAGTGATAGGTATGTTATCTGTACTGAATCAGTCACTTGCGGTCGACACGATTCTCTACATCGATACCGTTCCGCAGGGTCGTTTTA
>CAYMFD010000259.1:0-2259 GCA_964389475.1 uncultured Saprospiraceae bacterium
CTACTGTTGGCGTTCAATACCTGTTCGACACGTAATGAGGTCTGAGTAATGAGAGGATTAGAATAGCCCTGACCTTGCAGATAGTCTTCAAACCGCTTGTATTGAGATCGTACCACGTCCATAGAGACGATGGGACCACCCATGACAGCCATGTTGATGTCATCGTTGGTGATGGGTGCTGATGGTTCAGCAGCCGCTAGATATGTTGCTAGGAAGGCCACTAGTACCACTCCTATATATTTAAGATGTTTCATATGTGAATTATTGATGTTGTTGAAAGATTAAATCAAAAAATAGCATTGGTCAGTCAGTGGACTACTCTACTGTCACCGCTTGTCTAGCCATTTGGCGACGGTTCATAGGTACACCGCCTCCCGTATCGAGAGCAACGTGACGATACCCACTAGGTAGGCCGTTAAGCGATGCCGCAAGATTGGGCAGTGGTATGTACTGCTCTTGTAAGCTGATGATACCTTTAGCCGCCATTCCGAGACCTAATTGTGTAGACTTGCTACCCTTCATAGTCATGGTTAATAGACCTGCTGCGATCTGCACGCCTGGCGTTACTAGCGGACTAGTAATCGGTGATACAGCATCGACCACTTGGCCGAGTGCTGAGGCTAAGACAGCACCTGCACCTGTGTATAGTGCAGGTTCGAGACCGTCCATAGCGTTTTTGCGTCGGGTTCCTCTGATCCCTTTACATTTTTTACACATGGTGATAATATTAATTGATGAAAAATTGATTGATTCTTACCTACGCTTTCTAGGCTTGCGCTTGGGTCCTTTGAATAGACATCCGTCGATCACACGAGCGGTATATCCTGATTCGCGAACTTTCTTTGCTGCCTTGCTTGCTGTTGATTTGTTGCCGTAGCAACCGATACGCATGTACTTTTTACCTGCGATCTTAAGACTGCTAGAGGACTTTGATTTACCCCGTACAGCCGCTTTCTTTCTACTCTTAGCCATTACTTGCTGATTTGATATTGATGAATTGATTATTGATCGGTGGAGTCCTCCACTTGTTTCTGTTCGATGGCCGCCTGTATAGATGATAGATCTACACCGCTGGCGAGGATAAAAGCGGCGATGGCGTCAGGCGATGGCGGTACCTGCTCTACGTCTTGAGGTACCTGTTCTACATCTTGAGGTACCTGCGTCTCTTGTTCTGGTACGGCGCTATCTTCTACTAGTAACCCCTCTGCATCATCCTCTACGATGGTCAGTACTGCTTTACGTGCGATCTTGGTATCTGTGATACTCTGATTGACGTGTCCGACATTGAGCTTTTCGCGAAGTGCCTTCTCTGCGAGATCGCATAGGTTGACATCATAGACGTGCTGTAGGAGAAGTTGAAGTGCTTTCTTGCCGATGTTAGCCGCTATGATTCTGAGCAGTCTTCTGACTCGTGATACTGATTTAGCCATGATATTATTTGTCTTTTTGTGATAAGTACAAGCCACCACCAAGCAGTAGGATAGGCAGTAATGCGAATGATGATTTTTGTAGTCCTATGTTGCCATTGCCAGCATTGGCAAAATCTGTAGTCGAGGCTTGAAATTCTTTACCATACCAGCCGTCAACCACTTCAAGCGGTGTCTGACCTTTGACAGCGTTCACTAGCTGTGTAGCTGCTGTAAGTGCTGTAGCAATTATCCCTGTGACCTTGATAATAGTAGCCACTGTTGCCGCTTCGAGTATGCCGATACCTAACTGATCTGCATTTTGACCCCCTGCGATCAATAGTTTTACAGTCTCATCGCCAGTGTAGGGCTGGATGCCGTTACCTGCATTTTGACGCATGATTCCGTTTTCATGTAGTTCTGACAGGATCAATCGATCTATACCTGATGCTGTGGATAGCTTGGTGATCTGTGACTTGTGTAGTACCGTCTTAGTAGATGCGATACCTATACTCTCTACTGCACGTCGTACATCATTTGATGTAGTAAGGTCTACTCGCTCATATAGTACGTGATGGGCCGCTTGCTCATATGATGCGTTAAGAGCTGGTAATACCTTCGGTAAAACCTCACAAGCGTCTAACTTTTTCTTAAACTCTAGGTACTCTCCATATAAGCTAGGCTTAGTAGACCTGATTAGTTCTACGAATCTAGTGTTTCGAGTGAAGCCCCAATTTGGAGATACAATCCGATCGTCTCTAGCAATGCCGTCACTAAGAAATGCGGTGCTGTACAATCTCCACTTGTCAGGATATGCCGCCTTGTACGTGGTATTGTACCAGTTGAGCAATGC
>CAYMFD010000260.1:0-2250 GCA_964389475.1 uncultured Saprospiraceae bacterium
CTCATCCTAGCTAATAACATGCTCTACGCCTACAACGTGGAGGACGGTACGCTGGTATGGTCCCGAGACTATGGCAATAGCTTTGTCCTAAGCAGCCACCCCATCGTGGCAGAGGGTAGGGTATATGCCAATAATGACTCGGGCTTCATGGTTTGTCTAGATGTGGAGACGGGACGACAGATCTGGCGGACGGAGACAGGCGGCTCTCCGAGCCCCATTGTCCACCATGATGGCCGCATCTATATGAGCAATGTGACGCAGCCCGGTGGCAATAGCCTCCTTGTCATCGATGCCCTGACGGGTGAGATCCTATATGACGTCGTAGCGCCATATGATCCTGATGTGGACCCGAGTCCACTATTTAATGATGCTATAGCCGTAGACCCCGAGACTGGCTATGTGTATACAGGTAATTACAGAGATCTGCTGGTCTATGATTTTCCGTAGATCGCGACGATGCTGGTCGTTATGCAAGAAGCATAGCGGCCAGCATCTTTTTTGATAGATAAAAATATAAGCTATGCTGACTAAGTATTTGGCATCGTTAGACGGCGTCGTCCTCACCGAAAACCAGTCTCTTCCTGGTGCCCTACGTACTGTAGATGTTGACAATGTCCATCACTTTCAGCAACGTAAGGATACTAGAGTAGGCGGTGTGCTGGATAGAGTGGATGATCAGTTTGTATTCCCATTGGAAGCAGATCAAGTTTTTAGAATTGACAACTGCTCAATAATCAATTGATATGTACCTAAATACAAAGTGCAATGCAATTGCGGTTTTTACAGTAATGCTATTGTCAGGATGTTTTAACTCCGATGTTTCTTCTAGTAATTACTCTACGACGTATTTGGACAACACACCTTACTTAGTTGGACATATAACACTCGATAGCGGTCTAGCCTCCGAGATTCTAGAGCTTTTGGTCCATGATGACCAGATACTCACCTTTCAAGACTTAGTTGAAAATGACGAAAAGATGATTACTTCATTCAGTACTACCGATCTTGAAGAACGGTGGGCTTGGTCAGAAGCATTCGATGAGTACGGTATTCGTGGTTTTGGTGATGGTAGATGGTCGCAGTCTTCTCAGATTCTAGGCGGAGACTTATTTGTGACCGAGAGGAATCTAATCTACAGAATTGACCCTGTTGATGGTAAGGCGACTACTAAAAGCAATTTGGACCACAATATTGGAGAGCTGTACGGGAACGAAAATGTCCTGGGAACATTCTATAGAATTGGGGATGCCAAAAATGTCCTGACTACTGATGATATGGAATCACTAAAGTTGACTGTTATCGATTCTTTCATTAACGATGAGCCATTCGTGGCAGATCTCAACAGCCCTTTAGCCTTTCAGCATAGTGGAAAGAACTACCTATCTTACGTCCATGGTAATGTACGTTTCGGCTCTTTAGAGCAATACTTCTGGCTTACTCTCTATGACATCGATCGTGGTGAGGAGGTCTGGCAGTCGGACACGATCCCGACGGTGCTGCCTGGTGGTCGCATGGGCAACCGTATCCGCTATAGTAATGGTAAGCTCATCCTAGCCAACAACATGCTTTACGCCTACAACATGGAGGACGGCACGCTGGCCTGGTCCCGAGACTATGGCAATAGCTTTATCCTCAGCAGTCACCCCATCGTAGCCGAAGGTCGTGTATACGCTAATAATGACTCGGGATTTATGGTATGCCTAGATGTAGAAACGGGTCGTGAGATCTGGCGGACAGATACAGGCGGCTCACCGAGCCCCATCGTCCACCATGATGGCCGTATATATATGAGTAATGTGACACAGCCCGGTGGTAACAGCCTCCTGGTCATCGATGCACTGACGGGCGAGATCCTCTACGACGTCATAGCGCCGTACGATCCTGATGTGGATCCCAGCCCACTATTTAATGATGCGATCGCCGTAGACCCTGAGACAGGATACGTGTATACCGGTAATTATAGAGACCTTTTGATCTATGATTTTCCGTAGGAAATGTAGACAAGTACAGCACCAGAAGTTTCTATCTGGTGTTGTACTTACTATACTGCAAGATGTGAGATATGAAAAGACCTAATCCACCTAAACCCTATGACGGCGTCGTCCTCACCGAAAACCAGTCTCTTCCTGGTGCCCTACGTACTGTAGATGTTGACAATGTCCATCACTTTCAGCAACGTAAGGATACTAGAGATGGGCTCGTCCATAGAGATGGGTACGGCCATTGATGTCATTGTCGCTAGCGAAAAGC
>CAYMFD010000261.1:0-2236 GCA_964389475.1 uncultured Saprospiraceae bacterium
TTAACCCACCAAAAAACTCATTTGTTATGATTAATTTACCAACCAACCAACCAACCAACCAACCAACCAACCAACTAGGTGGTGTCATTATCATTTTCGACCTTTAGTATATCTTTTGATTGTGCTCAGTGTCCCACTGTTGATATCGTCCTGTAGCGATGATGATCACATGCAAGCACCTCAAGATACTCAGGAAGAGGCCTTATCGCAGCGAAGTACAGGTTGTGCTATTGATCTTGGTATTTTGGATTGCCCGCCAATTCACACTTTGGAACTTCTAGACTATGTACACCCTGATTACCCAGACTGTCTGTTCGATATAGAAGTTGATTGGGTGAATTGTGAAGGTTCTGGAGGTTTCTCGGGTGTATATGCAGGCAATTACAGGATTGTAAGTCATAATTGTCCACAGTATGTAGCAGACCTGTTAGCGGCCCAACAGCAAGGGGATGCAGCGCTAATTGACTTTACTACAGTATTTAGCGGTCCTGTTACAGATCAACTAGCATTTAGGTTGTCTTTATTAAATTTGGATAATGATTTTAACTGTAATGGCAGTAATTTCACAGTAACTTGGACTAGATCGCAATGTACAGCCGTCTGCGTCACAGAGTATGATGATGGAATTACCTCACATAGGATATTTAACTGTGCTAATACCGGATGCTGCTACACGACTACTGAGCTATGTATAGACGATGGTGGTGGCCTTGTAGTCAATACCACGCGAACACCTACCCAAAGTCCAGCTAACTGCGGAGGAGGATCACCTTTGGTACCTGCGGGTCCTTTTGGTGTAATAGGCAATCCTACTCTGCCTGGAGATGGAATCCCTAGCAACTGTACTTATATCACCAAATGTGAATTCACATGCATAGATTAATCCTATTTTTCACGCTGTGCTTTACCGTTGTGATCGCCATGGCGCAGACATACCAAGATCCACCAGTCGAAGTGGAGTTCGATGATCTAGAGCCCCTATGGCAAAAGACAATTCCTAACCCTTCTGCAGAACCAAGTGAGACCTACGAATACTATTACACAGGTAGTGGTGCGAGGGTGCTAGCTGTAGAAGAAGGTATTTGTACGGTTCAGCTAACTCTCAAGTCGGACTCTGCTTTGTATGATGGATTTACGCTTTTGCAGATAGACTTAGAAAGTGGCGACCTACTTGATCATTATGGTTTTAACTACCTGACAGATACATTGCGTGTGGCATCAACTGGCGTCTATTATTATGATGACCAGATCTATTGTACAGGGTGTGCACACATTAATCCTGATAGTATTACACCTATAGGCCTGCCTTATAGAGCCTGTCAGCCATTTGTTCGTATTATTGATGACAACTTCAGTGGTCATGTCGATATTTTGAATGAGGCTATAAATGAAGACTTTGCAAGAGTTGGTGCTAGCACTGTTAATTTGCTGCCGATAAGTGATGGTACATATCAACTCGTTCGTCAACGTTCATTTGTCGAGCCTATGCTTATTACTTACTGCTTAGATAACAGTCTCAACTTTACAGGTATGCCAGATACAATGTATTACGAGACTCCAGTGGCACCTGACACCTTTGATGTTAGGATCGTGATGTCTGTAAGTAGGAGGGACGAACTAGATTGTTATTATTTCATGCGTGATGGTGCCGAGTATCCTACAGATGCTGCTATTGAGACCTATCGGTATACATCTGATGAGTGGGAGGTCATAGATAAAGTCGATCTCACGGAGGCAAGTAAGTTGCCGCACCCAAGTACTCCACCGTTTTACACCTGGATAGACCAAGATGATATTACTGTTTTCTCTCAAGTGTCGTTCAGTGCAGTACCGCTTGATCCATTAGCTTCCGCATGGCTAACATGGATAGATAAGGACAAAGTCGTACAGCACATAAGTGATGTGGGGGTAGGTGATCACTACTATCTGCGAATGCAAGAGATCAATCTTAATGAAGATAGACTTTATGCCTTCGCATACCCTAGTACCACGGGCACAGATGGCTGGGATGTACTCAAGATTACCCCTGATGGCATAACGGAGTTAGTCGGCCATATGATCGTGGATCAACCTGATTACCGCTTTGTTACAAACATAAGAGGTGTATTGGATGGGGATGAGGTAGTAGTCTTTGGCCGCGTAATAAGCCCTGACGGTAGGCAAGCACTAAATATGCAAATGGTCAAGTTTGCAGCCGCTGATCTCGGCATCACAGACCTATCAACAGATGTAAGCA
>CAYMFD010000262.1:0-2234 GCA_964389475.1 uncultured Saprospiraceae bacterium
CCTACCTCTAGCACGATACTGTCTTGATAAAGGCGTGCATGAAAAGCAGACACCTGAGAAAGTTCCGGTTGACACAATGCTATACGGTGAGAATCGATCCTCAAGTGGTCGTCCATGAGGATCTTTTGCGTCTCTACATCATTTAGACTTTGAACATACTCTGTGTAGATCTTGAGGTCATAATAAGGAGCCTGTCCCACCACAAACGCTACCACCGTATCAGCACATATCCCATCAATTGGTCCGATGGCCGTGTAGGCGGTTTTTATCTGAACACTGCCAGCTCTTAATGCTTCGAAGTCAAAAATATATGGCTTCAGCACACATTCTCCTTCATCGCAGTACAAACTACTATTAGTGCACACACACTCCTCCTCTTTCTCACAGGCAGTAAGGCAGAAGGCTGATACCACTACTATCAATATATACTTCATGATTACTAGTTTAGTAATATTTGGTAAGCACATGCAATAGCAGACCTGGACATCAACAATCTGGACAGTCTATGTCATACTTCTCCTTATGCAGGTCCCAGCTGAGCAGTGTCACCTCGTTAATCTCATCAAATACGTCTGGCCACGGTGCTACCCCTACCTCTAGCACGATACTGTCTTGATAAAGGCGTGCATGAAAAGCAGACACCTCATTGCGTGGTGGCGGTCCGCAGAATAGACCATAGTGGAAGTCGATCCGTAAGTGGTCGTCCATGAGGGTCTTCTGCGTCTGAGCATCAGTAAAGCCTGGTATATATTCTGTGTGAATCTTAAGATCGTAGTACGGCGCTTCTCCAATAGTGTATACAACTACCGTATCAGAGCATATACCATTAAAGGACCCGATAGCCGTATAGGCGGTCCTTATTTCAACGCTGCCGGCTCTAGGACCAAATTGATATATGTACGGTTTGATCTTGCACTCTCCATCATGACAGTATAGATTACTGTTTGTACAGCTACACTCTTCATCTCTTTCGCAAGCTGTCAAGAAAAGCAGTATGATTAATGCGCTAACAATATATTTCATATATCACTGGTTTAAAAATACTTTATGAGAAAACCTGCCAACTGAGCTACCAATTGTCATTATATAAACGCCAGGCGGTACAAGCATTTGAGACATAGCATATACTTGCTGCCCATCTTCAATAAAAATTGACTGTGCACTTACAAGCTGTCCAGTGATAGCTGAAATACTCACATCGCAACGCTGACCTTGCAGGGTTGCCACCAGGTCGTCATCGAGAACAATTGAAATATCACCCGCTTGCTGTCGAACTGAAGTCGACATACTTCTTACTTGAGAGTCTGTGGCAGTCCTAAAGCAATCAAAACCTCTAAGGCGATTATGATCTGCCTCAAGGTTAGGAACTCCGGTATTATTATTAGCCGGTGTCATACCACTGTACCAAGTACCATAGGCTACGAGAAATGCTCCTACGGCACGCATGGCGTCATCAAGGCTCCTAGGAGCACTTATATCAACATTACCATACACACCATCAAAGGATAACGAGCCTGTAGTATAACTGGCAAACTTATCACTACAGCAGTGAGAGGCAGACTCTTGCACATCAATACCAGAAGTTACTACACCAGCTAAGTGAAAGTCGCTGGCAATACCCGCTCTCGAGTGCCAATTACCTCCTCCACCTACATATGTTGCATCACTACTAATCAGCATATACATCACCTGCTGATTAGGCTCTAGTGTTGTATGATACTGCTTGGTATCCACTAAAGTAGTCGCCTGTGTAATGGTATTACAAGTACCCGTCCTAGTTGTTAGGGGAGTAGTAAACAGTTCTAAATAGCTATCCAGTATAGAGTTGACACTACCTGACAAAGCAGCACCAAAAGTTAAGTCTTGCGTAATTGTAGTCAGTAGATACACTTCTAGAACACCACCAACAAAGTCGAAATAAGAGTCAAGCCAATCAGTATTAAAACCACTACCACACCCGGTGGTAATATTCTCACTTCCCTGATCAATAATAGCAATAGGACTACCCTCTCTTAACTCTAGTAGCATACTACCTCTATTTGTGGGTATTCGGGCGATCTTTCCACCCAAGTTGAATCTACGGATCCGTCATTGTCATTGTCATCTTGTGCTTGCAAGAGAGCCGGTAACAAAAGCATCATCACAATCGAAAAACGCAGATACAACCTACTTTTGATGTCTCGATGTCTCGATGTCTCGATGTCTCGATGTCTCGATGTCTAAGTTTCAATAAA
>CAYMFD010000263.1:0-2215 GCA_964389475.1 uncultured Saprospiraceae bacterium
TCACAGGCATGAACGTAAACGATGGAGCCATCATACAAGTGACGGCTGTGACAGACAATCCATGTGGTAATACGGTAGGGACAAGTGCAGAGTGCTTTTCACAGGATTGCCCTACTGAGACGATTACGCTTACGTCAGTAGATGATACGTTATGTTTTGAGCCAACTCTGGGACTATCTACGATCGATGTTGCTTGGTTAGGCGGATCTGTTCCTCCTGGTAGTGGTGAGTTTACGGGCCCTGGTATTGATGATGTAACTCTGGCAGAATTCAATCCGATAAGTGCTGGCATAGGTACCCATACAGTTGTCTACACCTTTACGGGTGCTGGTGCAGAGTATACAGGTTGTGTCTACTCGGCGGCAATGACCTTTGTGGTCTTGGATATACCACAAGGTCTTATCAGTCCAATAAACCCTAACTGTATAGAAGACAACTTTGGTTCGGCGACACTAGGTTCGGCCGTAGAGGGTGAGGTTTATGAATATGTAGTAAACGGTACAACTACTGCTAACCCTAACCTTACAGGTCTAGCACCAGGTAATTACCAGGTGGAATTTGTAAACCCAACGACTGGCTGTAGCAGCGTGGAGAACTTTGAACTAGTATCTGCCCCTACGGTTACCGCTGAGATTGAGGGTCCTTTTGTGAGTATATCGCCTAGTGATACTGTAGATCTACGATTGCTCATTGAGCCTATAGATACATCTGCGGTAGATGAGATAGTATGGACTGCTACCTCATCAGGCGAGGTATTACCATGCTTGCAAGTGCCTTGCTTCGATATCTTAATAAGCCCAGATATAAATACGGAGTACTGTGCTACGGTAACCTACAATGGTACTTGCGTGATCGAGACTTGTATTGAAGTACGTGTATCCATCGACGACTGTGATCTCGACCTCAACGACGATTTTACATCGATCAGTCCTAGGTCTTTTGAGACGATCGATGTGCTAGAAAACGATGAGGTGCCGCTTGATTATATAGCCGAGATAATTGATATATCGAGTGATATCGTCAATGCTGAATTACTGCCTCCAGGAGACCTATCCATTCTGGTTGAGGAGCCATTCGCAGATACCCTCACCATAACCTATGAGGTATGTACCCCGGACTGCGTAGACTGTGAGCAGGCGATCGTCTATATTATCAATGCTGACCTAGAGGACATCGTACAAACGACCTTCCTAGATCGAGACAATACTATGCTTGCCAGCCTAAAATTTAATAATAGCGAGATTTTAGAGGATAGCGAGTTATGGATTTATAATCGCTGGGGCCAAAAAATTTTCTACGCAGAAGATTATGGCAATGACTGGGATGGAAGCGGCTATCCGGCAGGGATATACTACTATGTACTCAAAGTACGAGGAGTGACGATTAAGCAGACGTTGACGATTTTTGATTGATAGGCTCACGTTATACATAATTTGTCCACGCTTATACATCGTACGGTCAGCAATGTAGGCTCGCAACGTAGACTTGTGTTTTCTTACTTAATTTAAACACATGTTATTATGAAAAGCATCTTATTCTCTCTCTTCTTTAGCCTAGTGGCTGTAGCAGCGTTCGCCCAGAGTACAACCTATGTCAACGGCTACTACAAGACGGATGGTACCTATGTGTCGGGCCACTACAAAACAGTGAGCAACGGTACAAACTGGGATAACTATAGCACACGGGGTAACACTAATACCTACACAGGTACGTCGGGAACAGTGCCACGCGACTATAGTTCTCAATCTTATAGCTCACGAGCGGGCAAGACCATATATACTGGTCCGCGAGGTGGTAAGTACTATATTAACAGTAGGGGTACGCGGACGTATGTGCCTAAGTAGTCTTCAAACGATTCACTTGTTTACAAAGAGGCGGTTTCCTTTCGGGAGCTGCCTCTTCCGTTTAATTAACTTCGATACTTATGCGGTGTGAGTGTCTTGCTGGGCACATTGTAGTGTTATGCGTGTAAAGGTGGTGTAACTCTGATGTCTGTTTGCTATTTTACAGTGTAGTTGTTGTTATTGAATGCTTTACGAGATAAATATGTAATCATGAGTAAGATCGCCATTTTCATCGTTTTTTATTTGCTCTTAGTTTCAGTGACTTCAGCGCAATCCCTCGACATCACCCTCTGGCATGACGCTAACGGTGACGGTGAGCAAGAGATAGGCGCTGGTGATGAGTGTGGCGAAGATCCGCTAGATATGGATGA
>CAYMFD010000264.1:0-2214 GCA_964389475.1 uncultured Saprospiraceae bacterium
AACTGTCTAGCTGAGTCTGTCTTGATATCTCGAGGTCTCTGTCAGGGCATTGCGCCTGTAGACTAGATGTAGCGATAATCAAGCCTACTAGGATAAATATCAATCTGATCATAATCATAATTTAAGAAATGGGTGGCGGGTTATACCTGCCTTGTCATGCGATATGAGAATGTAGCGTCCTGCTGTAAGACCACTTATGTCTACGGTGTGATCTCCTGCTGCGATGACTAAGTGTACCTGACCATCCGAGCCTACGATGCTAGCATCTGCCCCAGCGGTATAGCCCTCAGGCAGGTAGAGGAAGTCACGTGCAGGATTAGGGTAGATGGCCCCGCTTACAGGTTGCTCGTCATCAGTAGAAGATGTCGTGCAAGCGGCCAAGACCTCAGCCTGACTATTACAGCCAGGTGCATTACCCCCTAGGGTAGTAGTACCTCCCCGCTCTATATGCCTACATACCCATGGACTAGAGCAAGCGGAGAGTAAGGGATTATCACTAAAGTCTAAGTAGTCCATATCATCCGTATCGACGACGTCAAATGCCGATACATCATTGATACTATCACATCTAAATATATAAAGACCCCCTAGGTCACAATCGCGAGAGAGTGGCGTTAAGCGCTGTATCCTATCATTCAATCTTATATGAAGTTCATCTATAGACCGTAGCGATTCTAGATCCGATAGATTCAGAACCGGCATATCTGTCAGGTCTAGCAGCTCTATATGCTGCAAGTCTGCCATATCCTTTAGGTCAGGTAGAGCATCTAGGCGAGAGAAGTATACTTGTTCTACACTATCCATACCCCTCATAAAAGCTAGGTCTCGCAGCTGAGGACAGCTTGCTATGAATATGTCTTCGCACCTGAAATCAGGATGTATGTTTTCGAAAGAGGTAACGACAGAACCAGCTGCCATCCGAAAGGTGCCACAATAAAGTAAACTATCAAAGCCTATAGACGGCACACTAGGTAGGATACAATTAAACTGGCTACCTATGTGCACCAATCTCTTAAATGCATGGTTTACTATTACCCTTCCACTGGTAACTGATAAACTACCTTCCACTCTCTTAAGGCTATCAAAGCCGCGAAGAGTGTCCACTCCTTCAATATCAAGATCGATTTTCTGTGCTGCCAATAGTTTATCCAAGGCTCGAAAGTCTAAGTTAGCATCTGATCTGATCCATAATGGTCCAAGAAATACCCGTTCGATATTGCGTAGACCATCGATATTGTCAAGGTTGTGACAATCCAATAAAAGCAAGCCCCCATACGACTCGCTGATACTACTCAGCGCATCTACATTACGGATATCTGGTCCGGTTATTAGCATCTCTTGTCTCACGACCTCACAATCCGGGTAGATTATTGCAAAACTGTCTAGCTGAGTCTGTCTTGATATCTCGAGGTCTCTGTCAGGGCATTGGGCAATAAGGCATTGACAAGCAAGTAAACTTATAACAAAAGTCCACAAAATCTCTTCAATACACCTTTTAGTCCTCCCATTCCACGGTAGGAAAAGATCCATTGCCATACATATATATATTTGTGATTTGAGAAAGGGGTGCATTGTTAACCACGTAGCAAGCGGCTACTGCGACACCTCCTTTGTTGCATCCATGCATATTGCTAGAGTGATCTATATCAGCTGCTGGTATGCCATACACGCTTGATAAAGTTCCTACAAGGTGTCCGTATATTTCCATGTGTTTTGTACTAATACTAGTACCGCCTGGATAGTAAGGGTAGTCAACGACTGAGCTATTACCCTCTTCTACACGTAGCCCTATGTATGATTCATCGTTAAAACGTTGCATATTATTATCAAAGTTATGTGACCAACATAGATGGAAAGTATTTGTAGGATCGCAAACCACGATTGTCTCCGCAGTAGCACAGCAGCCATTTACATCTTTAATATTAACAACTACGTTGTAAGTGCCGCTATTGGCATACTTATGCTTTGGATCTATAAGTGTCGAAAAGTTACCATCACCAAAATCCCACTCAATCTCTGCAATTACAGAAATGTTGGCAATGTCAGGTTCGAACTGGTATTCACAAGAACCTATCATTGTGCTGATAGCCCCTTGTAAATCTTGATTTTCGCAAGTGAGAGCAAAATTATCAATTATAGCTCCTTCCGCCGTAGGGTTATTAGTAACAAAATTGGAGGAAGATGTCCAGGTGTACATGTAGTGATAATCTACCG
>CAYMFD010000265.1:0-890 GCA_964389475.1 uncultured Saprospiraceae bacterium
CCCTTCACTATGTCCTCCAGTGCATGTACTAGGGCATTGAGGTCGTCTGTATTAGGCTCCTTATCATAAGGTACCACTAGATATGGACCTACATCAAACCGCATGTCTGTTTCGATGCCTGTCCACATTGTTCTTTTCTTAACTGTCGAGAGGTCTGCATCGATGTAGCTATCGAGTACTTTGTAAAAGTCTACTGCTGATCGTGGAATACCATCAGTGGTTTTGACTTTGTCAGTTGACCCATAGTCAGAAATTGCTGCACTCTTAACCCATTTTTTAGCTCCTTTACATAACTTTTCTGCAAGGTCAATCGCATAATGAAATGGGTATGCTTTTTTGACATAGGCTAGCCCGGCGCAAGCGGTAAGACCGTTTTTAATGTGGGTAATCCCGTATTCTTTAAGAAAGGCTAATTTGCTTTTTGTCTCTGTTTCGAAGTGCTTGATAAACTCTATGGTAAATGGCAGTGCCAAATCTGCTCGCATCACTACTGTAATGTCATCACCACCCAGGATAATAGGTCGTATAGGGTATTTATCGTTAGTTGTGTACTGCTTACCAAAGGCTTCGAAGGCTTTGCGACTGCTTTCTTTAGTGGCCTCTTCTAATCCCTGAGAAAACCTACGAAACACATCAATAGTAGTATGGATATCAGCCTTACTCCCGCTTAATTTTTTAGACATATTCTGCAGTAAGACACCGAGACCGTTACCATCAGCATGCATTACGGCAATCCACTGGCTACTAGAGCCCGTGAGATCATCCATATCGTAAGGCACCTGATCATGCGATATATCGACATCAAAACCATCTTTAAAAATGGTTAAAGTTTTGTTTTCAAGCTTTGCTTGTGTACCTCGGTCTATTGGCTTATCGTCCTTCGAACTTAT
>CAYMFD010000265.1:900-2187 GCA_964389475.1 uncultured Saprospiraceae bacterium
CGATTACCTTATTACTTGCAGGAACCGGATGTAGTGAACAAAAGAAAGAGCAACCAGTTGTATCGGCTGAGTCTGCTGAAGTAGTACAAGACGCGACAACGACCGCTGAAGTTGCAGCAGCTAATCCTTTCTCAGAATCGATAGGTACTAGAGCTTGTGATAGTGTAAGACCCGGTGCAAGCTTTGCTACTTCCTTAGGGTAATCTCGCACCATATGGGCAATCGCCTCTCTGCTCTCTACAGCCCACTTAATGGTACCAGCAGCTCGCTGGATAAGGCCAGATCGCTCGGCATCCTGTGACACACTAGTGATTAGAGCCTCACTTGTTAGCTCTTCTACAATCTCACTTGCACCGGCGATCTCTCTTAGTTTATTAGTTGCAAAGATGAAGGACTGTATACCTTGCACGCTTGCGCCGTATAAATACTTGTAAGCCATATTCTATTTACTCTTTATTACTGAGCCAAAGCCCAAACTGACTCCTTTACCGATTCCGATATAAGGTGGCAATGTTAGATTGGTCTCAAACCGTAGTGAAACGGCTTGATGGTAGATGTTTTTATATTTTATAAATTTCTCTCCTATAATTTCTAGAATGCTGCACCTTATCTCTCGTTTGGAGATACCTGCTACCTCCTCGGCAAATATCCCTAAGTGAATGGCAAGCATATCCACTAGACGAGTAAGTTGCTTGTAGGTAGTGTAATTTTCTTGATTGAGGGCTAGATAGTGCCTTGTCGTATATTGGATTGATCGCTTAAGGGAAAGCTCTACATACGACAACTGAAGATCTCGGATAGACATGGTGCAAGGCCTATCACCAATCAGAAAGCTGAAATCCCTAGCACCCAGCAGCAGATGCACGTCATCAGTACCTTGCTCAAGACAGACCATACACGGACGGCGGTCTTTGATCTTATACTGTATCAGTGGATATCTATAGCGATACCCCTCTTGGCCATCATGATTATGAAAGGTGTCTGCCTTTCGCTTCGTCTTCTCTATTACTGCGGCTCTAAAATACGGTAGTTCGTATGCCTGCAGAGACTGATCAAACTCTATCTTAAGATATCTAATAGTACTGGATGACATTGCTAGGTGCTAGTAAAGTCACTAAAGATAGAAATCACATTGCACTATATCTGCATCAAAGCTCAGATTACTTAGATTACTACAAAACACAGTAAAAGCGAAGCATTAATATCAACGAAGCACAAGAGGTAGTAAAAAGGCCAAGTAATAGAGCCTATATGATTATATATTGCACCGTAAAAAACACCTGAGTA
>CAYMFD010000266.1:0-2167 GCA_964389475.1 uncultured Saprospiraceae bacterium
AGTTTCAGGTGATACAAAAGACAACGAGTGAAGTGCTGGTCCTGCTTGTACCAGGTAGTGCCTACTCTCAAGACGATCAACGAAAGTTCACAGCTGCCTTGCAGGCTCGCTTGGGTCCATTGATGAGAATCAAGCTTGAGCTAGTGGCTGATATACCGACAGAAAGTAGTGGAAAATTTAGGATGGTGAAAAATCAACTTGCAAGTAAAGACAAGTAACTACCTCTCTCACCTCGATGGCTTGAGAGCTCTTGCCGTGGTTGCCGTATTTCTATTTCATGTAGGGTGGCTACCTTTTGGCTATTTGGGTGTTGACTTGTTTTTTGTCTTGAGCGGTTTCCTCATCGTGCGAAATGTGACTAGCAAGACAGCCTTTCTGTGGAAGGATTATTTGCAGTTCTTAGTCAAGCGATTACGTAGATTAGCGCCTGCACTATGCTTGGTGATGATTGCGGCGCTGCTATTTGGTCTCTATGCGATGCTTCCCGACGATCTGGAGAATCTGGGTCAAAGTATTGTCGCCTCGTCATTATATGCCAATAATTATCTACTATTTGTAACCACTAAGGATTATTGGGATACGATTAATGAGTTTAAGCCGCTGCTCCATACATGGAGTCTAGGTATCGAGATGCAGTTTTACCTGAGTATCCCTTTACTGCTTGTACTACTATCTAAGCGGTACTTTACCGCTGTAATTGTGGTGTTGACATTTGTATCTCTGGCTTATAGCCTCTCGTTAGATAATCCCGATTTGAGATTTTACGGTATTTTTTCCAGGATTTATCAGTTCGGTCTTGGAGCCGTAGTAGCGCTATTGCTGCGGAGAGAGGTGGCCGTTCAGTCAGTGTGGGCAGCATCAGCTACACTGCTTGCATTACTTCTATTGTTTGTAGTGCCTTTATTTGATGCTAATGACCCGTGGCTCAGTCTGATAGCAACATTGATACCTGCATTGTTTATATTGACTTTCCCTACGAAGGCCTCATGGCTTGACCTGCTCTTGTCTACAAAATGGCTTCGGCAGCTTGGTCAGATATCATACAGTTTCTATCTATGGCATTTCCTGCTTGTCGTAGCTGTAAAGTACACATGGACTCACGACTTAACCGCTCCACAGGGCCTAGTCTTATTCATACTCACCTATATCTTGTCCCTACTTAGCTACAGGTTGGTCGAGAATCCACTTCGTAGTAGGCAGTTCTTGGGCAATCGACCTTTTATGGTCCTCTTTGTCGCTACCTCGATATTACTAGTGGCTTGCGGAGCCCAGCTGCATAGATGTTCGGGTGTCGTACGGGCCGTGCCGGAGTTAGGTATTACGGATCTAGATGTCGATGCAGGTATGCATAGCGTATACAATGCAAGTATCACACCTGATACATCGGTCTTGTCTTTAGATGCAAGTAGGTCTTCTATCCTTCTGATAGGTGATTCTTATGCTCGCGACTTTGGCAATATTCTTAAAGAGTATGGCATAAGGCCTCGTGATATTCGGTACTGCCCCCTCGAGTGGATGCCTACAATGCCTGAGATTGCTGCTCCTTTCGACTATGTATTTGTTGGCATGCATGCCACAGCTGATAATCCACTGCTAGATCAGGGGAGGCTACCACCTCAGTGGTTAAGTGATGAGCGAGTTTACGTATTGGGTAGCAAGAACTTTGGTAAGAATATGGGTATTGTCTATAACAACCTAAGGTCAGAGGATTACTGCACCCAGACAAATGTGCTAGCCCCCTCATATGTAAGCGAAAATATGCGGTTATCAAAAGAGTATAAGGGTAGGTACATTGATATGTTATCACCTGTCTTGGTTGGTGATCGGGTAGAGGCCTTTACACCAGACTGCAAGTTTATAAGTCAAGATGGTAGACATTTGACACAGGCTGGGGCTTCCCATTATGCCAGCATTTTACCATTGTCCACCTTGTTGCAGTGATAAGTGCCTAAACTCATCCGCATAACCACTGTCCCTATCTCTCTCAAGTACCTCATCACAGGTCAGATGCGGTATGCGCAGGAGCAAGGCTTCGAGGTTTTCATGATGAGTGCTGACGGCCCAGAGATTGATGATGTCGTCTATAATGAGGGCTGTCCTCATGAGGTAGTACCACTGACGAGGCAGATTACGCCGCTGGCAGACCTCAAGGCGCTGTGGATACTAT
>CAYMFD010000267.1:0-2147 GCA_964389475.1 uncultured Saprospiraceae bacterium
TCCTGGGCTGGCAGCCGAGATACGACCTAGACGATATGACGAGGTCTGCCTGGGCATGGCAAGAGCGGTTGTAGGCTATCGACAGAAAAGAAGTAAATTTTGTGGTAGTTTAGCGATTATAACAGCAAAGACCCATGAATAGCAATATTCCTCCACGTACTGAAAACGAATCAGACGACTATCTAGCGTTTTTTGGCAAAGGCTCTACCTATTTTGGTATTGTAGTCGTAAACGTAGTACTTACGTTAATTACCCTCGGCCTATACTATCCCTGGGCCAAGGCAGCCTATAGAAAGTACCTATGGAACGAAACAGAGTTTAACGATTCTAGATTCGTTTTTAATGGGACGGGCAAGGAGATGTTTAAAGGTTTTCTGATCATGTACTCGATCTTTATTTCCTTTTATATCTCGATCTTAGTCTTTGCGACTAGTAAATATGGCTTTCTATTTATCCTTTCCTTTTACCTGCTGCTCATCGCTTTAATACCCTTCGCCATTTTTGGTGGGTGGAAGTATCGAGTATCTAGGACCTCATGGAGAGGCATCTTCTTTGCTTTTGATGGTAACCTGTCAGATTTTATGGTCCTTTTCTTTAAGAACCTAGCACTTACGATTATCACCTTCGGCATATATGGCTCTTGGATGAGGGTCAATATCCAGCGATACTTATTCTCTCACACCCAGATCGGTGACCTACGGTTTGACTTTAAGGGTCATGGTAGCGATCTGTTTGGTATTAACATCCTTGGCTTTATACTACTCTACCCTACCCTCTTTTTATACCTGCCTATTTTTATCAAAAACAGGTTCAACTTTACAGTCAACTATACTTACTTACAAGATGGTAGTAAACGACAGCGATTCATTTCTACATTAGAGAATGGCACAGCATGGCAAACTCTAGTAGTCAATGGCCTGCTCCTGATCGTAACACTTGGGCTAGCCTTTCCATGGACCTTTATGAGGACCATGCGCATGTACATGGACCACGTGATTGTCCCCGATGCCTTTAACTATGATGAGCTGACGCAAAGTGACAATGACTACACCGATGCCAGTGGTGATGAGCTGAGTGACATGATGGATATTGATTTTGGGTTTTAGTGGATATCAGTAGCGTATGGTAGGAAAGTACTTTGATGGCCAAAGCTCTAAGCCACACAGCGTTGAGGTCAGAAAACAAGCGGCTGGCATAAAAATAGTAGGTGACGACGGTGCTATTAATAAGCACTGGCTCTATGTAGACATCTCCAGCGAGAGCTTCGCCACGGGCGACAAGGTGTTGCTCAGTTACGGTACTTTTCCTCATGAGCGACTAGAGCTCAATGGTGCTGGTGCCCGACCTATACTCACCCTCGTAGGTGACCAGGAGAGCCAGGTCAAGTCCATCTACCACCTCATCACTCAGACCGGTGGCGTACGACTAGTCGTCGGAGGGTTGGTCGTACTACTTACAGTTCTATATACCTATGCCGTACACCTGTCTCCCTGGATAGGCGAGCGAGCTGTGGCCCTACTACCACCTAGTGTCGAAGCACGTGCCGGCCAGGTGATGTATAATAATATGGACCTGCTCGTTGACAAAGACGCAGATAAGTCCTTACTACTTGAGGAGTTTTATGCCGCCTGTGGATTTGAAAGCCCATACGATATACGCATCGACTATGCGACACAAGACGTAGTCAATGCCTTTGCCATACCCGGTGGACAGATCGTCATATACGAGGGCTTGATAGAGAGTACCGAGAGCTGGGACGAACTAGCAGCTTTGATAGCACACGAACTAGCACATGTTAATGAGCGGCACTCCTTTAAGCAGATCGCTCGTAGTGTCTCCAGTTACTTTCTATTCGCTGTATTGACTGGTGACGTTGCTGGTGCCTCCTCTGTCGTCCTAGATAATGCGACGCAGGTATACCAGCTATCCAATAATAGAGCCCATGAGACAGAGGCTGACCTGGTAGGCCTAGCATACTTGCGAGCGGCACAGATCAGGCCATCTGCTATGTACGACCTGTTTACCCGCTTACAGTCAGAGACACAGCGGCTAGAGTCAGAGATCGAGGACAAGACGAGCTACAAGGTCGATATAGAAGCAAGCATGGAGTACTTCCAGACACACCCCGCTACTAGCAATCGTATGGA
>CAYMFD010000268.1:0-2145 GCA_964389475.1 uncultured Saprospiraceae bacterium
GCCTCCTTGATCGCTTGCAAGAGTGGTAGTCGCTCGTAGCGGTCTGGGTAGGCTGCCTGAATCTCTTGACTGATCTCAGGGTAGTAGTCAAAATTTATCCCAGGAAACAAGTGGTGCTCGATGTGAAAAGAATGCCAATCAATCAGCTTATCCAACCACGTGGGTAGGATAATAGAAGTAGAGGTCAAAAGAGGGTCGGCTACATCTATGAAAACAGGATCACGTAAATGCTGAGTGATAATTATCGAGATGACTAAAGCCGAATAGGTCACCCAACTCACTAGGCAGAAAATCAGGGCAAATGGTCCGGCGATCCACGCAATACCTGACCAAAATAGCAGTACAAATATCAATTCATACGCTACACGACGAACTTCCTTTCTGCTGTACTTGGGTCTGCTCGTAACGATAGCTGGCTTGCTGCCACCTCGATAGAATACAGCCAATGTATGCTTGGTGGAATAAAACATCATCGCAAATCCCACCGTAAGGCTGTAGCGCAGACTCTTGTTAGGATAGATGAAAATGTTATAAAGCCTAGACCAAAAGCTAGACTCTGACTTAAATGTCTTTCTATCTGGATCATCATAAGTATTCATATGCTTATGATGGCTGTCATTATGAACTCTTTTCCACACTGTGGGAGGTATCCCGCTAAAGGACCAAAAAAAGAGCTCCAAAGCGTAGTAAAATGGCTGTACCCTAACGATAGTACCATGCGATAACTCATGGCTGTAAAGAAATAGGCAGGCAATCGAAACTCCTGCCAGTACTGAGCCGACAATAGCGTAGAGAGTAGTGTTTAAATAAGTGATCAATCCTAGCTGGACGAATATGTGAATGGCGTGCATCAACATATATGCTAGTTTGTAGGTAGCTGACTTGGTTGCCTCTCTTGGCACTAAATGCCCAAGCTCTTTTGCATAGTGGCTTAACGATTATGGTTGCATGGCTGGGCTTATTAGAGGTTGATGTGAAGAAATAGATTGACGTTCTCGGGTTCTCGCTGCACACGTGTAGTCCCACGTGGGTAACCGGCTTGTAACGCAAGATCTATCAATTGATGCTCGGTCCGATGATGGAGGTACCAGTCACCCAGGAGCTCCATATAGTCGCGACTAGGATTATGATCTGCGTTGAAATTGCCTATAACTATCTCACCACCTTCGCCTATCCAGTCACGCATCCGTCGGAGGATTCTTACAAATGTCTTGTCATCAAAGTAGTCGAAAAGGCCCGCCGACCAGATACCATCATATACGGTAGTATCTTGATATCGGAAGATGTTCTTCTGGATAAAAGTGACGCTATCTAGGTGAGACTTGTTGAGTGTCTTGGCAAAGGCTATCGCATCAGGATCCATCTCTACACAAGTCGTCCTGAGGACATGCTCTTTATCAAGTGCATTGTACGCTTCATAAAGGTCTCTTGCAGGTCCACTGGCGATATTCAGTAAGTTAAATCTGGTGCCAATAGAATCTACTTTCTCTGCTATCCACTTTTTGAAGTACGTTTTACGATTACGTACTGCTATCGGTGCCGCTTGCGTATGAAAGTACTCATCCCAGCAAGCGGCCTCCTTAACTGGTGTAATGTGATGTGTATATATCTTATCTATAATGGCAAAGTCTCCCGAATAGCCATAAGGTTTACTAAACCCATGCCATTGGATAGTAGATTGAAGCTGACTGTGCTCCTTTATCAGCCTACTGATTTGCTCTTTACTTATGCGACCTGATCTGTAGTCATCGATTATCGTTGCAATAATCTCGCTGACTTCTGATACTGTCTGAGGAGTTGGTAAAGTGGTGATTGTTTCCATGACTATTAGTTTGTTTGCTATATCCCAAAGGTGGCGTGATGGCAGAGCCTGTGGTATATAACTTTGGTTAGGTCAAGTCGAAAGTGGAAAGCGGAAAGTCCAAAGTGGAAAGTCCTGAGTTGAAAGCTAAAAGGAGATTACGATAGACCCCATCAGTGTAGAGTTGTACTAGCATTAATGTAGTGCCTGAAATCAGTGGATAGTGTACATATTGTATCGTCATGGGAGTCTATAGACGTTTGACCCCACTACGTCATCAGATCATCTATCATCACACCCTTTTCATACGCCTCCTTGATCGCTTGTAGAAGTGGTAGTCGCTC
>CAYMFD010000269.1:0-904 GCA_964389475.1 uncultured Saprospiraceae bacterium
CTTGATGGTCGTGAGGCCACCGCCTAGGTCGTCATGCATCTCACCAGCGATGCGGCTACGTTCGTGGTAGAGGGCCTCTTGCCGCTCGATGATGAGTTGCTGCTCTCGAAGTTGACGATCACGCAGGTCTATCTCGTATTGGTTCTTGCGCTTGATGTAAAGGTAAACAAAGTACGCCAAGACCCCCACAGTGAGTAAGGGCATCACAGCAGATGCGATTATGATTCGGTAGATTTCGGAGTCAGTGTAGGACATAAGGCAGCACCAAGATAACCAAGGGCTAGGAGAAAATTGGCCGTCTGTAGCAAGTCACCGTACAAGCCGCTAGAAGATTCTGTAATAAAGAGGTCAATACACCATAGTAGAGGAAACATCATCAGGAAAAACAAGGCAACCCCCAGACCAAGGTAGAACTGCTGCTGCCGCCATAAGGCAATGATTGACTCTTGGACTATTGTATACCTCACCCGACGGACAAAGAGCATCACTGACACCAATAACCCTGTTAGGTAAGGGTATATGCGCAAACCATCTACGTCAGGATTGACAAACAAATCAATAGGCAATGCGACTAATGGCAAGGCGACTAGCCACCATCGATATTGGTCATGTCGATAGGATAATAAATAGATATAAAGACTGGTTAGAATTGGTGTATAAATAGAATAAAGCGCTTGGTTATTGCCGTAGACTACTGCTATAGATGGAGCTACTACGAACTCTACTAGACACACTAGTACGAGCAAGGCAATCACAACTCGACTGCCAACACCTTGTAACCGATGTAGCCCTGCGAACAGTAAAGCTAGGAGGGTAATGTAGCCGTATGCAGGGATTTGCAGGGTCATTTAGGTTTGGTCGGACTATTGATCTTCTATTGGGCACTTATTTGGACATATTGTTC
>CAYMFD010000269.1:914-2138 GCA_964389475.1 uncultured Saprospiraceae bacterium
ATTGAAAAACTGAGCGGCATCCACTATCGTTATCTGACCAGTAGCTGACTTCTCTGCAATTTGGCCCACCACAGTAGTCATATAATCCTTTACTAAATGCTGCTGCTCACTTGGGAGTGAATTCCGAACTGCACCATCTCCATAGTTAGCCAAACGTAAATACAAACCTGCATCATTTAGGCGTGGTGAGATTAAATAACTAGTACCAAAGGCGCTTCGTATAGCAGATAAAAGTTCAGGCAGAGGAAGATAAACTGAACGTGTTGAATCACCAGGCCTATTCAGTTCATCAATAGGCCTAGATTCTCTAGCAGCTATTATATTTTTGTGATTGGTAAGGATATTGGCTGCTACAGCTTGTGGTATCCTGTAATCATCAATTTTAGTTCGAGCAAGTTCTTCCAACACCAGTGTACTCTCCGCTACACTACTTGAAACAATGCTATAGGAACCGAACCTAGAATCATCCCCGACTGTAATTCCTTTGCTACCATCGTCCGATAAAGGCCAAAACAGCAACCCCAATATAAATCCAGCAAGTACTAAAGACAGCGCCTTAGCTATATGTCCTACCAATTGAAGGCCTGATAAAGCCTTTCGGATAGACGAGAAAGCTAAAACAAGGCTGGATCCTCCCCAGATAATAAACACTAAGGCTAATAAAATAACTAGATAGTTAAGGTTCATTTTAGATGTAGTTTAAGTTGCTTATCAAGCAACAAAAGAAAATGACTAGTAGAGGCAATGATGGGCATTTAAGAGGTCAGCACACCCGTCCAGCACCACTTATAAAACCAAGAATAGCCCTCTACGCTTGTTCATCATACCCTTACATTTAAGGGTATGTATGGTGTGCGAAACTTACTCGTTTGTTTTGCCATTTAAAAATACCTCACAATCAACAAATCTCCCAGTCTTAGCCTCAAATATTCCGAATTCTCCACCACATCCATCACCCCCTCACCTGCATAGGTCGGTTCACCTACAACTACCGGCCGCCAGTGTGTGGCGAAAAATTGCCTCTGCTGCCCATCATCGCTGACAATAGAGTATCTACCTGACTTGCCTGAACGACTGATCTGAAAGTTATAGATCGTCATCACTATCTTACAAACAGTGGATCTGTGAATTACGTCATCGGATCATCTATCATCACATCTTGGTCATACGCCTCCTTGATCGCTTGCAAGAGTGGTAGTCGCTCGTAGCGGTCTGGGTAGGCTG
>CAYMFD010000270.1:0-2128 GCA_964389475.1 uncultured Saprospiraceae bacterium
CCCCCTTCCCAGCTATCCATAAGCTTAACCTACCTTTGCGGCTTCAAGCGTAGGATTTATGGCAAGGCACAGAGTATCGATCAAGGTTATATACGAGGATAACCACCTCATCGCAGTAGACAAGCCAGCCGGCATGCTCGTCCATGGCGATAGTACCGGTGACGTCACCCTTGCCGACCACGTCAAGCAGTATATCAAGGACAGATATAATAAGCCCGGCGACGTATTCTTAGGCGTCATACACCGTCTAGACCGCCCAGTGAGTGGTGTCGTGATTTTCGCAAGGACCAGCAAGGCTCTCTCTCGTATGAATGAACTGCTGAGAGACAAGAAGGTCGACAAGACCTACCATGCTATCGTATCAGGACGCCTCCCGGAGTTTGAAGGCACGCTGATACACCACGTCCTCAAGGATACGGCTCGTAACTACGTCCATGTCTATACCAAAAAGAAGAAAGGCACCAAGCAGGCCGAGACCCACTACCGCGTACTCGGCGAGCTGAGTGGCTTGCAGAAAGTAGAACTCAAGCCCATCACGGGCCGCCCCCACCAGCTACGCGTACAGATGACCAAGGTCGACTGCCCGATGGTCGGTGATATCAAGTATGGCAGTGACCGCCCTAACCAAGACAAGAGCATCTGCCTACACTGCGTCTCGATGTCATTTTTACATCCTGTCAAGAAAGAGCCCATCCGCATCTCATCCGGCACGCCGAAGAAGCAGTACTGGGACTTTTTCGTCTAGTCGTCCATGCCCTCCGACACCTTATGACCACCAAGCCCATACAGCGACACGACCTACCGGACCTCAAGGCAATATTAGACAGCTGCGACCTGTTCCCGTCCGCCTACCTTGACGATATGATCGCGGACTACCTAGACAATCCTGCCACCGAGGCACATTGGTTCGCTGTGTATAGTGATGACAGACCACTATCTATAGGCTATTGCGAGCCCATGCCCCTCACCAATGGTACGTACAACCTATACGCTATCGGCGTACACAGCGGCCACCAGCGCCAGGGCATCGGGAGCCAGATGCTCACCTACCTAGAGCAACTCCTCCTTACCAAAGGAGGCCGACTACTCATCATCGAGACCAGCACCTCGCCCGACCAGATAGGTGCATGCGCCTTCTATGCACAGCAAGGCTACGATCTAGTGGCTACGATACCTGACTTCTGGGATGACGGGGAGGGTAAGGTGATATTTAGTAAACGGCTTGTGGCTTGATAGGCTAGATGGGCAAATGGAAAACTTCAAGTCCCTCGTTTACTTATTAGAGTTTCTATAGCTGAGACTCGTATCGATGTCCGAACCCTCTTACTAGTCTTGCAATGAGTCTGGCTACGACTGACTATGAGTAAGATAATGTCAAGCCTCTCCCCCATATAACCAAGCTAGTGCAAGGCTACCACTTTTTCGTTTAACTTGCTTTTTTGATCCTGTAGGGTTTTAAAAAAGCTGAGTATTTTAGCTTGAATTCCGCCGATAGCCTATAAGCCAATTTTTTGGTAATTTCTCTTCTGTATTTCAATACATCGTTTAAGAGTTGAGGCGAGACTCCAATTTTATTTGCAAGCTGAAGTTGTGACATATTATTTTCTTGAATAAAATCTTGCAGTAACTCAACAGGATCCATCTGATGATTAAATTGCTCCATCACTCTTTGATTATAATCGCTAATTAATAACGAAAGGAGATTAATCTCGTCTTCAGCAATGCTGGGTGCAGCATTCACCAATTGTTCAAGAATCTCACAATATTTATCATATTGTTCTTGATCTTTAATTATAGTATATACTAACTTCTTCATTTTCTAAATACGTTTACGTCGCAAGGATCTATGAGATCATACTCCTTATGTGTGCCCAAAAATTTTACAAATAATTGGGTATATAACTTCCCAAAGTAATATCCACAAATTAATCTATACTTGTTACCACCGACGTTGAAGACGATTCTATTTCCATTTTTACACTTTAAAATATCGGCTGAATTAAATGTGGCTATGACATCATTAGGATTTTGCCATTCAACTTCTTTTAATTTTTCATAAAACTTACAGAAAGCCTTTTCCATATCTTTATCCTCCTTTACCCGAATAAGAATATTTGTCCACTTAACT
>CAYMFD010000271.1:0-2125 GCA_964389475.1 uncultured Saprospiraceae bacterium
CCTGAGTAGTTGTTCGTGGCTGGTCGTTAGTTCCTTGTCGGCCGGGTGCATGTTTACAGATCAATGATAAAGTAGATTAAAACAACAAGGGTGAAAACCAACCGGTAGACGGCGGCATGTCCACCATCTACTGGTCAGCTTCTTTACTGCACCTTGACTAATCGCTCTGTCCATACACGACCACCCTCACCCACTACCTGTACCTGGTAAATACCCGTCGGGTATGCTGACATATCGTAGGTCACCATCGATACATCATCAAGGTAGCGCTGATCTAGTAAGGCACCATTACTATCATATAAAGAGGTCATACCAGTCACATAGTCACCAAAATCAACATTGACAAAGTCAACGACAGGATTAGGGTATACCCGACCATCTATACTACGAGTCACCTCACCTGTACTGACGGGTAGGGCTAGATCGGATGCATCGATCCTGAACCACTCTGGGAAAGTAGACTTTGCGATACCAAAAGGAGTACTTGCATCGTAAATACAACTCTGATACACATTAAAGAGTAAATCGCCGTCATCTAGGATAAACACCTTGCCAGGGTTAGAACTTCTAATAAAATCATTCGCAAAAGAACCAGATGCTACGAGGTCGATTAGCCCATCCTCGTTATCTCGATATATCGCAGTAATGAATACATCTTCCGCCACACTCTCACGTGCCACCACATACATATTATCATCCTCATCAAAGACAGGATTAATAATAGGACTATTGAAGTTGCGAGAAGCGTTGATAATCTTGAGGACGTTAAGGTCACTATCTAAAAGAATAAACCAGGATGGGCACTCTCTGTCTGGATTAAAATACGAACAACAGCGAAGAACAATTCTATCCTCTTTATAAGACATCACATCTACAGAACCGAAGTTATCTGGTAGTATATTGGTGAGATCAAGCCTGCGCAAAGTATTCCACTCGTAATCAAATACCGTCACTGTAGCTGCAGATGGAGGACCTAAACCTTCATATCTGCGAGCACGCTGCTGCACTAAGATATAAGTACTATCACTCACATTATGACCCAAAGGATCAACGGTGTACTTACCTGAAGTATCAGGACTCCAATCATTTAAGAAGTCACCTCCCCATAGTAAGGTATCACCAAGATTGATAATAGCCCCTAAGCTATCCGACCTGTTCAACAGTAGTCTACTGCGACCATCCGCCCTGAGTATACCATAGTCAATAATATCCCATCCATCCCCACTAACAAAAGGGTATTCACCCGCTACTTTTACGGTTGTCATTATCAGTGGGTATTCGACCTTAGTGCTGTCTGCTACGTACTCTTGTAATAAATCACCAGTATTGACATCAAACTCTTGTATCATTGGATATAATGGTGCACTACCAAGGGAATTTCCAAAGGTCGTAGCAACTTGGCTCACCCTACGACCTCCCTTCACTACTAGAAAACTATCCCTTATCCATGCATCATATATCTTATAAGAGTAGTCCCTATTACGCGTGTCGATGGAAGTGTACCATACCTTTTCGCCGGTATCTAAATCGATCTGCTCTATGTAGTAACCTACGTCGTCTGCAGCAATAACTACAGTCTGAATGCTATAAAGGAACCCATCATTAACAAATGAGTGACCATCATCTATTCGGCTGAAATGTTCCATGCCATCGATAATAAAGTCAGAACTTAACTCATTGCTGTAGCTGTAACCGATCATCGATGAGTCGATGATGACTCTATTCCACACAGGGGTGACCTCACCAAAATCGATAGGCTGGTAGTCGCATCGAACTTGACCGAAAATAAGGACAGGAATGCAGAGGGTAAAGAGGACAATAAGTCTCATGATTCACAATTTTAAATGAGGAGCTGATAAAAACCAGCTCCTCTTGATTTACCTATTAATTGCATCTTACTAGACAAGGACCTTCTGTATTGAACGGCGGTAAGGGCTGACCGTTGCATCCTAGGACTGTGCCAGAGCAACCTTGGACGGTGGTCGATGCGGTTATTTGTATTATCTATAGATTTGTTGATACACACTACGTCACGGATCAATGATCAAGTAGATTAAAACAACAAGGGTGAAAACCAACCGGTAGACGGCGGCATGTCCACCATCTACTGGTCAGCTTCTTTACT
>CAYMFD010000272.1:0-2119 GCA_964389475.1 uncultured Saprospiraceae bacterium
CCATAGCAGATCGCTTTGTAAGGCTGTTCGGTAAGCGACCCAATGTCAACGTCGTAAACCCGGATTTTCGCATCAACCTACACATCAGCAAGCGTACAGTGACGATAAGTCTCGATAGCAGTGGCGACTCGCTGCACAAGCGGGGCTACCGTATCAACACCGTCGATGCCCCTATTAACGAGGTGCTAGCAGCCGGTATGGTACTGCTCTCTGGCTGGAAGGGCGGGACAGCCCTCCTAGACCCCATGTGCGGTAGTGGTACGATACTCATCGAAGCCGCCCGCATCGCCTTAGGACAGGCGCCACAGCTAGCTGATCGAGCATTCGCATTCACCAAATGGAAGAACTACGACATGGACCTCTGGCAGGGCATCCTAGACGAGCCTATCCCTGATCCCAAACCACTTACTATCGTAGGTCGCGATAAGTCGATGCGTAATTACAAGACCGCGATGTTTAATGCGGATGAAGCAGGCTTGAGCGAGATCATAGTGGTAGAGCGAGGCGATTTTTTCAAAAAGATCTACGAAGAACGACCGCTTACGATCATTACCAATCCACCATACGATGAACGACTAGAACTGTCCGATGTAGAACTTTTCTATGAATTGATGGGCGATACGCTAAAGCAATCATACACCGACACCTCGGCATGGATAATAAGTGGTGCGATAGAAGGGTTTAAACGTATAGGGCTGAGACCTAGCAAAAAAGTACTGTTATATAATGGTAAGATCCCTGTACAATTTAGAAACTATGAGATGTATGCGGGCAGTAAGTAGAACGATTTTGGTTGGTATGTTCTGCTTAGCATTATGCTGTAGCTATGCGCAGAGGACATCTCTGGCCAATCCACTCGACCTTTACCTCGCTCCTCCAGACAGCACGGAGCTCCGCACCTACAAGGATACTCGATCTATCGTCAACCCTATCAACATTGAAACCTGGCCGTTATTCTGCAGACTAGAGGAGATAGCTGGGCAGCAAGCTAAAACACAGATCAGAGTACGTCTAGGTAGTGTGGACTATGTAGATTATTTGGAGGGTAAGACGACAGTATCACCTCGGAGGTAATTCTCTTCGCAATAGAAACAAGGTTAGTTTAGCAACCAGAGCCTGGCCCCGTTAGCTACATGTAGAGGTCGCTGACCTTTCATTTTTTACGCTACCAAAAGACAAAACATACTTCGACAAAGAGCTCAGCACGTCGATAAAGGCAGCTTTCCTAAAGGTCACTTAAGTAGCACCAAGCCGCCCAAGCATGACTACGCTGCAGCAAACGAGCTCCATTTTGCTTTTGGCAGTAGACAACCAACTTATTTTATTCTAAACCGTGCTAAAGGGAATTCCTTATCAATCGGTGTACTCCACGTCAAACCTACCATCAGTAAGATGATATTCTTGATCACAGTACTCCGCTGGCAGAAAGTACACTTGAAAAGTGCCACTAATAATCTTATTGACGGTATCTAATCGAACAACATCTACAAAGTTTTCTCTTGACTGATTTAAAAATGTAGATACTGTTGCTGAGCAGTTCGGATAACCGACATAGAATGTGTTATTATTTAAACTAGAAACATTGTTGAACCCAAGTTTTACATTTTCCACACAGATGTAAACATCTTTCTCATTAACGAAATCTGTAGCACGCATAGATAGATAATTATTAAAGTTTCTATCTATCTGTACCTTTACTGGGATGTCAAAAGGACCTTCCTTTCTTGGAAAAAACTTCTCTCCATTAATTAAACATCCAAACGTATTCTCCCCATCCGTTGTCAATGGTGGTAACTCACGTTCAGAATCAGGTGTAGGTGCAAATATTGAGTCACAGCTCACAAAGGCTACTGTCATCCATAGAGCTAAAAGTATATTTGTCCTTTTCATGATTAGTCCACTTAAATGACAGTCTGCATTTAGGCCTAATTGTTTGATTGGGATACTTACACAGAATAGTATCATATGTCGCCAGTTCATAAACGTCTTGCAATGGGCTTTCTCATCCCCTTTAGTTTAAGTTGAGCATAGTAGGGATGAGCTGGATTTACGATCAATTCTTGACGTAGAGGGTGTATCAAGACATCCATCTCTTCCATAGGTATTGCACCTAGTAAGA
>CAYMFD010000273.1:0-2065 GCA_964389475.1 uncultured Saprospiraceae bacterium
TAGCCCGAAATATAATGTTGTGGCTGGCGAAGAGATAAGCTACAAGATGAGTGGCATGAAAGGCCCTGGATGGGACTGGAAGCTGGGTGATGGCGGCTGTGCTACTGCTGCGGATGTAGTAGCATTTAACCATTACTGGCAGCTCGCTCTAGATCCAGGTGCTACTTTTGGCAGCAAAGGCAAACAAATACGTACTCTTATACCGCTGCCTGCTAGTAATACAGATTTTGGGGAGACAAATGGAACGATACTGGTAACTGCCAATGGAGTGCATGATTGTAATAATAAAGCAAGGGTGTTTTATGATAAAGAGGCAACGACTAACCCAGGCAACACCAATCCAAACTGGATATACTATTGGCAGGACAACCCTATAATACAGGACCTACTAAACATATCCCCCGGGCTTCACCTTTTTGGCAATGAAGTCGATTGTCAATACGATAGCAATCCCACTGACTTCGACATAACAATTCACTACGGCAGTGTAGGTAATCTCGTATGTGTACCTATGTCAGGTCAGGTACCACCGATGACAAATGCTAATAATGGAGGTTCGCTTTTTCAAGTCACGCAACAACATCTTGTGCAAGCTGGATCGTGTAGTAATCTACCAGGAAACACCATCAGCGGATATGATCCGGCCAACACTCGCTTACATCTATGCGATGCTGCATCACTTAACAAACCTTGGGAGTGTGGTTTCTTACCAACGGAGTCAGAAGGCATACACAGCTTTTATAGAACGGTTGCGCATGAGACGCAACATGTACGCAACAAGGTCGAGGTGTGGAATTATACACATCCGAGCGATCCATCCATCAAGGCAGGATGGAATGCAGCATGGGACATGGACAATGATGGATTCAAGGACTTGTGGGAAACGACGTCTAGTGATGGAATGCTCTATGGGTTTGTTTTCAATAGTACTAATCCATTATTGGGAAATGACAGGTATTCTCCGAACTACTCTAGCCTACCAGGGTGTGATGTTTGTGTAAAACCTGTACCAGGTGCGGGCAATATATCAGGATGCTCAGCAGGTACCTGGTGGGAAGAAAACAAGGCTCGACAAGCAGAGACCACACTGACACTCAACGATGTGGATAAGTATGACTGGTCTTATAGCAGTAGCAGTGCCAGTACCACTACCAAAAAAAATCAAGGCAAGCAATGGTAAAGCGATGGATCATAATGGCGGTAGTGTTCATGCCGTTGTGGGGATATGGGCAGGTTGACGAAGCCATGTCTGCCTTGGAGCAGCAGATCGACGATGCTAGTACAGCACTGGTCAGGATGCACGACCAGCACTACCTGTACACAATGAAAAGCTATGTGTACGACACTACCCACATGGTGTATGCAAGTCAGCCTGACAAGCAGATTGCTCTAGAGGCGCTAGTACAGCTCGGAGATGCCATAGATGCAGTAGATATCGATCAAGTAAGGAGTCTATATGATCGATACTACGATCGGTTTGACAGGCAGTTTCATGATTTTTTTATCGCAAATGACTATGAGCCAGACTGGATGGTGGATCAACTTGCTATACTTCATGGATTCGAGCAAGTTGTTTATACGTATAAACTTTATCGCAATTTTAATGGCGATGATGAGAACTTCTTTGACTTTTTTATTTCTAAAAATAAAGCTTCATGGAGCTATGATTTTTTGCAAGATACCTCATGGAGGTCAGACTGGTTCTACGAAAAGAAGGACCTGCTGGCTTACTATAATGCGCCTCTTAATGCTTCAGGCATTTCTTGGTATAACTTCTTTTGGGAAGAATTGCGACCGTTCTTAGTAGAAAATTTGTACAAGGCCACGTTCGCACCTGCTAATGCACAGAATTTTGAGTTTGAGGTCTTTAGGACTTATGGATATTTTATCCTAGACCGCCCAGACCCAAGGGTAGAAGCTTACTTTCTAGAACACCTTGACGACATGTTTGAGTCCTATATGATCTACCGTGTTATGACATTTATGGCTACTGCAGAGAGTGTGCCTTTGTACGAAAAGACAGCGAGGTTTATCATCGAAGGTGACTATCTACCTGCTGACTATG
>CAYMFD010000274.1:0-2057 GCA_964389475.1 uncultured Saprospiraceae bacterium
TTTTTGGCTTTTCTACTCGTAAATTATTAGATGTAGGGATTATTACTAGTTTAAGTCGTTTTCGGGCTTTTGCTGTCTTGTTTTTATGTGCTAGTTTTTCGTTCCTATCTTGTGATTCTGACTCAGACGAGTTCATGACTAGTGATTTAGATAGCATAGAGGTAACTACGCCAAGGTCTTCTAGGCAGATCACCAAGACCTACAATTCTACCCAGGCTAGCCACAAGATCGTAGCAAGAGTCCTTTCTACTTTTTTTGAGAGTAGTGCTGTTAGAGTTGCTTTCAATCAGGTTGTATCTGAGTCAGGTAACGAGACAGTTCTTCTAGGAAGTTTTTTGTTTGATGTAGTACTCAAAAATGATCTTTTAAGTCTAGCGTTGGACGAGTCATTGGAAAATGAGCCTTCAGTCGACAGGTGTGAATTATTTACTGTGTATTTGCAAGAGTATCCTGGCTTGGAAGGAGCATTTATGAATCCTAATGACACTACTTTTCTAAATATTATAGAAGAGGATTTTCAGTTTAGTGTTGTGTCAGTGTTCTCTGACGTCGATACATATGCAGTACATCGATCTGGAGTTGAGATAGCTCCTTATGATGTAGGCGATGAGCCGGGAGGTGTGAATATTTTCAAGTTGACTATCAATGATCATTATCTTTTGTATCGACGGATGTAGTTGTGGATACGCCTAGTGTGGTCGTGCAATTTCAAGATTTATTTCGGTGTCAAGGTTTAAGAGATCATCTTATGAATTATGAACCTGTCTCTTCTGAGTCAATCGTACAAGAAGAAGGGAATTGTACCCTGATTTCACCTCTTGCAGGGGCTCGAATATTTGAGATACCAGATGTGTTGGACAGTTTTAATAGTAATTGTGGAGATTCTGGTGGTTCTGTAGGTACAGGAGGAGATGGTCCTGTTGAGCCGAGGAGTACATGTGATAGAGACGAGGTAGTAAACGGAAGAGAACTAATTGAGGATGTTAGGTCATTAAATGGAAAGGCGGTGTTAAGACAATGTGATAGGTGGTGTTCATGGTGGGATAAGAACTGTTTTTTCCAGGTGGATGTCGCGATTCCAAGTTCTACTGCATCTGATGCTACATGGAGTATAATTGGTAAGACGACTAAAGTCTTTTCTGTAAATGAAAAACGCCTAAGAAAGGGGTGGAGAGCAGATAGAATTATTCCTATTACTGAGTGGTTATATCTTGAAGGTAGACATGGTGACGAATGGCAGTACTCTTGGACTGGCAGGCACAGAAGGCGGGGTACAACTTCGGAACGTACTGTAGGTTTATCTCTTGCTAACAAGATAAAATTTAAGCTTGGTCCAATTGAAGCGGAAAAAACTATCGGGCCTTCGGTGTCCTTTAAAGTAAGTCGAGCTAATGAAGATTGTGTATTAGGTGATGATATTGCAAGGTATTGTCGATCGCTAAGAGAGCGATGTTATACAGGGGATTTATACTTCTTGCTTAATGAGCAGGGCCACTAAATTGATACTTCCAGTGTGGGGTCTCTGATCGCCCTCGATATAGAGGCCCCTATAAAAATTCGCTATGATAAGATTAATAAGCATTTTGCTGCTGTTGACAAGTTCTTATATGTTACCGGCCCAGATTGTAACTCTAGGTGGTGGTACGAGTCCCAATGGGCTCCGTGGTAGTCACTTGAGCCTTAAGGTAGACGCCTACCAAAGAGGTAGGTGGATACTAGCGGCTAATTATAGGCTGGTACGTTATACCGATGCCTTTAGGTTGTGGATAAGACCATCCCTACTACTGCACAAAGAGTATAGACAGGATGAGGTAATCGTTGATTTGCCAGATTTTGATAGAGGTTACCTCGTTCAGTCTGGTGATGGCGACTTTAGGCCTCGTGAGTTGTTTCATTCTTTTGCTGCTATGGCTGGATATGAGATCTGGGATACTAAGTACTTCAGAGCAGTAGCGTATGCAGGCCTCCATTTTAGCTCTAATCGTGTCTACACTTATAATTGGTCGCAGAGAGGACCTGAGACGTTCATTATATTAGAAGAGGGTGATGAGCCTATC
>CAYMFD010000275.1:0-2044 GCA_964389475.1 uncultured Saprospiraceae bacterium
ACTTCTGTATTCTGAAGGGCTCAAGCCAGTTTTAGACCATCTACGGTCGGTAATTCGAACCTGGGACCCTCCCGCCGCTGGCGGGATGCGCTTTACTTATTGTCGGTTAAGAAACGTCTTGCACCTCTGTTCTTAATCTTTTTCTCTAAGGCTCTGGACGCCTGAATCGACTCTAGCTCGCAACTATATACAATAACCCAATCATCTACCTTTCCAGTATAGCCACAATGATTAGCGTTGTGTCTACGTAGACGTGCCACTAACTCATCGCCAGTAGATCCAATGTAAAACCTATCTAACCGTTCGGAGTATATGATATAAGTCTTGTACATGGCTTAGTAAAACAAAAAGAGCCCAGCAGAAATGCTGAGCTCTCGTTGTATTGTCGGGGCACCAGGATTCGAACCCACTTGTTTTTTCATCTGATTAACAGTCACTTACACTTTGACGAGTCTTCCTAACTCCCGAATAACTCACCGATCCATTGATCGCTATTAGCTTCGTTTGTGACCTTAATACTGCATAAAGATAGAGATTGTGCTGTAGAATAATTGTGAGAAAAGGGAGCTAATACTCCCTAGGCCATAACACAGTAGTGCTGCTACGATCGGCCTCAGTGATTATGTAAATACGCTGCCCATACTGCGACAATGCTGGCCCACACTCATAAGCTGAGAAGAGACGAGTGCCGGATATAAGCGCAAGCTCATTACGACTATGGTCCTCCTCAGAAAGGTCACCCCAATCGCCAGACTCATGTCGCGATATAGACATGTAGACGAAGGTGTGAAAGCGAAGGTCATCGTGCATAAGTGCATGAATAGAAGCGGTGGTCGTAACCTGACCAAGAATAACTGGTGAAGTAAGCATAACGATAAATGATAAGTGAAGAAACGGATGAGACGGATGCTCATACTATCGTATGCTAGCCCAGGGAAGAGGGAGAGATAAGCAAGGTGGATCGCTCTGCACGCAGTGCGAGAGTGCCAGGGCTCGCAGAGACCAGACCTTGCAGATCTCGAGCTCTGAACCTACCTACGCAGGAGTATGTATGACTACCCTACTCTGTAAACTAGATGATTCTTTCGGCGACCAGATTAGGGTCCACACCGATGTAGGTGGCAAACTCCTCAATGGTGACCAGCTGGTGGTCTTCTTTGCCGAGGTGCTGCTTTATGTTTGCGATCAACATGCGGCCATAGCGATCAGTCTTGCCTGTGACGATAGCCACGTCCTTAGGGTAGATGATAATGCGCTTAAGTGTTGTCATGTCGGTAACTATTGTAAATGAGCAGTGTACTCCCCTAGCCTATTCTCTCACCCAATCGGTCATACACTATCCATAGAGTATCCATACACCATCTATGGAGTATCTAGCTGAGTACAAGACAGTCGTCGTAGAAGTAGCTACTCAGTATTACTGATGGCAAGATAAGGCCGAAACCTCAATCAAGACCAGTCACATAACGCAAAAATCCTATATGTAAGTCGAAGAGATGGCAAATACTGCCCAATACCTACCTAGTCGGAAGCAGAGCCTTGTACCATGGGTAGATGACGCCATAGGTTTATGCCATTACTCAACCGCTCTAGTACTAGTGATGAGCACAAATCTTATGAATTATGGCAAAGTTGAAAGGTATCTTAAAGATAAAAGGTACACTCGATGACTTGACCTTCTACAAGTCAGGTAAGGACTACTTAGTCCGAACTAAAGGCGGCGTAGATGGTGATCGAATTGCAAATGACCCCACATTCCAAAGGACCCGAGAAAACGGCTCAGAATTCGGTCGGTCGGCAACCGCTGGTAAGTTGCTCAGGACGGCAGTCCGTAACCTGATGACCAATGCAAAGGACCGACTGGTCACTTCGCGACTCACGAAAGTGATGACGCAGATCAAGAACCTAGACACGACCAGCTCACGTGGCGAGCGAAATGTCGGTGTAGGTATCGTGGATGCTGCAGGCAAGGCCCTCTTGAAGGGGTTCAACTTCAATATCAAGGCGATCCTGTCTAGTATCTTCTTCGCTGCTTACAGCCTAG
>CAYMFD010000276.1:0-2038 GCA_964389475.1 uncultured Saprospiraceae bacterium
CGAGACACCGAGACACCGAGCTTTTAGGCTTACGGTGGTAGTATTACTTAGTGTTGTTATTTCGTGCACAGGTTATTCTCAATCTACATGGACTTCATGCTTCGGTAATTTCAATAGTGATGAGCTTTATCTACACGATAGTATTGACTATATTCAGTCGGGTCAAGTTTTCTTTGTTTTTCACGATAGGTACATTACTAAAGTTTGTGGACCTGGAAGTGACGTAGGCGGACTAAGTATTTATAGTGATTTCGAATTTGAGGAGGAGCCTGAATTATTGACAACGTATGGCATTTGTTATGATGTTAGATGGGATATGGATATAAGTTCGACGACGCTGTTGAATATGACATTGACACTTGTACCGGCGGCCAATGGTAATGCGGATGAAGATAGAAAGGTATTTTGTGGCGAGATTGACGCTGTGATAGGGTCGCCGGTAGAATGTTCAAGAACTACTTTTAAGATGATAGAAGGACATAGACCTAAGACATCAGGTTTAATTGGACCTAAACCTTTTGAGTATGATATTACGGTAACGGGAACTATTAACGGTCAATTGAGTGGTGGTGAGGTTAAAAAGAACCTTTGGCAAAAATTACGCAATACAGCTAGTGCATCATTTAGCCCTGCGACTCTACCTCCTCCGAACCTGTACGGTAACCCTAGTAATAATGTAATTTATTTACCACCAAATGTTGAACTAGCTATAAATAATGGATCTAATTTCGACTTTAATGACATTATGTTTTGCGACGCAAGTAGCAAAATTACCCTTTCGGGCAGTAGTGAAATAAATCTCAATGATGGGGAGATTAGACATTGCGACTTACGGTGGGACGGTATAGAAATGGAAGGTGAATCTATTACCGACGTAAACTCTATATCGCTTCAGAATGGTAGCATAATTAGAGGTGCCGCTAGAGGAATAAAAGTGGACGGACAATCAGAAGATATTGAAATTGTAAACAGCTCCATACTCGACTGCCAGATAGGTATAAGGGCTGCGCGGACAGCCACGGGCCAGTCATTTTCTGCAGTACTAGATGAGGCGACCATAACCATCCAGGATGGCGTGCCTCCACCTAGTATAACTGCTCCTTCTGTATCTGCTTCCTTTACGGGTATCGAGGTGGTCGCTTATGACGATCTTGATCTGGAGACTTTTGTGTCTTCTACTATGATTAGTAATTATGATCGAGGTATCAGATCAGTGACTACAGCAGGTAACATAGGTAACTTTAATATTAGGTCTTGTAACATCGGTGTAGAAACCGTAGGCGGTATCACCGATGTGCTAGAGATAGTAAACAATACGATAGCCAACTGTGATATAGGTGTGGATGTTAGGCATACAGGATCCAAAATACTCAAGAATATGATCTCAAACTGTGAGGAAGGTATCAAAGCCGATATGGCTACCACAGGCCTATTCGATGCACACCTCAATACTATCGAAGTTTCCTCAAGGGGTATATTGCTCAAAGACCTCAAGGAAGAGAGTACTAATAATCGTATAACAGACAACACAATCACTATCACTACTATGGTGAGCGAAGGTTTTGGTGGTGTCGGTATAGAGCATAATAATGCCGATGGTCTCGTAAGGGGCAATAACATCACGCTACTAGGTAACCAAATCGGCGTATATAGTATCAATGGTACAGACCCACTCATACAGCGCAACAAGGTCTTTATCCTAGATGCCGATGCCAATGCTATGGGCATACGAGCAGAGAATACCACCAGCGGCTACTATCATGAGAATGAGATAGACGGTGTCCTGGGCGAAGGCTTTACAGAGAGTACGGGCATGTATTTTAGCGGATCAGCTAATAGTATCGTACAGTGCAATGTGCTCAAGGAGGTAGAGGTAGGTTTTCAGGCAGTAGGCTCTAACCAAAACATGACCAAGCAAGGCACTTTCCATACAGTCAACCGTATCGCTACCCAGCTCGATATCAATGGTGCAGGTCAGGGAGCTGTGATAGGTGATCAGGGCCAGCAGAATATAAACCACTATGGCAACCAATGGCCG
>CAYMFD010000277.1:0-2021 GCA_964389475.1 uncultured Saprospiraceae bacterium
AAGGGTCTGTCCTCTTAATGGAGGGTAGACCTTTTTTTGTTTGATAACAATACTGACAGATCCTTTAACTACAACTCCTAGTTATCAATCATAAATCGCTAAACATTGGAGTTAGTAAATACGTCAACCCAGTGGTAAGAGCTACTCCTTCGTTTTGTAATACCGACGGAGGACATCAAAGGCCATCTTCCTTTCTCCCTTTTCGGAGATTAGTCCCTTCCTATTGTAGTTATCTTGGATGACAGGTAAGACCCGCCTGGGAGAGCGAAAATCAACTAAAAGCCAAGGCGACATACCGCTCAACTTATCAATCTTGCTGAGCATCGCTACCGTCTCTTCATAAAGGTAAGCCTGGTACTCCTCCGTCCATCGTTCTGATTTATCTCCATGCAGGCCGTACTTGGCACCGGCTCCAAACTCAGAGATAATCACTGGCTTATCTTGTGTAATCTGCCAGTTTATGCGGCGGCACTTTTCTACAGCACCGTCGTACCAGCCTATGTATTGATTAAAACTCAGCACGTCGACCACTTCGGCAAAGGGGTCATCAATCGTCCTAGTACTAGGATCATCCTTGTAGTCATGTTGCTCGAGAGCGGCACTGATTAGGCGAGAACCGTCATGGTCGCGAGCATAGGTAGCTAGGCTGGTCAAAAAGCGGGTTCGGTCAATGCTAGTTGGGGTCTCATTGGCCATCGACCAGATGATAACAGCCGCTCGGTTATGATCACGCGATAGCATAGCACTTAATTGCTGCTCCGCATTGGCATAGGTATCAGGATTAGTCCAGTCGATCGTCCAGTATACTGGGATCTCTGACCAGACCAACAAGCCCATCTTATCGGCCATACGGACCATATGCTCATTGTGTGGATAGTGAGCTAGTCGGACATAATTGCACCCTAGATCCTTAGCCCATTGCAGCAGGCGTACTGCATCCGCTATAGTGTGGGCCCGCCCGCCAGTGTAAGGACTCTCCTCATGGATGGATATACCTCGTAGAAAAACCGGCTCGCCATTGAGCAAAATGTCCGATCCGCTTGTCGATATAGACCTAAACCCGATCTCATCAGCGATACTATCTACGTCGCTTTTTAGCGTAACACTATATAAGCGTGGGTTGTCTGGTGACCAATAGTCCAAGTCAGCCACACGTATATTCGCCTCAGCATAACCACTAGCACCCGTCGTTACCGTTGTATTGATATCGAGTTCGGGGATCTGAAGCATTACTGGTTTACGGGACTTATCGTCTCCGTCTAGGCTGATTTTGGCGTGTATCAGGCGGTTATCTTTATTATCCAAAGTCAGCGAATAGTTGGCAATGAAAGACGATGCGACTGGTATCAGTTTAACGTCCCTTGTGATGCCACCGTAATTCCACCAGTCTGTATTAAGCGTAGGCACTCCTGTCTTGACCCGTTTATTATCGACCTTGACTATGAGAAAATTATCCTCCTCCTTTAGTTGGTCGGTTACTTCGTATTGAAATGGGGTAAACCCTCCAATATGCGTCCCTAGCTTATGACCATTGAGGTATACCTCGGCCTTGTAGTTGACAGCACCGAAGTAGAGATAGACGCGGTCGTCAGATTTCTTGTTTGTATAGTCGAATGATCGCTTGTACCAGACAGTACCCTCGTAGTAAAAGAGGTTTTCTTTCTGCGTATTCCAATCGCCTGGCACAGCCAAGCTATCCATACCATCAAAATCATACTCTAGTAGGTCACTCTTATTCTTAGGCTTCGAATTAAGAAAAAAAGCACTCGCCCAAGGCTGCTCTTGCTGGTCAAAGGGCTCATAGCGGTAGGTGTAATACCCATTTTCGTACGGGTCGACAATGTACTGCCATTGGCCATTAAGCGAGACAGAGGGTCTACTGTAGACATTGGTCATGACCAGCCCCTGCGCCATCACAATAGAGGCACTACAGTACACAATAATCAAAATGGTGATCGACTTGAAGTGACACTTTTTCAAAAACATCATTTAAGTTGTATGGCTAGTGAAGAGGTGGTAAG
>CAYMFD010000278.1:0-1963 GCA_964389475.1 uncultured Saprospiraceae bacterium
AAAATCAAGGGCAATCGTGCTAGTACGAGGAGTTTCGTCATTAGTCCTGCCTACGTAGTAACGGTTACCACCTTTGGCCTTACGGGCATAGGTGATATAGTCGCCCGGCTCGGCCTCTAGCACCCATGTATCGTCCCAGTCGATGGCGACGTCCTTGATAAACTGGAAGGCATCTATGTACTGCTCGTAGTGCTCCGGTAGGTCTGCAGCCATCTGCAGCGGGCTATACATCGTAACATATAGGGCTAGCTGGCGAGCGATCGTCGTACGTACCCGAGACCCATTGTCAGGATTGAGCTGTCGTATATCCGTGACGAATACCCCTGGCGTGTAGTCCATAGGGCCACCTATCAATCGTGTAAATGGTAGGATCGTGGTATGATCAGGCTTACTACCACCAAATGCCTCATACTCCGTGCCTCTAGCCGACTCATTACCTATGAGGTTAGGATAGGTACGACTCAAGCCGGTCGGCCTGACCGCCTCATGCGCATTGACCATAATCTTATAGTCCGCTGCTTTTCGGATGGCATGCAGATAGTGATTGACCATCCACTGCCCATAGTGGGTCTCACCGCGTGGGATGATGTCCCCTACATAACCACTCTTGACGGAGTTATAGCCATTGTCTACCATAAACTGATAGGCCTCATCCATATGTCGCTCATAGTTACGTACCGAGCCACTGGTCTCGTGGTGCATCATCATCTTGACATCCTTTGAGGCGGCATAGCGCTGTATCTCCTTGACGTCAAAGTCCGGGTAAGGCGTCACGAAGTCAAATACGTAGTCCTTGCTCTTGCCGAACCAGTCCTCCCAGCCTTCATTCCAGCCCTCGACGAGTACAGCATCGAAGCCATGGTCTGCAGCGAAGTCTATGTGGCGCTTCACGTGATCCGTATTGGCAGCATGACGTCCATTGCTAGGTATGGTCGTATAGTCAGTCTCGCCCAGTTTGACGCTAGGGAGGTCGGCGTAGGCCCAAGAGCTCTTGCCCGTAATAAGCTCCCACCATACACCAATGTATTTGACAGGTGTGATCCAAGATACGTCGTCTATGGCACAGGGCTCGTTGAGGTTGAGGGTTAGTGTTGACTGCAAGATATCAGCAGCATTGGTGCCTGCTATGACCGTCCGCCAAGGTGTCTTGGATGGTGCCTGCAGGTAGGCCATATTACCAACGGCATCGGGTGTCAGTGTAGACGTAAAGACCTTGCTACCAGCGTCGTAGTCAAGGTGCATGCAGCTGTAGGCGACTAAGGCAGCCTCATGGAGATTGATATACAGTCCGTCATCAGACTTCATCATCAAGGCCGTCTGCACAGCGGTGGGTGAGAATGGCGACTGCGATGCATTAGGCGTCACGGCCTCACCGTGGAGTCCCTCGATCTCACTCAATCGCGAGGTCATATAGTCATACTCTTGCGTATCGTAGTCTCCTGGGAGCCACCAAGCGGTGTGATCACCCGTCATGGCAAACTGCGTTTTTTCATTCTTAATGACAAAGTAGGTCAGGCCATCTTGCTGCGGCCACTCATACCTGAAACCGAGCCCATCATCGAAGAGCCTGAAGCGTATCAGCATGGTACGATCCGTAGCCGGCTGCTCTAGTGTTACCAGCAGTTCGTTGTAGTGATTACGTATAGAGGACCGCTCGCCCCACACAGGTACCCACATCTCGTCGAATGTTGATGTAGCTGAAGACGCTACCGTAAAGCCCTCAATAAAGTCTTCTTGCTCTACAAGGTCCAATCCGAGATATGATGGCTTAATCACATCCTTATCATCAAGGGTCAACTGGTACATAGGCCTACCCTCCTCCAGAGAAAAGGACATCTCAAAGCGGCCGTCGGGACTAGTGATTGACTGAGCTCTCAGGCTACTTATTACGAGTAAGCACAATACTACGGGTACGAATCTGGTCATATGTATTTCGGATTTCTAAAGCGGCAAATTACAATTT
>CAYMFD010000279.1:0-1956 GCA_964389475.1 uncultured Saprospiraceae bacterium
CAAGACCTCAACAGTTTACCTACTTAACATCTAAAAATCTGTGACTATCCGCAGCACCCGCTCGATCCGTGTTCTATCTCATCTTACGCCTCTATTAGCATACTATCTAGCAAATAGGTAAATCGACAAATCCAGCAAATCGACTAGCCCGCTCAATCCGTGTTCGATCTCTCTCTCGCCACATACTTTCAACTCTTTAGGATTTCACCTCTCTCAGCCTTGGGTCGATCGGCATCTCGAAAAATTCGACGATCTCTACCTTGCCAAAGTCTTTGCATAACGGGTTGAGGACTATATTGTCTTCTACACCTACTATCGCCGAGGGCACACGTAGACCAAAGAAGTCTCGGTCTAGCGCTAATTGTGTAAAGATCGTTGTAGTTGCAGCGACGTACGGATAATTATTCCACCTTGCTGGTAACTCGTCAATTTCCTGGATGACCATATCATCAGGGATCAAAATCTTGGCGACCAGTAAATGCCGAGGAAGTGCGGCGATGTAAGAGGAGTGCACATAGTATTCGAGTAGTGCCAGAGATACATGTTCTGAACAGTATACTGCTCGAGTACCAGCTCTATTCCACCTACCTCCTACTTTTTCTGCACCTATACCAGATAGGGTTGAGTTTTTGTATTTGGCAGTTGCAATTCTGTAGACATACATCAACTGTAGACATTGTATTGAATACGAACGATCTCATTTTCTACGACTTGAAATCCGAAGCTGCTGTCTAAGAGGTCAAAAGGCTTTTGACCGCCTAGCGTTTTAATGGGAGACATTAGCCACTTCTTAAAATCTTGCTGAGTATCAAAAACTTCAAGACCTAGGCTGTATAGTTTAGCCAACTCGTATATCCTTTCTGACGATTCCTTGTCATACACAGTCTTCTTTTGCATACTGCTGATGGACGATGGCAGTATAGATTCTAGCTCTTTTTCAGTATGACCTATATCGTTGATGAGTTGCTTCCAGTCTGACTTCGTGACGCCATTTCTGATCTGCTCTATAAGTTGTAGCGTATAGTCGGGAGCATCTCTACCATGCATGACAACCCATGCCGCAGAGTACTTCCGAGCGGTCTTCTTCTTGGTGTCTTTTCTATTCTTGAGACCCTTGCCTTGAGACCTATTGGTGGTAGTCTTTTTTGAGACCGTGTCACTCATGATTGTATTTTTCTTTTTGAAAGAACGTAAATATACAATCTCTTAGTTCAGACCATTGGATGCTTTGTGCCAAGATACCTTCGGCAATCGTCGCGAACATCCCGTACCTCCGCTCGATCCGCGTTCCATACCTTCATCCCATCTATGGTTCAACCTACTTTGCGCCTCTGCGTCTTTGCGAGAGTAAGTAAGCAATCCGCGTGTATCCCCCTACATCCGCCCGATCTGCGTTCCATCCCACTTTCAGCTTTCCACTCTTTCCCTACTTCTCCAGTAGTGCAAAGATCTTATCCTCCAGCTCAATCTCGTCGCCTGGCTGATAGCCACTGTGTGCATAGACGATGTTACCCTCTCCATCCACTAAAAACGTCTGAGGTACAGTCTGGAAATTAAGAGCACGCTGTAGGTCTTGCTTACTATCTGAGAGTACGGTGTATTCCCATCCTTTGCTAGCTACCATACCGGGCACTTTGGCGAGCTGGCGAGCATCATCGATCGTAATCGCTAGGAGCTCTACTCCTTCTTCTTGCCAGTCCGGGTACATATCTGATATGATGTCTAGTTCTTTTTTACACGGTGCACACCACGTAGCCCAGAAACTGAGTACTACAGGCTTGCCTTTACCGACGTAGTCGACGATATTGACGGCTTGTCCTTCCAGTGTTTTGACTTGGATGTTGGGTAGCTTCTTGTCGCCAGTTGTCGTGAAGCTGACTAAAAGTGCTGCTATGGCAAGTGTAAGTAGTTGTTTCATTTGGTGGTAATTGCTGATTGTCAAATAATTGATGCAAT
>CAYMFD010000280.1:0-1955 GCA_964389475.1 uncultured Saprospiraceae bacterium
GCTCCATACTCTGCCTGTGAGAAAGTATGCACACCGTAGATAGAGAGATTACCTGCCTTTGTGACATCCACATCTATACTAATCATACCATTACCCGGGTTAGGAGAGATGTTACCAATAGTGAGAGAGGGAGTGTCAGTGGGGGTACTGACGTAGCAAGATGGATCACCTAGTGCAAAAGATACGGTCTCGGTATCGCTGTCGCCACACTCGTTTTGGACAGATAAGAGTATGGAGTAAGTAGATCCTCCTGATAAGCCATATGGCCAGTGCCAGTTACCGTCTTTGTCTTGGGTAGCATTAAGGCAGAACTGCCCTGCTTCGCTCATTAGATTTCCACTATTAAATAGTTGATCTCCATTTTCATCCAGTAGGACTATTTGATGTTGAAATTCATTATCAGAGGTGCTGAGGTAAAAGCAAGGTGGACAGTCGAGCTCACCATCACTGGTAGGCAGGGCTCCTACATTTGCTGCTACGGGTGGACATGGAGAACCAATCTGCTCATCGTAAACGATGTCGCACATCATGTCTCTGATGGTGGTGAGCATAAGCTCTATCTGACATGCCGTCATATTAGCGCCGTTTTTCCACGTGCCATCATCCCGGTAGTGACCCTCCCAGTCACCAAACTTCGAGTAGGACATTACATTGTTAGTCTGGAAGTCCCAACCACAGCACGGGTGCGGCATCGAGCAGTCATCAGTGCAGCGAGGATCAGAAGAGGAAATGTCGTCCCAGCAAGACTTACCAGTAATAACCTCTGCCGTTCCATCACAACCATTCCACTGCCAGTTTGGTCTCCACGTATCCTCGCAGCCATCTTCTTGAAAGGTATGTCTACATCCCCAGCTATGCCCCGCCTCGTGTATGTGATTGGCGGGACTTAAATTACCGCTGCTATGTGATGATTTATAAATATTGCTTGCACCACTTTTTGTGGTAACATTATAAATGAATATATCGTAACGCGAGGCAGCTGCCAGGGTTCTGTCATAGTTGGTAATCGTTCCAGAAGTTCCTGACTGTCTATCCGAATCACAATGTATGATTACGTCATCTAGTACATATCGGATGGGGTTGCACTGCATAGGTGACTGATCTTCCGGAGGGACATTAGCTCCTGGGGGATATCTCTCATAGTTGCGTCCGATCGCTTCATTGAAAGCATTCATTCGATCGATTAAATCCTCGGCTTCCGATAAAGCACTTGATTGAGTTAAGTCTTGGCTTATCAAGCCTATAAAGTTGCCGTCATCATCGTATTCGCCTACAGGAGAAAGACTCACCCTTCCATCACAATCATCATCTGCGAAAAAATGGATGGTGGTCCTAATATATACTGGCACACAGTTTTCCATCACATATTCTACATTAAAGCAGGAGGTATCGGTAGTAACGTTTTCTGGCACTTCAATAGGAAGATCGTCAGTCCCACATTGATTAGTGGGAGGCTGTGCTGCGGCTTGAGCTTGCACCTTAGGCATTAATATTATGGCCATCATAGCCATAAAAGTGAGAGCAACTATTTTGCCCCGTACTTGGTACTTGGTACTTTGTACTTTGTACTTGGTGTGATAAATCTTTCATCCTAAATGAGTTTAATTTCGTCAAATATAGGATAAAATTTTTAAAGTAGATAATCACTAAGTAAAATACCCCTGCTTAAATGGTTGTACGGTATCTAGCAGTCTCATGCAGATTTTGTTAACGTTATCGATGGCTTTCTCTAGTTGCCAGTTGTCTCTATTGCGTTGCTCTACATAATTGCTGATTCCTCGTATTGCGATTGCTTTTACATCCATAGTCTTGCATGCATAAAGGAAGGCCGCACTCTCCATTGTTTCGATATCTGCCTGGTACTTGTCGCGTAGCGCCTGGGCAGAGGCGTCTGTACCCGTTACCTTGTTGAGGGTGAGCCCGGTGACCTTCTGTAGGTCAGTGCTGGTAGGTGG
>CAYMFD010000281.1:0-1954 GCA_964389475.1 uncultured Saprospiraceae bacterium
AAAAGCATCTGATATTTGCATTGTCAAGTTCGAGGGTAATGTCTCTCGCTTGATTGGTCTCATCCCTTGGTTTAAAACCTCGCTCTTCAGAGCGAAAAGAATTCATTCCTTGAATAAGGGTTTCATTGGTGACAAAACGACGTGAGTGAATTAAGAGAGGGTTCTCATACAAGGTCACGGTTAACGGTGCATTTGGTATGGATCACTAAATATCGTTACAGGGTACTTGAAGGAGAAGTTCAGGTTCGTTGCAGGGAACTAATCAGGCAAGACTGTACGTCGCTGGACATCAAGATATTGAAGGGAGCGGTAGGGAAAGACCATGTACATCTTCACTTGGAGTATGCTCCCAAGCTCTCAGTATCTGATATGGTAAAACAGTTAAAGGGAAGGAGTTCGTATAACTTGCAAAGGGAATTTCCACACCTAAAGAAGTGCTACTGGGGTAAAAGATTTTGGGGTCGAGGTTATGGAGCATTCAGTACTGGAAATATAACTGAGCAGATGGTGCAAGAATATATAGAGCATCATCGTGATGGTAAGAATCCTAATGGTGATTTGGACAGTACATTTATACTGGAGTAGGGAAAAGTCGACATTTTAGACTTCAGTCTGCAAAGTAACCCACCTACTTCTAGTAGGTGGTTGTTCAGTTCCTCGAAAGAGGGGTGTTAAGTAATTGTATTGTCTTAGCGACAATTGGGCAATAGATGACCGCCATGTTATCTATTGCCCTTTTTTTAAGTACTTGTCTAGGCTTACAACCCTATGCAGCTATGCTAGGGTCATAAGACAGCGTGATGGTGTTGCTACTCTAGAAAGCTTGAATAAAATCATTGCGTCGGCGTAGAAACAGGGGTACTTGTTCGTCGTTGCTGAGTAGTATTTGCTGCTGCTCGTCATAGTTTATGCGCTGTACGTGGTTGCGATTGACGAGGTGAATCTTATGCGACCGTAAGAATCTAGGGTCGTTGATATGCTGTTCTAATACTTTGAGGGTCTTGGCGATCATGATACGCTGACCACTCGTAGTGACGACAAGAGAGTAGGTGTCACTGGCTTCGCAACGTATGATCTCCTCTATCTGGAGGTATACGAGGCCGCTTTGCCTAGGTAGGGCGATATTGTTTTTAGGTGTTGCTGTCTTTAGAGCGGTATCGTAGGCGAGTAATGGCTGCCTTGCTGCCCGTTGCTTTTGCTACCCTATTGATAGCTCGGATGACTTCAGTGGGGCCGTATGGTTTGAGGATGTAGTCTACCGCCTCATCGTCAAATGCCTGGAGGGCATACTCGTCGTAAGCGGTGGTAAATACAATTTTGGTAGCGTCTAGATCTACATGGGGGATGCCAAGTATAAGTGAGGTGCCATTTTCTACAGAGACATTGGTAACCACAGTGTTTTCTTCTGTTAGTCTACAGACATTGCCAGGATTTATGATGAAGAGACTGCGGTCAGTGCTTGAAATTAGAATAGTCCCATCTTTTAGTTGCACACAGTTATACCATTTCTGACTTAACTTTTCGCACTCTAGCGTGGTATAATGCCGATACATATTTAAAGACGCTAATGCAATTAGTATCATTTTAAATAGTAATCGGTATTTGTGCTTGAAGCATCTGTTATTACTTTCTGGCCTTTGTCTTTTTTCAGCGCTTGATAATTAGGGAACCATGTCGTTCCTAATTTATCGATCTGTAGGGTGAGGAGTCCATTTTCTAGAATTTTGATTTTTTCTAGGTACCTATACGGACGCATTAACGGCCTATTGGACGACGATCTTTCTCGTACTATGCTTACCGTTGTCTTGTGTAAGGCGTATGATGTACATGCCAGGCTTAAAACCATCAGTTGCCAGTGTCAGTTGTCGGCCCGTTAGGTAATCTACACTGATCCGCTGCCCTGACATGTCATATATGCTGACCTCAGATCTAGCGGATGACGTGGTGCTAATTG
>CAYMFD010000282.1:0-1950 GCA_964389475.1 uncultured Saprospiraceae bacterium
ACACGACCAGCTCACGTGGCGAACGAAATGTCGGTATAGGGATCGTCGATGCTGCAGGCAAGGCACTTTTGAAAGGCTTTAACTTCAATATCAAGGCCATCCTGTCTAGTATCTTCTTCGCTGCTTACAGCCTAGATAATGCTACTGGTCAGATCGACATCACAGGCATGACGCCGATCAATGATGTGGTCGCTCCTAGTGGAGCTACCCACATGGCGATCAAGGCAGGCTGGTCCGTGGTTGATTTCGCGACGGGTGACTTTGATACGGTGCTCAGTAATATCGAGACCTTCCCGATAGACGCGACCGATAGGGATGTGACGCTGTCGTTTACAGCTCCGCCTAGTGGAAGTGGATGTGGTTTCCACATGCTGCATATCGAGTTCTACCAAGAGGTCAATGGCAACTTGTATTCCCTCAAGAATGGGTCGTACAACTCACTCAGCATACTGGAAGTGATCGATGTCGCTCCTCCTGCTGGCGGTGGAGGTGGTACACCGTAAACGGCGGTTAGATGATAGTGGAAATAGCTAGGACGTATCACCCGGAATGGACCCATGGTCTACTAATGATCAATGATGTCATCATCTGCCATACGCTAGAACTGCCCTGGTCAGATAACCAACGGAATGTCAGTTGCATACCCGAAGGTATCTATCAGATTACGGTAAGAGATAGTCGACGCTTTAGGAGGCATCTATTGATCAACGATGTGCCGGACAGAGACTACATCCTAGTACACCCCGCTAACAATGCAAGAACAGAGCTCAGAGGATGTATCGCCCCAGTGATGCAAGTTACGGGTGGAGGCAGAGGCCTACACTCACGAATTGCACTTGGGGCGGTCATGCTCAACTTAGCTCAGCAGAATTATCAAAATTGTTTCATCAAGGTCTACGAGAAGCTGGAGTTCTAGGAGGACACCAAGTAACGATGTAGACCTACAATCTATAGACTTATGAATTTGATACAGCGAGCCGTTAGCCCTACGCCACGCTTCTTCAAGATACTGCGAAACATAGGTATCGCTCTGGCAACAGCAGGTGGTACCATACTGGCATCGCCAGTGGCACTACCAGCTACCATCGTAACCATCGGCGGCTACCTCGTGACGGCTGGAGCGGTAGCCACAGCAGTCAGTCAGGTCACTACTGATGTAGATGCTATGCCCGTATCGGGACCATTACCAAAAGGAGTGATCGATGCACCCTTTAAGTAATCAAAGTGCCGGTACCGTAGGAGGTACCTTCTTAGCATTCGTCGGGGTCTTAGACCTCGGCGATATGCTTAAGACTGCTGTTCTCGCCGCTGTGGGAGCTATAGTCAGTTATGTCGTGTCAGCAGCCATGAAGCGCCTCTTTAGTCGTCAACGCGAAAAAGATGATCCACAAGTATAAGGCAACCGTCAATCGAGTAATTGATGGCGATACGATCGATGTAGATATCGACCTTGGCTTCTACACATTTCTACGTGGCCAGCGGGTACGGCTTTATGGCATCGATGCACCAGAGGTGCGAGGTAGCGAACGCTTCTCAGGGCTTGAGAGCAAGGCCTGGCTCAGACGAAAGATCGAAGGCAAAGAGATCGAGCTGCTCACCTTCAAAGATGCCAGGGGCAAGTATGGACGATGGCTAGGTATCGTCTACTTCCGCAAAAAGAACATCAACGACCTACTGGTCAGTAAGGGGCTCGCTGTGGTGAGACTACCTCGCTAGCACCCCGCCGACAAATGAAGTAAAAGCCCTGCCAGAAAGCTCTAGCAGGGCTTTTTTCGTTTAGCGCTGCCGCCTTAAACCTCACGAATGCAGGGGACGTGTGCCATAAAAGCCTAGGCACCAATTGCGCTGAGGCAGTGACGAGCCATTGGTGGATAGACGATATATCCCAAAGTACGATCGCTTTCTTGCGGACCATGGCTAGGAGCTGACGAGGGCGACATTTGCTGGTGG
>CAYMFD010000283.1:0-1929 GCA_964389475.1 uncultured Saprospiraceae bacterium
GTGAACGAAAAGCCAAGATTCAACAGATCAAACTCGATATGGAGAAGACGGCGCTTGAGAAAGCAGAGTTTGAGCGAGCTATGACTCTCCAAGTACGCAATGCGCAGTTGTCCTTGATTACGACTCGTAAGACACTAGATCAGCGCAAGAGAGCTCTCGATATGACGGAGAGCATCTACGAGCGGACTCAGATCAAGTTTAGAGAAGGGGTAGGCAGTAGCGTCGAAGTTACCCAGGCAGAGGGGCAGCTATTCGAGGCACAGGGAGCTTACATCACCGCACTATTCGAACTATTAAATGCCAAGGTGGACCTCGATATTGCAAAGGGCACACTTAATCAATAGACTGCATCTATTCAATAATTATTATAACTCACTAACACTCTCAGCTATGAGAAATATACTACTTGTAATACTAGCTGCCACGGTCTGGACATCATGTCAACCCAAGGGCGACGAAGTGCCGACAGATGTACCTGGCATGAAGGCACTGATAAAAGAAAAGAAAGCTGAGATAACGACCATCGAGACGGAGATCGAGGATCTGCGAGAGCAGATTGCCGAGCTAGAGCCTCGTAGAGAGAAGCCTCCGGTCCTTGTGCAGGTGACAGAGGTCGAGGCAGAGGACTTTAAGCGATTTACAGACGTGCAAGCCGCTGTAATGAGCAGCGATGTCGTATTCGCTAGTAGCGAGATGGGAGGTCGGTTGACCTCGATGACAGTCAGAGAAGGGCAGTACGTTAAGCGAGGACAGATGATCGCAGCCGTGGATGTACAGACGCTTAATGACCAGAAGGCAGAGCTCCAGACCTCTATGCAGCTAGCTAAGGATGTCTATGATCGCCAGCAGCGCCTCTGGGACCAGCAGCTAGGTACAGAAATACAGTACTTACAAGCAAAGAACAATTACGAGCGACTAGAGAAGTCAATGGCTGTACTCAATACTCAACTCTCCAAAGCCAACGTTTATGCGCCTATCTCAGGGGTGGTTGACCAGGAGTTCTTGCAAGCGGGAGAGATGTCAGCCCCAGGTACCCCTATCGTCCAGATATTTGACCCTAATCGTCTCAAAATCGTTGCCGATGTACCTGAGAGCTACCTAGGCAAAATCAAGAGAGGGCAGAAGGTCACTGTTAGCTTCCCTGCACTAGGCATAGAGCAGGAGAAAACCGTGAGCCTCGTCGGTCGGTCCATAGACCCCTCCAACCGTACGTTTAAGGTCGAGGTAAACACAGGCAGTATGGGCGGTAAGCTCAAGCCTAACCTACTCGCAGATCTAGCCTTCGTCGACTATCAGGCGAGTGACGCCATACTGGCAGATCTGCCCCTCGTACAAGAGGAGGTGTCTGGTAAGAAGTACGTGTACGTCACACAAGAGAAAGCAGGCAAGACTGTCGCAGAGAAGGCCTACATCGAGATAGGTGAGGGTAACTCTGGCCGGGTGATTATCGAGTCGGGCCTCAAGGTGGGGGACAAGCTCATTACCGATGGTGCGAGAGCAGTCAGTCCTGGAGCTACCGTCAAAATCATATCTAAATAGGCCTAGACATGGAAATACTAAAAGAAAAACTCCGCGAGTTTAGGCTCAGTTCGTTTGCTGTAGATAATGCGACTAGCATTTTTCTAGTTGCTTTTATGATCATGCTTTTCGGTATACAATCCTACCAGGCAATACCTAAGGAGCAGTACCCAGACTCCTCTCTCCCTACCGTATATATTAATACGCCGTACTTCGGTAACTCTGCCGTAGAGATCGAAAACCTCATAAGCAGACCACTAGAGCAGGAGATCGAGTCCATCAGCGGCCTCAAGGATGTTACCTCCACTTCTATTCAGGATTTCTCGGTGATCATAGCCGAGTTTGAGTCTGGTACGGACATAGAAGATGCCGTCAGAAAGGTCAAAGACGCCGTCGATGTCGCCAAGAGCG
>CAYMFD010000284.1:0-1853 GCA_964389475.1 uncultured Saprospiraceae bacterium
TGTATATTCTCGCAGCATTGACCCCCCAGTTCTCGCAAGTTGACCCCCTACGGAATAGAGTGGTTTTGTAAAGGTAGAAAGAAGGTTTGACATGCGTTATTCTCGTAAGTTACCCCCTTTCGATTCTGGGGTTAATTGGTCTGTCTTAGGCTCTTTCCTTGGAGGGATATTTTAGAGGACTTGGCGGTGAGGCGATCCATTATCGCATCTGCTAATGTGGGTTCGTCGAGGTAGTCATGCCACTTATTGTGTGGGAGTTGTGATGCTATGATTGTGGAGCCCTTACCATACCTGTCTTCTAATATCTGGAGGATGGCTAGCTTGACGTCATGCGTGAGTGGCTGTAGCCCAAAGTCGTCAAAGATGAGTAAGCTAGCTTTGCTCAGTCGGTTGATCCATTTTATGAAAGTACCGTCGACCTTGGCTACGGCTATCTGTTCGCATAGTCTATTCATGTTGAAGTATAGAGTACGGTGCCCGAGTAGACACGCTTGGTGTCCGAGGGCACATGCCAAATAGGACTTACCACAGCCTGTAGCACCTGTGATGAAGATGTTTTCGGATCGTCCGATGTAGCTGCAATCCGCCAGCTGAGCCACCGTTTGTTTTTCCAGGTTTCGATCTGTCTTGTAGGTGATATCATGGATGGAGGCTGCGTATCTGAGCTTGCTGAGTCGCAGGAGCATGGTTGTTCTCTTGTGAGCTCTGTTCTGTAGTTCTGCATCTGCCAGTGTGGCTATGCAGCTATGTAGGTCTGGCACCTTGTCGAGGGGCAGGTCTAAGATCGCCTCGTAGGAGGCTGACATGCCATTAAGTTTCATTTTCTGCAAGATCTGCAGTGTTGCTTGTGCATTCATTTGTACTTGTTGTATAGGTTAGTGATAAGAATAATGGTGGTGGGTGGGAGCCTCATCGCAGGCCCCCACTCCAGTCGCCCTACGGGCTCCTTGCGAGGGGGCCTGCGATGAACAGCTCTTGTGTCAGTGGGCTGCGGCTATGTATACTCCTGTGCACCTCGGATATTGACGTGATCCTGGATGCGGAAGATTTTAGCTTGATGATCGTCCTCCCTCTTATCCATATTGTTTTTAAGAATATTAGATAGTACCTGATAGCTCGCTCGGCGTGTTTGGCGAGCTCGTGCAGCCGACTTTTCCAGTCGCTCATGGCCATATTTTCTGCCTAAGCCGAGTACACCTAGACAAGCATTATAGGTTTGTTCTATGAACAACTTGCTCTCTAGCATAGTACTTACGATCCACAACGTATTGGGGCCGATCGCTTCAGCTTGCCGCTTAAAGTAGGCCGCATCCCATCCTTTTTGCTCTAGATATTTGACATGCTTTTCTGGCATATGGCTAGTAGTGGTACTATAGCCGTGTGGCCTTCTGTCTCTTGGGTGGACGGCTATTCTGATATGATCGATATAGACCTCTACGTGGTCTCTGGTGTAGACTATTTCGCTTTGTTTGCCTACATACCTATAGGGTACGCTATACTGGTGCTTGTCCTCTCCCAGTACCACGTGGTAATTGCGTTGCACCTTAGCTCGTGTGCTTTTCTGGAGTTTGAATAGGCTAGTGGGCAAGGGTCGTAAGTCTTCTTTTTCTATTGCAAACATGTCACTACGGCTGTAGTCCTTGCCTTGATATTTAGTGCCGTTGAGCACGGTCAGACGGTCAGCTATTGCGCCGTTAATCTGCTCTATGCTGTGATATACTTCGTCTCTGAGTGGGCCGTAGATCTTATTGTAGACGATGGCTACATGTCGCTCTACATGGGCTTTGTCTTTGGGCTTACCCGCCCTGGTAGCCTGCAGGTCTACGCCGTAGTGACTGGCCAACTGCAGGGAC
>CAYMFD010000285.1:0-1841 GCA_964389475.1 uncultured Saprospiraceae bacterium
GCTGCATCATCTGATCTATAGCTACTAACGGCATTAGTGGCTTAGTTACTTTAGGCGCTGGCTTTCCCTTTTGCTGGTTACGATAGTCGTTGTAGGTGATCTGTACCTGTTCCTGGTCTTTTAGGTACTCTAGCCGACCATTAGTTATGGCTGTGCGGTTGATGTACCGAGCTAGGTAGGTCTCTAGGGTAGCTGTTTGGGCCGTGGGGTGAGTATTGTGTACTACCCAGCGCTTGGTACCTACCAGAGCTACCACCTCGTCATAGGTCATGTGGTAATCGATCTGACTTGCCTCATACAAGCTCTTAAGGCCTTGTAAAAAGTGAGCCTTGTATGCTGCGCAGATCTCTCGATAACGGTACAGCTTACTCCTTCGGCTTGGATAGATCCATCGACCTTGGTCATCTATACCGCCAAACGTCACTAGACTATGGACATGCACGTGATACTTCATATCTGACCCAAAGGTGTGTAACACACTTACCATGCCTGGTAGGCCACCCACATTCTCAGGCTTTGCCGTGGTGGCTTTAACCGCTTGCCAGCTAGCTCGCATGATTAGCGAGTAGATGGCCTTAGGGTTACTGCGGGCCAGTCCATTGAGCTGGTGCGGTAATGTGAAGATTACATGCACATAGGGTACCGCATATAGATCTCGGCGTAGCTTATCGATCCACTGCTCGCGCTTGATACTCTGGCAGATCGGACAGTGGGAGTGGCCACACGAGAAGTAGATGTAGTTATCTTCTCCACACGTCTGGCAGATAATACGCTTGCCTCCCAAGTAAGGCGTCTTGCATAGTCGGATGGCTTTTATCAGCTTGATGTGTCGTCGTGAGGGCCTGTAGGCTCTGATGTAGCCTTCTGCGTGGTGGCGGAAGAGCTCGCCGATGGGGTTAGCAGTAGGCGTATGGCCATCGTGTCTATGGGGTGCTTTATGATTTTGGGCCGCCGCTTGCATAGGTGTAGGTAGCGAGCTGTCACTTGTAAGGAAGAGTGACCTAACTGCTGCTTTATCAGTACGATATCCGTGCCATTATCTAGGTGATGTGTAGCATAACAGTGGCGCAGCAAGTGTGGATACACCTCAATACTCACTCCCCCTCGCTTACCCGCTCGTTTGACCAGCTTACGTACGCTGGATACCGAATAGGGATTATCCTTTGGCACACCCTCGAACAGGTACTTGCTAGGCTGATAGTAAGCCGTGTATGTTCGTAGCGCTTCTTCCATTATCATCGGTAGATCTACTAGCCGATCCCGATGTCCCTTGCCCAGACGTACACGCAGGTAGCCTTGCTCATATCGTATGTCGCTCAACTCCAAGTTAACCAGCTCGCTTACTCGTAGCCCACATGTATACAACAGTAGCATAATCGTCTGGTGCTTACCATTCTTTGTCGCATGGAGCATGCTTAAAACTTCATCGCTACTCAATATGTAGGGTAATGTCTTTAGATGTTTGGGTCGTGGTACGTCATCATAATCCCACGATTGCTTCAGTATGTGATCGAAAAATAACTTCAACGCAGAGTATATCGTATTGATACTCGATGCCGCTAGACCGCCTCCCTTACGGAACACCATATATTGATAGGCATACTGCTGTGGTGTACCATATTGACCATTATTCTCAGCGCAAAAGTCTAAGAACTTCTCTGCAATCCGAACATAGCTCTTAATCGTCCCTTTACCATAGTTGCGATATAGTAGGTAATCTCTTAATCGTGCAACGTACTTTTTCTTACTAGTCATCTTTCTATCTTTTTTTTTTCAAATAGAAGACTTATCTAGCTTGTAATCAATAGGTTATGAGAAGGATTGACTCGGTTTTGTTCAAC
>CAYMFD010000286.1:0-1821 GCA_964389475.1 uncultured Saprospiraceae bacterium
GATAGAAGCTCATTCGGGCTACCACCATTGTAAGGAATGATAGTGCCATCGCCATCGAGATCAGCAAAGGTCACTCGTACATTACCTAAGTGGTCTTTTATATGGTATTGGTACTGATAGTCAGCGGACGGTATCGGTACCGCTCTACCATGCTCATGTAAAATGCTCTCGACCGTATTATTGAAGAGCTGTATCTCATTGATATAGTCTCGTCGCTCTATGCTAGTTCCATCGACGATGAGCTCTTGGTAGAGCTTTCGTCCTAGTGCATCATAAGTGATTAGCAGCTCTTTAGGTACTCCTTGTATGATTTCGACTTTGTGCGGTAGATTAAGATGATTGTATCTGAAGGTGATGCCCGCGTTAGGATCTGTCATCATGCCTAGAAAGTTTTTTCACACGAAGTCTATCAGCCAGCATGAGCTGTTTCATGATAATCCCATCTTATAAAGTATAGGTGCTAAAACCCATGTGCTTAACATAAACAGAATAGAGATATTCATCCAAAAATGTTCAGAATTAGAATAATCTATGTCAGCTTGATCTAATAATGCACGCTTGTTCTGTGTAAAGTACAGTGTTAATATGCAAATTACTACCAATAAGGCAACACCAACTGGATATAGGTTAAACCTAAGAAAATCGATATCTGTAAGGTAAAATACCATTGCATTAATCAGATTTAGAGTAGATGTAAGTAGGACGGCGGTTACGAAACAAGCCGAAAAATCGCCATCTACAAATCCATCTTTTGTGTAATATTTATGCACTTTATTAAAAATACCTACTATATATTTTGTCATCATTTAGCTGTACTTATTAGTCCATCACTTCCACCTTCTACTCCTTGAACTCTTCTCTTTAATGTTTGATACCACTCAAATCTTGTAATTCCTTGGCGACCGAGAACTTCGTATCCTATAGTCCATGGTATTGATATTCTAGGATCTTTTGCTAGAGTAGAAATACCTGTAGACAGTAGTTCAATTCCAAACGAGGCATTTGACAGCTCATTATTAAGCCATTGATTAGTAGACATACCAACACTAACAACACCTGCGCCTCTAGAAAGCCTTGTTGCGAGCTTTGCAGAAGAAATCCTTGTATTCATTCCAGCTTTAGTCCCCGTATACTGGTTCCATCCTTTTCGCCCTTCTATAGAAAAGTAATTTCCGTTAGCTCCTCTAAATTTACCATCGCTAACATTGTAATTGCCGGTAAACGTTGCGAGCGAACCCATAATACCGATAGTTGACCCAAGTACAGTGTAGCCTGTTTGCTTTCTAGAAAGATTGACCTCATGAGTATTAGCCAGTTCTAATCCAGCACCAATAGTTGGATCATAAAAGTCGCTTTGGAATGCTGCATACGAATCTCCTCCATTAACAACGTTAAATCCCCATTCAGAGCCACTTTGATATATACTACCTACCTCTAAACCTTTACCAACAGCAAGACTCCTTTGTCTTTTTGCTTCATTTTCGTCGCCATACAGTCCGAATACGTCTATGTATCTAATTGGGTCATTATAAGCATACAAATACGAGGATTGATCTGAGAATATATGGCTCAAAGGATCAGAAGTTGTAAACCGTCCTATATCAGCCTGATATGACCTTGCTCCGTAAGCTGACCATTGCAGATCGAGATCATCTATCAGTTCCTTGTTATTGTAAGAGTATCGATTAGTAGTTGTGTTTGGGGAAGGTACGTAATCCTTACTCTCAGGTGCCATCTCCATACCGAATGGGTAGTAGTGTCGCTCAGATAGAAGCTCATTCGGGCTACCACCATTGTAAGGAATGATAGTGCCATCGCCAT
>CAYMFD010000287.1:0-1820 GCA_964389475.1 uncultured Saprospiraceae bacterium
GAAAGGGGTCAAGGGTACCATTCCATACATCGATGAGGCGGATGCCATCCTCCATATCCTCCTCCCAGCTATCTACCTGAAAGAGGGAGTCTGACACGGCCACATACATAAATCGGCTATTGGGCGACCACTCCACACTACCGAAGCGAAAGGCACTGTTGGGCTTATCCTCGACATCGTCGAAGATGGTCACCTCTTGGTGGTTGCTGATTTGGCCAGTACTGCGGTCGAAGTCGTAGACGTGGAGGTTCTGGAAATAGGCATAGTAAGCCAGCTTAGTTCCATCCGGACTGAAGCGCATGGTGCCAGATCCAGATCTTGAACGGGCAAAATTAATACTAGTATTGATATTCGGGTGCTGCACAATACCTTCTTCTCCAACTAAATAGCAAAGCATAAAGCTATCATTCTCGACTGGCTGTAGCAGCCACCAAGTACTATCGAATAGTCCCTTGACGACTTCTATATTGCTGTACATCACTCTTCCATCATACATTACAGAGTCAGAATAGACAACATCTCCCAAACCGTCATCCAATCTTAGATCTACATATGAATGCCTTAATTCGTACGTAATATCTTCAAACTGGCCATTATACTTTAAAGTTTTATGAAAAATAAAATAACCAAAATCCTGACCAGGCGCAGGGATTATTTTCGTATTATTCGCTCCAGGATATCCTCTAATGCAGTCCTTCCACCCTACTACCTCTCGATAAGTATCCCAGTTAAGTGTATCGCCATGAGGCATGACCTCTTGATTGCGATTAATTACCGCACAGCCATTGCTCCAGAAAAGCAGGTTGCCGTCTTTGTCACAGATAGAGATATTGTTGTTATCAATGCCTAGAGCAAGCTCATGTGGCACGGGGACTGGATTATCTTTATTCCAGTCCCACATCATGCCTTGTACGCCGGGGTCTGCACTTTGGTCTATACCTAGAAACCAGACATAGTCCTCCTTCTGACCTTGAGCTATATTGTTAAGCACAAGCACAGACACTACTGCTAGTAAATACCTCATCATCATTATTGAGTAACTATATGCTTGATCGTCTCCACTTCACCGTCAGTATATGCTACCTGTACTAGATATAGCCCAACCTTATCGAGTACGAGTCCAGCATGCACTTGCTCAGCAAATTTCTGCATTAACACGATCATACCTGATATATCTCGCACGATAATATGACCAGATCGATCTCTGCCGAAGTCAAGTGTTGGGTTGCCCGTGGACGGATTAGGATAGATGGTTGCTTGAGCATCAGCTACAGTGGCTCTAGATCGCTCTTCTACGGGTGTTCTACAATCATCATAGGATGCAAAGATCTCGTCTGTATATGGAGATACTAGGGCACGTGCCAGATGGATATAGGGGCCATAATCATCCGCACAGTAGCGGCTATAGGTAATCAGGGTTGAGTAGTCAAATGTATCTTTCTCCTCTGTCTGTAGATACTTTACATACTCTAGCATGATGGGAAGTACTACGGCTATAATAGAGTCGCTACAGTCTACTTCTGTTAGTAATTCTTCAGCTACTTGTATTTTGGATGCATTCTGCAACTGCTTCTCCCTCTCTTGATTAGTGAGAGCGACTAATTCGTCTTGATGCTGGAGCACGTATATCGAGGCAGTACTATCTACCTTATAAGCGGCACTTATACCCTCTACCAGCTCTGATAGAGCATCACTTCCTTCGCTAGGCCCTTCATCATCTTTGTGTCTATCCAAAAGCACTTTCTCGGCCTGTGTAAGCTTATCCCAGCACTCGGGCAGTACAGGGTCTCCTATGATGCAGTCTGATAGGCTAAAGTCTG
>CAYMFD010000288.1:0-1806 GCA_964389475.1 uncultured Saprospiraceae bacterium
TGAACTGATCTATCGCTGTCGGGGTGGAACCCACGACAGCTAACCAGAATAGAACCCACGACGGGTAACCTTGAGTCCAGAGCAAACTAGATCCTAGAGATCTGATCGCTCAAAGCGATGTGATCTCTTATCTTATGAACACCATAAATCTGAAGCATACCCGCCGCCCATTTCGCCCTTACTAGCAGCATCACGATTAGTGACATTCGTGCTAATTCGTGTCTGCATTACTGCTGTCGTGGTTTCGATACGCTTCGCTACTCAACCACCTTGGTTTACAGTTGGTGCTTGTAGTTGATGTTGGCTCGATCGCTGTCGGGGTGGAACCCACGACAGCTAACCGGAGTAGAACCCACGGACAAGTAACCTTGAGTCCGGAGCAAACTCGACCTTAGAGATCTGATCGCTCAAAGCGATGTCATCTCTTTATCTCATGCACACGATTTATCTGAAGTATACCCGCCGCCCATTTCGCCCTTATTAGCAGCATCACGATTAGTGACATTCGTGCTAATTCGTGTCTACATTACCGCTGTCGGGGTTTCGATACGCTTCGCTACTCAAACACCTTGCTTTGCAGGTAACAGTTAGTTCGTCATTATTTGACCCCGTTGCAAGTCTGCAACTTTATAATCGCCAATAGAGTCAAGGCGATGAGACATCAGTCCGCTCCTACCATTATCTGCTCGCAAAACATTGAAGTGCAAATGCTCTTCCGGAACCTGCCCAGTCTTGCCACTCAAGGCTATCTGCTGCCCTACGTGTACGTACTGACCCTTCTCTACCAGACTACCCTCGTGCTTTAAGTGACCATACATCGTAAACAGATGAGACAAGGTATCATAAACCACTATTTGATTGCCAAATGCATTCCACTTCTTACCATAGCCCCATCCCTTATACCCATCGATTACCGTGACGACATAACCATCTTGTGCCGACGCAACCGTATCTCCGATCTCCATCGTAAAGTCGAAAGCATATCGAGAACCATCATGGTTATGTGTCGGGTTTGAGTTATTGCCCTGTAGTAGATTGTAACTATCACCTTGAGGAAAAGGGAGCCTTTCTATTCTAGAGGACTGTATGGGCAACTCTGGATTTCCCCATTTAAACTTGATTTTGACCTTCCCACTAAAATCACCTTGATCGGCTATCACAATCGTGGTATCGGCCATTGCGGACAAGACCAATGGAGAATAGCGACTTACAAGGTCATTGACCGCGTCATCTAGACTACTCAAGTAAATGCGATTCGGACAACCTACCAGATTCTTAATCGTAAGCTCATATTGGCCGTCCTTATAATCCTCCACGATATCTACTGCCGTCGTTGTTATCCGCTCCTTGGGAAGGGTATGAAACGAGCACTTACGTAGCACTATCATTACCAGCAGAGCTCCCCCTATGAGCAAACCAACCTTCTTTGCATTAAACCCTTGCACCAGCTGACGTTTATTTATGATTTGCTTTTCTTCAGCAATGTCGAAAGATCCACAAAGTACAATCTAGAGATTATATTGCGAGGAGCAAACCTCCGTTTCTTGAGATCTGATCGCTCAAAGCGATGTGATCTCTTATCTCATGAACACCATCAATCTGAAGTATCCCCACTGCCAATTTCGCCCTTACTAGCAGCCTCACGATTAGCGACATTGGTGCTAATTTGTGTCTGAATTATCGCTGTCGGGGTTTCGATACGCTTCGCTACTCAACCACCATGGTTTACAGGTAGTACTTGTTGTTAATGTTCTATCGCTGTCGGGGTGGAACCCACGACAGCTAACCAGAATAGAACTCACGACG
>CAYMFD010000289.1:0-1781 GCA_964389475.1 uncultured Saprospiraceae bacterium
TCGGTGCCTTCTTGTCTGCTACCATGATTAGCTCCTCACAGCTTGAGAAGTTATGGCAGCCATCAGTCACCTTGTATGTCACTTTATGGTTGCTCATCTTACCACCTAGATCTTCTGGTAGTGTGATCGCCGCAAAGTCTTGGCCACTGCTTGTCGGTGGTATCGCTATCCACTGTGTAGTAGGTGCGAATCCGTACTGTGCTGATAGTGCTTCGTTAACAGCCCATCTTGTGTTCGTCACAAATGAACTACCTACATAATCTACTGTACCGTCTGCCCATGTGTCTACTGTCACGAACCACTTCAACCAGCCGTTGTCAATACAACCACCAGCATCTGTCGCTGACTTAGTCAACGATAGGAAGTAGCTACAGTCTGCATCTACGCTATAGCATGTGTCTTGGCACTCTACTACTGGTGCCTCTTCGTCGAAGAAGATGTACTCTACGAAGAACGGTCCTTGGCTATCGCCTGTACACCAGTTCATGTAGTTGTACTCTACTACCCACTTCTTACATACGCCATCTTCGAATAGGAAGGTATCTACCTTCATATTCTCGCCGATTACATCACAGATACCACCAGTTACACTTGGCTTCTGGTTGCCCAAGATATCATTTACGTCAAACGTACATGAGTTGTAGTCGAATGGGCTACCGTTTGGTGGCGTCACTACGAATGTACTCTCGTACTCTGATACTGTGATCAACTGCTGACATGTGCTAGAGATGGTGTTCCCGCTCTTGTCTTCTTTTGATACACTGAATGTTCTCGTGATCGTTCCTACACCACAGTCATCTAGACGTGGTCTATCCTGGAACGTTACTGTCTCTGCTCCACAAGTACTGTATGCCGTAGCTATACCTGTCTTGCTAAAGTCTGCTGAGTCTACTGATACAAAGCCTCTACCGAAGTCTGTACTCAGGTCGATCTGCCAGAAGCACTCGATCGTAGCATCCGCTGGACACTGGATCACTGCTGGTAGGTTGTCTTCTACTTTTACGTAAGCCCATGCTTCGTTGTAGTTATCTGCCTGACCATTTACTTCGTCACCATATACGCCACTCATGTTAGCATCATCCCATACGCGGATGATTACCTCTACATAGCCTGTATCGTTAACACCGTCGCCGTCTACATCCGCACCTGCGCCTGTAACGTCCTCACAGCATACTTTAACGAACTGGCCGTCGTCTGTATCATCGTTGTCATATACATCTGGGCTAGATACATAGCCTCTAGGTGATGCATTGCTAAACGTCGTGTTGTTATTATGTGCTGGGTTACCATTACCTAGGTTACTACATGCTGGATCGCCTGCAGGACGACGGATCTCCATCCATACGTCAGTACATGCGTCATAGCTGAAGTTATCGATCATAGGGATCGTCACCTTAGCACTACTCTCAAATCCAGGTCCTCCTGGTGTAAGCGCTATTACGATATCTTGCTTAGTACTTACTACTGGCGCTACGATATCTAGTACAGTAACCGTGATAGTATCTCTACCTACGTTACCACAGCAATCTTCTGCTGCATATACAAACATGTGCTCACCCTTAGGTGCTCCTGACACAGTGAAACCACCATTACCATTAGGTACGATTGTCACACCTGCAGGACCACTCACACTATATGTAGGATCGAAGTCACAATTGTCATGTAGCTCCCACGGTAGTGGTACATCAAACTGTGCCGTACAATCCCATGGTCGTGTGCTTACTGTCGTATCATTAACCGTGAAGGTCGGTGCCTCCTCGTCTGTCGCTTTGATAATCTGC
>CAYMFD010000290.1:0-1777 GCA_964389475.1 uncultured Saprospiraceae bacterium
AACACGAACAGCCCTAAAAATCACAACCGATGCAGTTACAGTCAACGACAGGAATTTGTATGTCAATAATTCACCAAACGGAGTAATACTGCAAAGCCCAGACGGTAACTGTCATAAGCTAACTGTCGATAATACTGGTACTGTACTCACAACATCAATCACGTGTCCAAACTAACCACTATGAAGAAGACAACAAAAACATTCCTAGCAGGTATCGGAGTAGGCTACATACTCTCAAAAGTATTAACCGGCACACCTGCGGTCGGAAAGCTAAAGCGAGGGACTTTCTTTATCGTAGAGGATGATGCAGAGGGCTTACTAGTAGATAAGCCAATGGCCATCCGTAGCAAGTCATCTACAGCACGTAGACGACGATCTTTTTCTAGCATCATTTAGACAGCAATAATATGTCAAGGACAGCAATAACAACTATGGCCATCGTCGCATTTCTGCTTCTATTTAATCCAGAATCAGAAGGCGCAAATACTAGCACTATGAGCGGACTATCATTTTTAGGTCGTACAGATCTACCTAGGGGCATAAGGAATAACAATCCTGGTAACATCGAACAGTCGGCTAACCGCTGGCGTGGTAAGGTGCCGATCGCTAACAATACTGACGAACGCTTTGAGCAGTTCAGCAATTACTACTATGGAATCAGAGCTATGATAGTTCTGCTGACCAACTATATCGAGAAGCAAGGCCGTAACACCATCCGCACGATCATAGAGCGGTATGCACCAGCATTTGAAAACAATGTGTCTGCATATGCCAATGCCGTGTCTGCAAAGACAGGAATAGGCGTAGACGAGCCAATCACAGCGGCAGACTTACAGCCTATAATCATCGCCATGGCATTTCACGAAAATGGCCAACAAGCGATAACGCCTACACAATACACTATAGCTAGCGGTCTAGTATGAGTAGGTCAGTGTCACTTATGGTCATCGACAACGGCACACCGCTAGGCGGTATGCTAATAGATCGAGCTTTTGAGGCGTCGGCCATCGTCGGCCAGATCTCAGAGAAAGGCGGTGTATCGTCTCTACCTGCTCGTGAAGCTGCTAGGGTAGGGCTACCACTACCAGGCGTCGCCATCAGAGAAGAGATCAGACTAGACGACGATAGATCCGTAGTGACATATCTACGTGCATTAGGCGGCAATGTTTCTGCGTCAGAGATGGCTGCAACGTGGTCAGCTGGTATAGCTGGAGAGCTTAAGGACGGAACTACAGGACTTAACACTACAGGTGACGGCAAATTCTTAGGACTAGGCAGAGGTGTGTTCTCGTTGCCGCTTCCTCGGTGGATGTTCGCCATTGTAGCCATCACATCAGGAGTTCACGCCATCCGTACCAAATCAATTACTACAGGCACTATTGCCACTATATCATCTATAAATTTCTTCAATCATGAACTTCCAAACACTAATTGATCAAGGCCTTATCAACTCTAATAGTGACGAGGTTGTAGACACCTTAGCGGATCTACTGCATATCGTAAGCAAGGTAGAGGCGACACTATCAGACGGCTACCAACTATCTGACTTTTTTACAGCACTTGATGTATCACCGATGGCTCAAGAGATCCAGAGAGACCTACCAGAGTTCGTACAGCAGTTTGCACAGCTTCCTAAAGCAAATACAGAACGTATAGCGCTTAATCTCGTAGCTACAGTCAGAGACAGAAAAATAGAGCTGGGTAAAGTTGGTCGTTTTATGCTCAATCTGATCGTGTGGGTATCACAGTCATTCCAGGCATCGAGAGACACTTACGA
>CAYMFD010000291.1:0-1764 GCA_964389475.1 uncultured Saprospiraceae bacterium
CGATGTGACCTCGTCAGCGAGTCCGACTCTCATCACAGCCGATGCCTGCGATAGCTTGAGTTATGATGGCATGACTTACCTGCGCGACACCACTCTATTCCGCAGTCTGAGCGGAGCCGAAGGGTGCGATAGCCTCGTGCAGCTAGACATCACAGTACGTCACTCGACGATGGCGACGGTGCAGGAGATGGCCTGCGATACCTTCGTGTGGTCGGCCGATGGTATGACCTACAGGGAGTCTGGCACCTATGATTTCATGACGACTAATGTTGTCGGCTGCGACAGCCTCATGATACTAGAACTGGAGGTTTTAGCGTCTACGATCGGGTCGACTAGTATCTCAGCCTGTGATAGCGTGACCTATGATGGCATGACCTACCTGCGCGACACAGTCCTCTCTGAGACTGGGATTAACTTGGTGAATTGTGATAGTACGACGACCATTACCATCGATGTGATCTCATCGGCGAGTCCGACGATGTTAGTCGAGAGAGGCTGTGATAGTATCGTCGTCTCAGGTCTGGTTTATCGCAATGATACGATATTGCAAGAGAGTTTTGCCTCTGTCCAAGGGTGTGATAGTGCAGTCGTGACAGAGGTAATCATTCGGTCGTCCGTACAGCAATCGATGACCGAGAAGGTCTGTGATAGTCTTGTGATAGGTGGCCAAGTGTTGAGTGAAAGCGGCAGCTACGACCTCAACTATCAGACGGTATACGGCTGTGATAGCCTTTTGACGCTATATCTGACGATTGGAGGTAGCGTGACGGAGGAGGCAGCTACAGCCTGCGATACTTTCGTCTGGCTGGTCAATGCAGCAAGCTACACCGAGACAGGCACCTACGAGCAGGGCTACATCGATGCCGTAGGCTGTGACTCCATCCACTTGCTGGAGCTCACCATAGAGAGTATCTACGAGGTGACAGAGGTCGTGACGGCCTGCGACAGCTATACGTGGCAGCGGTCAGAGGAGATACTCACTATGAGCGGTGACTATGACTACGCGGTGATGAGCATCGATGAAGCATGCGATAGTATCTACTACCTTGATCTCACCATCAGCGCCAGCTACACGGATACCCTCCGTGTCGATACCGTGGACAGCTACACGTGGGCTGTGACAGGTGAGGAGTACAGCGATGGTGGCCTATACGTAACCAGCCTCACCAGCATTGACGGTTGCGACTCAACCCTCGTCCTAGACCTGACCCTACGTAATGAGCAGACCGTAGCGAACTACAGCTGGCCCACTATCATCTCTCCAGGCTCTGCTGCTAATGGCGCTTTCACTATCTACGGTGATCAGGCCATCGCCTCTATTCGCCAGCTCTCTGTGTACGACCGGTGGGGTAGTCTCGTGTGGAGAGGGGCTGACTTGCCGCCTAGCGACCCTTCGATAGGCTGGGATGGCACCGCCTACGGTCGGCCTGTCGTACAAGGCGTCTATGTCTGGATGGCAGAGCTGGAGCTTACTACAGGTGAGATCATCGTCGAGGTAGGAGATGTGGCGGTGTTGCGGTAATTGCGGGTTGCGGACCTGCGGTTTGAAGGAGGAGAATGTCGATTTTCGATTGTCAAATGATGAATGGTAATGCAGGGCTCGGGCGATAGAGAAAAAAGACGGAGAGAAAAGAGACGGAGATTTCGATTGCGCTGCGCTACACTCAATCAACTTGAGAAGCGGCTCTTAATCACGGCATTAGGGTTTACCAGCAGCTGAGGTGTGTACCTCTAGACCGAGTATGTACCCATCCTAAATCCTTC
>CAYMFD010000292.1:0-1740 GCA_964389475.1 uncultured Saprospiraceae bacterium
CGTCAGTCGGTAATATATCAGTGCCCCCAAATCGACGATCTCTTACTCGAATACTCGTATTCCGAACTGGTATAGTGAATAACCCATTATCAGCTTCCATCTGCACACAACCCGCAGGCACTTGTGGGTCCCACGGTATCGGGCATCCACAGGCATTTTCTGGTGGAGTTGGTGGAGTGTAGGTGCTATTGACACAGGATATATTGATATATTTTGGGTTCTCTGCTGCAATCTCTGCCATAAGATCGCCACAGGTCTCACCCTCCGCTAGCTCGTAGACGAGACTATCGTACTTCAGTGGCTCTCCCTCATTAACTATGTGAAAAGTACACTCGCAGTAGTCTGGACCACTGCGAGTATCTAGTGGATCATCTGACCCCGTAGGTGCAAAGGGGTCCATACAGTCTGGCCAGAAGGGGTGGCTAGGATCACATGGTATGTCAGGGTTGCAGTCCGTCTCCCCGCAGGGTGTCAGCGGCTCTAGGCAGCAAGGATAGTTCTCACACTCAGGGGTGCAGTCAGGGTTTACTGGTGGTACAGGAGGTCCACTAGGAGGACCGATGGGTGGGTTACCGGTAGTACCTGTACCACCAGGACCACCAGTAGGAGGTGCTGATGTAGGTGGGTACTGCTCTATGATGTAGCCTAGACTATCGGTTATAAAGTATGATCTACCTGGGTACACATCGTAGTCCCAGTTGGGATTATCGCCTGTATATCCTGCCCGATAAAATGCTGTATATGTAGCAGGACTATGCACAGGTAAGAGTATGATAGACCACTGGATCGTGTGCGGCACGGCAGGCATAGCTGTACCTACAGGCACACTGGCATACTGTGGGGTGAGTAGGCTATCGGTCACAGAGGGATCGATGTACCGATCACCGATCTGTACCACCTCGTAGCCAAAGGGTATATCGAAGTAGGGCACGCCATAGTCTAGCTCCCACTCATCGAGTAGGGCGACCTGGTCGTAGTCTTGCGGGGTAAACTTGACGATGTGATGGGTAGGGGCTATATCGGTAAAGTTGGTACCATAGGTCTCATTGATAGCAGCAATCATATTGCTCTTCTCATATGGGTCTGGCTGCTGAGAGCCTAGTATGGTAAAGTCATGCTCGATAGTGCTGGGTATCTGTGGCTGACTACTGCGAGTAGATAGGGCCTGGTTGACCGTGGTAGTATTGGCAGGTAGATAAGAGTCTTCTCCTGAATCAAGAATATCACTGGTACACCGCACGCCTAGCATGATAATTAAGAGGGGTAGTACGAGCCTAGGTAGCCGACTGTGTGCCGACTGTGTTAGTGGAAGAAGCCATAATGAGTTTGTTTATTATTCTACAATAATATTACTTAAACAGTGATATTGTCAAGTTATTGTTTGGAAAAATACAACAAGGGTAGTTTTATCGCCGACGGGGTGATTCCCATAAACGGCTAACGCTTACTATCGAGCCTGGCGTCGTTTTTTAGAGATCTGATCGCTTAGAGCGATGTGATCTCTTTTCACATTTGAACCTTGATCTCCAAAATCTAGCGTCCTTCTCTAATTGAGCAGCGAGGTTGTGCTCTAAGAGTCTCGCTAAGTCTATAAGCTTAAGCGGACCTCAGCTGCGGCTAGATCCAAATCCGAATTATGTAGAATCTGAAATTTTACATCTGCTATCTGACGTCCATATCCCATCGAGCAGCGAGGTTTCGCTCTACGAGTCTCGCTAAGCTGATAAACTTACGTGGTCC
>CAYMFD010000293.1:0-1730 GCA_964389475.1 uncultured Saprospiraceae bacterium
CAGTGGAATCACAAGTGGATGCAGCTCAACAAGGTGCACTATGATACCTATGAGACCAACTGCCATCGCTTACAAGACTATCAACTATCCCTCCTCAAAGGCTACCTACAAGCCAATGCCCAGACAAGCTATGGACAGCAATGGGGCTTTCGGGATATCGGCAACTATCAAGCATATCGATCCGAGATCCCCATCATCGAAGACTATGAGCAGCTCGCTCCCTACATGGAGAAGATTGCCATCGGTCACGCCGATGTATTGACCCAGGGAGAGGTCCAGTTTTTTGAGACGACCACTGGCAGTACGAGCCTATCTAAGTGGATCCCCTATACCACTGGGCTGTTACAAGAATTTAGAACCGCTCTCGGTGTCTGGATGTATGCCCTCTCCCTAGAGCACCCCTCGGCATTCGATGGCATGGCTTTCTGGTCGCTCTCTCCCAAAATGAAGCCGACATCTACGACTCTAAGTGGCCTACAGGTGGGTATCGACTCAGATGAGGCCTACCTTTCTCAGGAGGACTTAACCTACCTGCAGCACGTACTAGTCAATCCAGAAGGATTAGCTGAGCAGTCAGATAGCACTGGGTTTTACACGTGCCTACTATCCGCCCTGCTTGGGGCTCAAGATCTCTCCTATATTTCTGTTTGGAGTCCATCCTACCTAGTAAACCTACACAGGTACTTGGTCGACAACGTCCACCTCATAGGGAAATACAGGCCTGATCTAGTGGACCCTATAGGACAGGAGCTACCGTTGAAGACCATCTTTCCTAACCTTGCCGTCGTGAGCTGCTGGGCAGACCACCTGGCTGGTATGTGGATGCCAGACCTGCAAAAGGCCTGCGGAGACGTCGTCTACAGGCCAAAGGGATTGCTGAGTACCGAAGGTGTAGTAAGCATACCTTACTTTAATGACCAACGATTACTCGCCTATACCTCCCACTTTTACGAGTTTAGAGCAATAGGTACCGGCAAAATACTGCTGGCAACAGAGGTAGAAGTAGGTGGGCAATACGAGGTAATCTTGACGACGGGTGGCGGCTTATATCGGTACAATACGCGAGACGTTGTTCGTGTCACCACCCTAGAGAGGGGTATTCCTACCCTTGAGTTTATGGGTAGGTCCGATGGTCATGCTGACCTCGTAGGAGAGAAAGTAACGGAGCGACACTGTCTAGAGATCGCTGCGGCGATGAGGGACTACCTAAGCCAAGACGTCAAGCTACTCTTCCTACCCTATAAAAATGGACAAAAGGCGATGTATGTAGTGATGGTAGCACCGGCTGACTCGATACAGCTTACAACTATTAGTCAGGTGATCGAGCAGGCCCTCTGCGATAACCCGTACTATCAACAAGCTAGGGCCTTAGACCAGTTACAGCACGTTAAGGTGGTAGGGTGGAGCTCAGCACAGTTCATGGAGGGGCTGCAAGCATATAAGCGCTTTTACCGTATCGCTGACGGAGACACAAAGCTGCCTATCCTGTGTCGATCTGACTTTGCAGATTACTTTTTGCAAAACCTAGGCGATGTTTGAAGTCTCTCCGTACCATGAGGATCTAGAAGGGCAATTGCAGCAACTATCCGCTGCCATTGTACCAGGTGATATTAGTTTCAGCTTTAGACGTCAACCCACATTCTATATAAATAGCCTCGTACAGACCAAGGTACCCGCCCTGTATGTGGTGCAAGCATCCGCTACCAAGCAGGTCGTTGCTACCTTCAACA
>CAYMFD010000294.1:0-1730 GCA_964389475.1 uncultured Saprospiraceae bacterium
CAGTGGAATCACAAGTGGATGCAGCTCAACAAGGTGCACTATGATACCTATGAGAGCAACTGCCATCGCTTACAGGACTATCAACTATCCCTCCTCAAAGGCTACCTACAGGCCAATGCCCACACAAATTATGGACAGCAATGGGGCTTTCGGGATATCGGCAATTATCAAGCATATCAATCTGAGGTGCCCATCATCGAAGACTATGAGCAGCTCGATCCCTACATTGAGAAGATTGCCATCGGTCAGTCCGATGTATTGACCCAGGGTGAGGTCCAGTTTTTTGAAACGACATCTGGCAGTACGAGTCTATCTAAGATGATCCCCTATACCACTATGCTGTTACAAGAATTTAGAACAGCCCTAGGTGTCTGGATGTATGCCCTCTCCCTAGAGCAGCCCTCGGCATTCGATGGCATGGCATTCTGGTCGCTCTCTCCCAAAATGAAGCCGACATCTACGACTCCAAGTGGCCTACAGGTGGGTATCGACTCAGATGAGGCCTACCTTTCTCAGGAGGACTTAACCTACCTGCAGCACGTACTAGTCAATCCAGAAGGATTAGCTGAGCAGTCAGATAGCACTGGGTTTTACACGTGCCTACTATCCGCCCTGCTTGGGGCTCAAGATCTCTCCTATATTTCTGTTTGGAGTCCATCCTACCTAGTAAACCTACACAGGTACTTGGTCGACAACGTCCACCTCATAGGGAAATACAGGCCTGATCTAGTGGACCCTATAGGACAGGAGCTACCGTTGAAGACCATCTTTCCTAACCTCGCCGTCGTGAGTTGCTGGGCAGACCACCAGGCGGGTATGTGGATGCCAGACCTGCAAAAGGCCTGCGGAGACGTCATATACAGGCCAAAGGGATTACTAAGTACGGAAGGCGTAGTAAGCATACCCTACCTTAATGACCAACGATTACTCGCCTATACCTCCCACTTTTATGAGTTCAGAGCAATAGATACCGGCAAAATAGTGCTGGCAACAGACGTAGAAGTAGGTGGGCAATACGAGGTAATCTTGACGACGGGTGGCGGTCTATATCGGTACAATACGCAAGACGTTGTTCGTGTCACCGCCCTAGAGCGGGGTATTCCTGCCCTTGAGTTTATGGGTAGGTCTGATGGTAATGCTGACCTCGTAGGGGAGAAAGTCACGGAGCGACACTGTCTAGAGATCGCTGAGGCGATGAGGGACTACCTAAGCCAAGAGGTTAAGCTACTCTTCCTACCGTATAAAAGTGGACAAAAGGCGATGTACGTAGTGATGGTGGCGCCAGCTGCCTCGGTACAGCTTGCCACTATAAGTCAGATGATCGAGCAGGCCCTCTGCCGTAACCCGTACTATGAGCAAGCTAGGGCCTTAGATCAGTTACAGCAAGTCAAGGTTGTAGGATGGTGCTCAGAACAGTTCATGGAGGGGCTACAAGCGTATAAGCGCTTTTACCGTATCGCTGACGGAGACGCAAAGCTGCCTATCCTATGTCGATCTGACTTTGCAGATTACATTTTGCAAAACCTAGGCGATGTTTGAAGTCTCTCCATACCATGAGGATCTAGAAGGGCAATTGCAGCAACTATCCGCTGCCATTGTACCGGGTAATATTAGTTTCAGCTTCAGACGTCAACCCACATTCTACATAAATAGCCTCGTACAGACTAAAGTGCCTGCCCTGTATGTGGTGCAAGCATCCGCTACCAAGCAGGTCGTTGCTACCTTCAACA
>CAYMFD010000295.1:0-1720 GCA_964389475.1 uncultured Saprospiraceae bacterium
TGACAACCTAAAATTTCTTAATCTGGCCTAAACCTATTTCAGGGATACACATAGTTCTAACCTTCAAGTTATCATTACTAAACTTGTTCCACATCCACATACGATTGCTAAATCTCTTAGTGTGACGCCAACACCCTTTTTCATCAGTAGGCAGTATATCGGTGCCCCCAAAACGTCGATCTCGCACACGTACACTGGTATTACGTACAGGTATATCAAAAAACCCACGGTCATTTTGCATCTGCACACACCCTGCAGGAATATTTGGATTGCCAGGCACAGGGCATCCACAAGCATTTTCTGGTGGAGGTGTGTATGTACTATTGACACATGATATATTTATGTAGTTTGGGTTATCAGCTGCTAACTGTGCCATAAGATCGCCGCACGTCTCGCCCTCTTTTAGTTCATAGACTAGCGCTTGATAAGACAAAGGTTGCTTTTCTCATACGGGTCTGGCTGCTGACTACCTAGGATCGTAAAGTCATGCTGCGTGGTACTGGGTATTTGCGGCTGACTACTGCGAGTAGATAGGGCCTGATCTACTGTGATGGTACCTGCAGGCGTATAAGTATCGTCTGACTGGTCTATCAAGTCGCTAGTACACCGCACGCCTAGCATGATAATTAAGAGGGGTAGTACGAGTCTAAGTAGCCGACTGTGTGCCGACTGTGTGCCGACTGTGTGCCGACTGTGTTAGTGGAAGATGCCATAATGAGTTTGTTTATTATTCTACAATAATATTACTTAAACAATGATATTGTCAAGTTATTGTGCTTAAGATACGACAAATGACAGACTTTTATATAAGTCTAATCAACAATGGCCGCCGATTTCCCATTGAGATGCCAGGTCTTGCGCTACGAGTCTCGCTAAGCCACGAAGCTTAAGCGGACCTCTGCTACGGGTTTACTGATTATTCTCCACGGTCGGGGTTTCGATACGCTGCGCTACTCAACCACCTTGGAGTAAGGGTGATGCTTGGCGATAAGGGTGAGCGGGAGGAGTTTGTTGCTGTCGGGGTAAAACCCACGTACGGCTAACGTTTACTATCGAGCCTGGCGTCGTTTTCTAGAGATCTGATCGCTTAGAGCGATGTGATCTCTTTTCGCACATCTCAATCCTGATCTCCGATATCTAGCGTCCTTCTCTAATTGAGCAGCGAGGTTGCGCCTCAGCTGCGGTTGGTCTACAGTCATATTTCAAGGTCGGGGTTTCGATACGCTACACTACTCAACCACCTTGGAATAAGGATGGTGCTTGCAGTTATTGTTGGACGGGAGTAGTTTGACGCCGTCGGGGTAAAACCCACGTACGGCTAACGCTTACTATCGAGCCTGGCGTCGTTTTCTAGAGATCTGATCGCTTAGAGCGATGTGATCTCTTTTCGCACATCTCAATCCTGATCTCCGATATCTAGCGTCCTTCTCTAATTGAGCAGCGAGGTTGCGCCTCAGCTGCGGTTTGTGTACAGTGATTCTCCACGGTCGGGGTTTCGATACGCTGCGCTACTCAACCACCTTGGAGTAAGGGTGATGCTTGGCGATAAGGGTGAGAGGGCGGAGTTAATGCCGTCGGGGTAAAACCCACGTACGGCTAACTTATCTCTATCAAGCCAGTACTGGGCTCTTCTCTACCTCTTGCGCTTCCGAGTAAATCCGCTTTTACGAATTATGTAAAATCTGAAATCTGAAGGCCATTTCCCATTGAGATGCCAGGT
>CAYMFD010000296.1:0-1716 GCA_964389475.1 uncultured Saprospiraceae bacterium
ATGGCGCTGTGCTGAGTACATAGAGCTTACCATCGTGGTAGAGCGATCCTCTCAGGTAGCCAGCAGGATCGTCCTCGTCTAGTCGCAAGAAGTCCAAGACCTCAAGGGTGTGATAATCTAGGATCGCCACATCTTTACTCATCTGCGCATGCACAGCGATCCGGTCCTTGCAAATCATAGTGACGACTGGGTCAGTGGTGGCCATAGAGTTCTTCCAGAGGTGGTGGACATGAATAGGTCTAGCTCTAGCTGTCAGGGTCTCGTAATCGATCTCGATCAGGTGCTCCTGACGTACAATGACGAAGGCATGCAACTCCTCGATGTATCGCCCAGCATGTAAGGCATCGATGTCTAGCATCAACCGACACTCGACACCATTTAGTGGATTCATATACGTACTTTGATGGTCGGCAGGAAATCGGCTAAAGCGTCGCTTAAATGCTCCTGTATGAGCATCTAGAGCGATGATCATACTGAAGTTATACATATAGTACAGCGTATCACCAAAGACCTGAATATTGCGGACAGCACATCGCTGCTCAAACTTCTCAGCCCGTGGATCATCCTTGTCTACCTTACCATACTCTCGCAGTGTGGCCTCATCGATCTGCCAAAGGACGTTGAGATTGTGGTCGAGTTGAACGATGCGCGGATCATCATCGTCACCTAGGTGGTAATGATTACGTTTAGTACTACAGTTGATCCCTTTACTTGTAGATTTGCACAAAATCTTGGCATGGTGGCCATCAATGCCTATTTCCTGTACATTGAAATATGTGATGCTGGATCCTTCTAAAGCCCATGAAGAAACCCCAAAGAAGTACGGACGGGTATCTCTTACAAAGCACGGCCATGACACAAATTGCACATCATCTGCAACAGAGACTTCTTTGACGTTAGAAGCAGAGATATGCCATACCTTATAGGTATTATTTGGCTTTAGGGTAGCTCGCAATATTCCATGAGAAAAATGCCAATAATGTACAGAACCCGAGGCTTCGATGCGGCGATTAGCACAATGCAGAATACCGCCGGACGTAAACACTGGACCACTTGCGTGTTCGTATATTTTGTCGTCACAATTGAGATAATGATCAACAACTCTCATTAGTAGACCTTTATAAACGAGTAAAATGCCCCATCAGTCTTACCAAACACCTTTACTATCGACTTAGTAAGTTCTGCTTCATCTCCATCGAGAATACCTAAAGATGTCTTTAGCTTTGTGTTCATACTAGCTATCACTTCTTTGGCTTTGGTTCCATTATTAGCAAGCAATACCTTACTCAGCTCCCCTTTGATAAAAACCTCTGCTTCCACCTTAGTATCAAAGTGATTAGCATTGCCAGTGATATCCTTGAGTAGTTTTCTGCCATCAAAGTCATAAACCATCTTGCCGATGTCATCAACTAGAGGACTCTGACAGTAATCCGTGAGTTGTCGGAAAGCTTGGGTATTCCCAAATGCTCTCTGAAGCGTCTTTTTGCCCCATGACTTAAACTCACCTAGTTTAGTTGCTCCTCCCGCAAAGTCTAAATACATAATATCCCCTACACTCGTAGCGTCTGTCAGTATCTCATCAGCAGCACCTTTACTTAGCTTTGGCTCTAGCTTGATAAGACAAGTAGGGCATGGATCGATTTCTTTAAGACGCCTTATAGTCTGTGCAGCGGCATCTACCTGATTGGATACACCGTTTTTCATGTAGGCGATCAT
>CAYMFD010000297.1:0-1711 GCA_964389475.1 uncultured Saprospiraceae bacterium
CCCTGCCTGCTGATGGATCATCTAATGTACTGACTGTCACCAGCGCCAATGGGCAGTGCAGTGACAGTCAGCCGATGCCTACCCTTACGAGTTGCTCTAGTGACTGTGATATCGATTTTACCGTTCTCAGTGATGTATGTAATGACAATGGTACCGAGAGCGATCCTAGCGATGACTTTTATACCATCACTGTAGATGCTACCGTAGCTAATGGAGCAAGCAATAATCAGTTTGACCTACAGGTCAATGGTATCACGGTAGCTACCTACACCTACGGTATCGGCGGTACCTACACGCTACCAGCAGACGGTACGAGTCCACAGATCACCATCGTAGATAACGAAGACCTCGCGTGTGTCGAAAGCCAAGTCATAGGGCCACTTAACAGCTGTAGTGGATCATGCTTGGTCAACTTACAAGTACTGAGTGAGGTGTGTAACGACAATGGTACAGAGATCGAGACGGATGACTTCTACGAGATCGTACTCAGCCTCTCTGGCTTTAACCTATCAGGTAGTGGCACGATCACTGTCGATGGCGTAACGGTAGCGACCACAGACTTTAGTGGTAACGATACCCTGACGATAGGTGCTGATGGCAACACACACATCATTACCGTCACTGATGATGCCGACCCTACCTGTACGGCTACCTATACGACGGCCCAGCTGACAGACTGTAGTAATCCATGTATCACGACCCTCGTCAGTCAGTCGATAAGTGCCTGTGATAACAATGGCACTAACAATACTGCAGACGACGATACCTTCTCCGTGACCTTTAGGGTAGATAAGGAAGATAATGGGATAGCCTCCGTATTTACAGTAAGCGACGGCACCAACCTCTACGGTCCATTTAACTATGGCGAAGACATAACCATCAATGGCCTACCTGCTGATGCGAGCAATATCACACTTACTACGACCGACTCACAATCGAGCATCTGTAGCGAATCGCTGACTGTCAGCCAGGCACCATGTAGCGTCTGTACACAGACTGTTGAAGCTGGCCCCAATCAGACTATATCCTGCGGTATGCCAGAGGCTACACTGTCGGGTAGCGCTAGCGATCCTGGTGTAGAGCGATGGACAGGGCCTAACTCCCTAGACGTAGCCACCAACCCTGTCACTGTATTGGTGCCAGGCTGGTATTACTACAGTGTCACTTATAATGATGGCTGTGTCGCCCTCGATAGCGTGGAGGTGATCCAGGATACTAATGACCCAACCGTGGATGGCGGTCCTAACCTGCAGCTCACCTGTGATGTAGACCAGGTAACCATCACCGCTACGACCAATCTGACGAGTAATTTTGAGATTAACTGGTATGATAACGAAGGCAATTTACTATCTACTGGGCCAAGCATTACCGTTAGTCAGGCCGACACCCTCCTTGTAGAATCGGTAAACCTTACTAACAACTGTGCCTCGCCGCAGAGTCAGGTCATCGTATTTGACCATCCAGACCTAGAGATCGACATCAACGTGATCTCCGCTGTCTGTGACAACAATGGTACTCCATCTGATCCGTCAGACGATAGCTACACGATATCATATACTACGACGTCTACTATTGATACAATACCCATTACATCGGACGTAAGCGAGGTGGGTAGTAGCAGCATTTCGGCAGGAGACACGATCACTTTCGTAACGGCTGCTACAGATGGTAGCCTCACCATTACTATCAACGCGAACCAAGGTAGCTGTAC
>CAYMFD010000298.1:0-1702 GCA_964389475.1 uncultured Saprospiraceae bacterium
ACACACCACTTCCAGCGCTACAGCCAGAAAGAGAATGTAGTAACGAATAATACGCTGTTACTCTTTCAGAAACTACATGCCTTCCACCCTCGACTCTTTGAGGCATTTATCAATTCTCTGGTAGACTCTGCCAATGATGAAATTGTTGTTGGTCCATCATTCACACAACAGATTACAGGTGGCCCTAGTGTGGCAGACGGTGCCATTACACAGCAAGGTTTTACGATCCATATCGAGACCAAATTACAAGGCGGCTACCGTAAAGATCAGTTGTACAACCACGCGACAAAACTAAAAGGCACATCAGGTAAGAGATTTCTAATTGGTCTTGCTCAGAACGACATGTCACCAGAGGAGTATACCGAGGTACGAGCAAAAATTAAAGACATACTGGGTAAGGGTGGCGACTTTATATGTCTCACATATTCTGGTCTCATCTCAGGTATCAAAGAGGTGCTCAGAGATTCGGATTATGACTTTCAAGATGTTATTCTAGACTACGAGAAGTTTTGCGAGGACGAGCATGTAATTGATTTTACCCCGTACGTCATGATGGCTGTAGCAGTTCGTCACTCGCATGCTCAAAATGTAAAATACAGACTGTACTACGATCCTCGAGACAGAAATCACAGAGGCTTTACCTACCTAGGCTTGTATCGCGACAAAGCCATTCATCATGTTGGTAAGGTGATCAATACGGTTAATGCTGACCTGGTAGATGACAAGCTAGATATTATAAATCAATCCGATGAACTTGATGATGATGCGAAGCAGCGCATAGTAGACTGCATGATGGAGTGTCTTGATCTCAATATTAATGATACTCGTAGCGGATGTACCTTCTATCTGGTAGAGGACTTTGTGTCTGTTGACTACAAGAAACAATCTGGCTTTTTACAAAGCAAAAAGTATCTATACTACGGCGGTAAACACAACGATGGCTTTGAGGCAGGCATGAGTAGTGGCGAGCTGGCCGCGTTGATTGATGGTAGGACGTGGGAGTAGGCATCTTGTTATTGAAAAATAGATAATCAGCTATGTCACAATGTACGAATGTAGTATCTTGAGGTAATGGGATTACAAGTACAGCGGCGGTTTAAAGTAGCAGATCGTTTAGGTGTTAACTTAGGTAAGACTACAGCAAGTCTGAGCTATCGCGGCAAGTATGGTAGTCTAGGTACGTCGGGGTACAGTATTAAAAGTGGTATTCCTGGTGTCTTTTTCAGATCTTATGGCGGTGGTAAAAAAAATGGAGAATCTCTTATTATTACGATTGCGATTTTAGTTGCAGCTATTGCTTTCGTAGCCGCTACATATATCATCTGGCAGTTAATTATTTTGACCTATTATAGTTTCAAGTGGCTCTGGTCCATAGGTGCTGATCGCTATGAAGATATAACTGCTCTTCGTTCTCTTAACAGAAGTAGAGGGCGGAGCCACTTAGCTACATTCGATTTATTTGAGCCATCTGCTTCATCAATATCTGCAGTGGCCCTACATCAGCAATCTTATGATATTGTAGCAGCTGATTCTCTACTTGGTACATTTAGAGATGCCGACACCACGTATGGCCTCTACGCCAGCCGTAAAGGATTACTAAGATGGTATATTGCTCCTGGTGGGGTAGTGGATACCTCATCTGCCATAGCCTCACTAGCGGAGATCGATGATTGACTTTCTCAAATATGGTATGATGCCATCT
>CAYMFD010000299.1:0-1691 GCA_964389475.1 uncultured Saprospiraceae bacterium
TCGGTGTTTCGGTGTTTCGGTGTTTCGGTGTTTCGGTGTTTCGGTGTTTCGGTGTTTAAGATCAAGAATAGAAGTCATACCTAAATGAGTTTGGTGAAAGTTAATACTTAATTATCATCTGCACGCGTACATACCAGCAACATAATAATCTGCGAGATAAAGATAAGGCAATATAAGACCATCTCAAAACCGTTCATCAGCTCAAATCGACCGTTTACTAAGTCGTGTGGCCATAATTAGCCTTAAAATGAAGCTAGGGAGGATTGTATCGCGACTTATTTCTTGATTACCTGACCTGACAGTCAGGAGCTCTTATCGACACTAAAGTGGTCGAAGACGTGTTTCTTGTGCCTCGTGGTGCTTGTTCGAAACCGTGTTTTTGACTTAATCTGCGACAATCCAACTCCATCCGCCTGATCCGTGTTCTATCCTGCTGTCTACCTAAAACGGTATGTCATCCCCGCCACCACTCGGTGGAGCATCGAAGTCCGTCGTATTCATCTTACTGGGGCGAGTGATTACACCTGCCGCGAATGGATCGCCAAAGGCATCGCCGCTGCCAGAGATATCATTGAAATTGCCAGAGTCAGGCTCGGTAAACTTAGTAAACTGCCCGACGAAGCGGAGATTGACCGTACCGAGGCCACCATTACGGTGCTTGGCTATGATGATCTCTGCAAGGTCCTTGGGTGTGTCGAAGTCGTCCTCATCCTCCATCTCGTAGTAGCCTGGCCGATATATAAACGTAACGATATCGGCATCTTGCTCGATGGCTCCTGACTCCCTAAGGTCAGAGAGCATGGGTCGCTTACTACCACCACGCGTCTCTACGGCCCTACTCAACTGTGATAGTGCCATCACGGGCACCTCGAGCTCCTTGGCTAGGGCCTTGAGGGCACGACTGATCCCTGAGATCTCCTGCTCCCGATTGCCACCGCCACCCTTGGTAGGTGCACCTGTCATCAACTGTAGGTAATCGATGATGATCATCTTGATATCATGGTTCTGCTTGAGCCGGCGGCACTTGGCTCGCAGCTCAAATATGTTGATACCTGGGGTATCGTCTATGTAGATGGGCACATTGGCTAGGCGATCTACCGAGGCGTGGAGCTTCTGCCACTCGTAGTCCTCCATCTGTCCGTTACGAAGCTTACCACTCTCGATCTCACAGTCCATAGATATGATACGGGTGACGAGCTGTACGCTGGCCATCTCCAGAGAGAATAGCGCTACAGGGAAGTTGTGCTCGGCAGCATTTTTCGCTAGTGACAGCGTAAAGGCAGTCTTACCCATACCTGGTCTGGCGGCTACGATGATGAGGTCAGACTTTTGCCAGCCATTGGTCATCTTGTCTAGCTCCCGGAAGCCTGTCGTGACACCCGTTGTATCATTACCCTTGGCAGCGACGGCCTCTATCTCTTTACTGGCCTTGACGACGAGGGAGTTGAGTGACTCGTAACCGGTATTAAGGTTCTTATCGGTAATCTCGTATAGCGATCGCTCCGCATCATCGAGGAGCTCTAAGACGTCCTTGGTATCTTCGAAGGAGTCTTTGATGATATCGGTTGACACCTTGATGAGCTCGCGCTGTATGTATTTCTGCGCTATGATCCTAGCATGGTACTCGATATTGGCGGACGAGGCTACCTTATTGGATAGCTCCATGAGGTAGTTAATACCACCTATCTCAT
>CAYMFD010000300.1:0-711 GCA_964389475.1 uncultured Saprospiraceae bacterium
CCGTCAAGGAGTATAATTACATAGTTATATAGCATATTTCTAAAGGTATAAAATGTATTAGTGTGACGAAGTGCAGAATGGACTGACTGTGGGCAAAAACCTCTCAAACCGCCTCCAAAGGAAGGTTTTGTACGGCAGGGCTAGCGTACATTCGTTGCCAGCACGACGTGTACATTGTCAGAAACAGGGTTTATAGGATGTGAGGATGCTCAGGATGCTAGCGTGATGTGTACAGAACCGATCATGAAAATCCTGAAATCTTGAAAATCCTGATGCCGACGTAGGAGGACAGGGGGTGTGTTGTCAATTTTTCGATCTGCTTATTCGTCAATTCGATATGCGGTGTGCGGTATGCGGGTCACGAAAGGTGATACCTATAGGTCATTGAGTGCAGCGAAGCGCAATCGAAATGTCCGGCACGCAGAACGGGATTTCGAGTAGCCTCAATCACCTTATTACTTCGATATATATGAGTGTTGCTAGTATTATGCGGACCAAATAAGGCGATAACAATAGGTCATTGAGTGCAGCGAAGCGTAATCGAAATGTCCAGCAGTATAGCTTTAAGTAGACTTCAAGATCAAAAGTTGAAAATAGCAAGTGGGCTGGGGTGATTCGGGAAGCGGTGTGCGGTGTGCGGGATGGAGTGGGGAGTGAGCAAAAAGCGCTGGGACGAAGTAGGCTCGCCGATTCATGATCTTAGTCGGCTCA
>CAYMFD010000300.1:721-1666 GCA_964389475.1 uncultured Saprospiraceae bacterium
AGCGGTTGGGGGGTGTAGCACACGCACTACAATTTTTGTTGTTCTTAATTTGTTATTCGGTTTGCGGTTTGCGGTTTGCGGTGTGCGGTGTGCGGTAATTAAAAGATAGTACGGAAAAAGCGCTGCGACCAAGTAGTCACAACGCTTCCTTATCATAGTCGGATCAGCACTACCCTACTTAGGTAGAATCACGCTATCGATAGAGTGGATGACGCCATTACTAGCCTCAATATCAGTCGTACGTACAGCAGATCGTCCCCCATTCTCATCGATCAAGATGACGGCGCCATCAGCGACTTTAATCTTTAGCTCGTCTCCAGAGACTGTCTCTAGCGTAAATGTACCGCCACTGGCTTTAGCCGCAGCGATCACATCCTTGGCTTTAAATTCACCTGCTACGACATGGTAGGTCAGGATCTTGGTCAGCTGGTCTTTACCAGATGGCTTGAGTAGGCTGGCTACGGTACCGTCCTCCAGCTTAGCAAAAGCAGAATTAACAGGTGCAAATACCGTGAAGGGCCCATCAGACTTAAGCGTCTCAACCAATCCAGCCGTTTTGATGGCAACGACCAGTGTACTCAAGTTGTCATATCCTGCGGCCACATCTACGATGTCTTTGTGGTGGTAGCTGCTAGCAACCTTGGTCGTACGGTGCGAACCACATTGAGCTTGGATGGCAGAAGAAAAAACAAAAAGGCTTAGGGTAATCATCAACAATTTTCGAAACATAGCTTTTAGTGTTTGTCGTCAAGCACATAGACCTGCCGATTATTAAAAATAATTTGTTGTCGACTGTGTTACGTCGGAGTCCTCACACCTGGATGACCACCAAATGTTACTATAGCGTTAAAGCCAATGAAAACCAGCTACCATGGATAGACCTCCACTCCTCAGCGAACAAGCCATTAAGCGCCTAAAGGCCAAAGAGCCAAAAGCTTTCGAGCA
>CAYMFD010000301.1:0-1666 GCA_964389475.1 uncultured Saprospiraceae bacterium
TTGATACAAAAGGGTCTGTCCTCTTAATGGAGGGTAGACCTTTTTTTGTTTGATAGCAATACTGGTAGATCCTTAAATAGAACTCCTGGTTATCATTTCAAAATCGCTAAACATTGGAGTTGCAAATACGTCAACTCAGTGGTAAGAGCTAATCCTTCGTCTGGTAGTATTGACGGAGCACATCAAAGGCCATCTTCCTTTCTCCCTTCTCGGAGATAAGTCCCTTCCTATTATAGTTATCTTGGATGACCGGCAATACTCTACGAGGCGACCTAAAGTCAACCAGTAGCCACGGAGACATACCGCTCAACTTATCAATCTTGCTGAGCATCGCTACCGTTTCCTCATATAAGTACGCCTGATACTCCTCTGTCCATCGTTCTGATTTATCTCCGTGCAGGCCGTACTTGGCACCAGCCCCAAACTCTGAGATGATCACTGGTTTGTCCTGTGCAATATGCCAGTTTATGCGGCGACACTTCTCTACAGCACCGTCGTACCAGCCTATGTATTGATTAAAGCTCAGTACGTCGACCACATCAGCAAAGGGGTCATCGATCGTCCTAGTATTAGGATCATCATTATAGTCATGCTGCTCGAGAGCCGCACTGATCAATCGGCTATCATCATATGTACGGGCATAGGTGGCTAGGTTGGTGAGAAACTGGGTCCGTGCACTGCTAGTTGGCGTCTCATTGGCCATAGACCAGATAATAACAGCTGCTCGGTTATGATCACGGGATAGCATAGCACCTAATTGCTGCTCAGCATTAGCATATGTCTCAGGATTAGTCCAGTCGATCGTCCAGTATACCGGGATCTCCGACCACACCAACAAGCCCATCTTGTCGGCTATACGTACCATATGTTCATTATGAGGATAGTGGGCGAGCCGCACATAATTACATCCTAGATCTTTGGCCCATTGTAATAGTCGTTCTGCATCAGCTGCAGTGTGAGCCCGCCCGCCTGTATAAGGACTCTCCTCGTGGATGGATATACCTCGTAGAAAAACCGGCTCACCATTGAGCATAATATCAGACCCGCTCGTCGAGATAGACCTAAATCCGATCTCATCAGTGATATAATCTACCTCGGTCTTTAGCGTAACACTGTATAAATGAGGATTGTCCGGTGACCAATAGGCCAGATTACTTACACGGATAGTCGCCTCAGCATAGCCATTAGCATCCGTCGTCACCGTTGTATTGATATCGAGTTCGGGAATCTGAAGCATGATTGGTTTACGGGACTTATCGTCTCCGTCTAGGCTGATTTTGGCATGTATCAGGCGGTGATCCTTATTATCCAAGGTCAGCGAATAACTAGCTATGAATGACGATGCAACTGGTATCAGTTTAACGTCCCTAGTGATGCCACCGTAATTCCACCAGTCTGTATTAAGCGTGGGCACTCCTGTCTTGACCCGTTTGTTATCGACCTTGACTATGAGAAAATTATCCTCCGACTTTAGTTCGTCAGTTACTTCGTATTGAAATGGCGTAAACCCTCCAATATGCGTCCCTAGTTTCTTGCCATTGAGGTATACCTCTGCCTTGTAGTTGACGGCACCAAAGTAGAGATAGACTCGGTCATCAGATTTCCTATCCTTATAGTCGAATGATCGCTTGTACCAGACAGTACCCTCGTAGTAAAAGAGGTTTTC
>CAYMFD010000302.1:0-1646 GCA_964389475.1 uncultured Saprospiraceae bacterium
ACCAGCTCCCCGCTCCCTCCATGGATGCTGTATAAAGATCGAGAACGGACAGAAACGGCCCACCGCCATACGAAGGATCATAAAGGAACCCTTGCCTGATTACAATTGCATGATTCTCAAAAATGGAGCGGGGGTTATCGTTTTGATCACCTTGTGCCGGTAGTCCTTCTATACGTCCATTGTATAGTGTATCTGCTACCCCACTGCCATTATTGACGATGAGGCTAGTAGGGGTAAGCCCTACATTTTTATTCATAGAAAAGCTAGTGTTCTCTAGATCGTTCTGATAGTTCTTGACGAAGAACTGCCCTTTGGCCGACTGTTGGTAGGATGTTCCATTAGCACCTGGACTAGTACCAAAAGTGCCCATGACTGCAGCATCAAAAGCAACCTTGGAAGCTAGCTTAAGGTTACTCTGATTATCAATTACATTACGAGGAAGCACGACTATCGTTTCTCCGCTATCGTCAAGTCCGTGGCATTTTAGCAACTTTGACAAAAGATCAGCCCAAGCTCCACAAGTCGCATCGTTGTAGGCTATCAATGCCTCTGCCGTAAAGCAGACGTTAGAAGTTGTCACTGGAGGTCGATTCCCTCCCCAGTAATACATCGCCTCACTAGACCCATATTTGGTCACTCGACGATCTGTAAAGTCAGACCATACTTTTTGAAATATAGACTCCTCGTCACTCTCTCCGGCGGCAGCATTACACGATATGTGTAGAAAGGATCGCAAGACATTGCTCACCATAGGCTGATCATGCGTGACGTAGAGGTCTAGCCGGTTACTTGCGATGTACTTGCCCTCTCCTGTGTCTGATCGATTGATGAACCAATCTACATCCACATCTTCATATGCTTTGACTTCGTCTTGTGCCAGTACCGTGGTAAACTCTATGAGGCCAGTCTCATACTGCTGGGTAGTCACATTGTACGTACAGTTGACCCACTCCGTCTCTCCGAATACTGCTTTTGCCTTGACCCAGATGTTAAGTGAGCCCAAGCAGTCTGAGCTTAAGCGGGCAGAGATGACTGGCTTACACCCACTCACATAAGCGACAGGCACATTGTAACCAGCTAGACTAGGGTGTACCGTTGTGCTATCACTACCAGACAAATAAATAAGGGGGTCGATTACGGTTGTAGGGTTGGCTACAGGATCTTCATATACACGTATCCACTTCATAGGGTCTTGCAACGGTTTATGGAAGGTCACCGTATCGATACTCCATACCTCGTAAGAGAATGCTCCAGTACTGGCGCTACGTTGATCAGGGGTGATCTGAGCACTGATAAAGTGACCACTAAGTAGAAAAAATACTACCCCCCCCCCATTTATGTAAACACATTCTCATAATATGATGATTATCGTATGTTTATGCTAATATAGTATAATAATAGGGTATTAGGGACGTCTGCGCAAGATTATATCGCTCCTTGTCGCCGTGGTACATTAATCGAGGGATCTATCGTGATAAAGGTTCGATGCTGTGATCGCATCAAAGCCTCTTGATCTAAGAGTGACGGATTATGATCACCGGAGGCTTTTTATACTTGTTTCCTTCTGATAGCCTACAACCGCTCTTGCCAGGCCCAGGCAGACCTCGTCATATCGTCTAGGTCGTATCTCGGCTGCCAGCCCAGGA
>CAYMFD010000303.1:0-1642 GCA_964389475.1 uncultured Saprospiraceae bacterium
ACGCCGTGCGGGTGCCGATGCCATTATCACCTATTTTGCGCGAGAGTGGGCGGAGCTTTGTGCAGCCACCTAATGAGCCAAAATTGACAAAGGTCAACTCTACTAATACAGTAGAAACATAGCAACGCTGTAGGAGTAAATACTAGCCTACTTATCTATCTCAACGCATCTACGACCTTGAGATCACTCAAGGTACCTACAGGAATATGTAGTTACAGCCAATAGGCAAATGTAGTAATGTGAAAAGACCTCGATGATCACCCACAAGCCATACCTGTGTCATGAACTGACGAGGAGGTAAAGCGGTCTAACAGACCTTATCAGAATGCTTGTCTTTACCCTTCTTAAATGAGAATATATCAGGTAGCTAGACCCGTGCTGATAAATGGGCTGACCTCTTCACGTGAAAGCATTGTCGCTCCCTGCACCACCTCGATCCTCTTTTGCATAATCGTTGTGGTACTCGCTACCACTGAGTAACAGTTTACCTCAAGACAACACAGGGGTCGCGCCAAGCCCAGGCGCTACTTAGTGATACACCCAAATAAAAGAGGGGCTGCATCTCATGGAACAACCCCTCTCGTAATCTCTGAAAAAATACTAATCCTTATTACTACTCAACAAGAATCATCTTCTTAGTCGCTATAAAGTCACCTGCCTCAAATGTGTAGTACATCATACCACTAGCACCAAAGTCAGTTCTCCTCAGGACTATAGCATTCGGCCCTTCAGGATAATCATTAGTGATAGACTTCAAGACCTTACCAGTAACATCGTAGACTGTCAATGTACCCTCTCCAGCTTCTCCCATCACAAAGGCTATCTCTGTGGTAGCATTAAATGGATTAGGCTCATTCTGCATAAGCTCATAGCTCACTTCGTCATTGCCACGTAACTCTACGCTAGAAACCTCCAGCGAGTGACCTATGTATGCCTCTGCGGTAGTTATACTGCTAGACACATTGATCATCTCAGCAATATCACCGTCTGACTTGGCTTTCACAACCAATCTGATCACCTCATCTACAGACTCCGCAGACGAACTAGCATATGATACTGTCACTTGATCACCAAATGTTGCATAGTCAAACGTTCCTGCATCTAGTGCACCAGATGTTGCCTCGATCAACTCTAGACCTGCGAGGTCAATAGTGAACTGATAACCGTAGCCATACACATAGTCTGATGTATTAAGTGCAACCTCAACTATCTCACCAGCAGTTACATGTCCATGACAACGCCGACTCCAATCTCATGACACGTATGTAGGACAACCTCCTTGACAGACGCATCGTGGGACACAATAGCTATTCTTATACTCGCATTCATCGGGGACGTGAGGTAAGCACAAGCTTGCAAAAAACAACACTCTTGGTCCTGTCAATTAGTAAACGGTCATATTTAGGGTGTGAACGGCAAAATTTCAGGTGTAAATACAAACAAAAATGAAAATTAAATTCTAAGCTAACTTCTGCATTAAGTATCCCATTCACTATATTACAGCCTTTTATAATCAACTCAAAACACTATATGAAATTTATCATTAGAACACTAGTATGCCTGCTCCTAGTAACTGTCATAGATGACGCAGCAGCGCAGGGCTTTCTTAAACCTTTCACAAGCATAAGCAAGAAGAAGACGA
>CAYMFD010000304.1:0-1617 GCA_964389475.1 uncultured Saprospiraceae bacterium
CGACATAGTCTTTAGTAATTATCAAAAACTGCCACGGCTGAAAGCCCCGAATAGTTCTAACCTTCAAGTTATCATTACTAAACTTATTCCACATCCACATGCGATTGCTAAATCGTTTAGTGTGACGCCAGCATCCATTCTCATCAGTGGGCAATATATCGGTACCCCCAAAGCGCCGATCTCGCACACGTACACTGGTATTACGTACAGGTATATCAAAAAACCCACGGTCATTTTGCATCTGCACACACCCTGCAGGAATATTTGGATTGCCAGGCACAGGGCATCCACAAGCATTTTCTGGTGGAGGTGGAGGTGTGTATGTACTATTGACACAAGATATATTGATATACTGTGGATTCTCTGCTGCAATCTCTGCCATAAGATCGCCACAAGTCTCACCCTCCGCTAGCTCGTAGACGAGACTGTCGTACTTAAGTGGCTCACCCTCGTTTACTATGTGAAAAGTACACTCGCAGTAGTCTGGTCCACTACGAGTATCTAGCGGATCATCAGATCCCGTAGGGCCATATGGGTCCATACAATCTGGCCAATAGGGGTGGCTAGGGTCGCACGGTATGTCAGGATTACAGTCCGTCTCCCCGCAGGGTGTCAGTGGCTCTAGGCAGCAGGGGTAGTTCTCACACTCAGGCGTGCAGTCAGGATCTACTGGTGGTGCGGGTGGTCCGCTAGGAGGACCGATGGGTGGGTTACCGGTAGTACCTGTGCCACTAGGGCCTCCAGTAGGAGGCGCCGATGTAGGTGGGTACTGCTCGATGATGTACCCTAGACTATCGGTGATATAGTATGATCTACCTGGGTACACATCGTAGTCCCAGTTAGGGTTATCACCTGTATAGCCTGCTCTATAAAATGCTGTATATGTAGCAGGGCTATGCACAGGTAAGAGTATGATAGACCACTGGATCGTGTGCGGCACGGCAGGCATAGCTGTACCCACAGGCACACTGGCATACTGTGGTGTCAGCAGACTATCGGTCACAGAGGGGTCTATGTACCGCTCCCCGATCTGTACCACCTCATAGCCAAAGGGTATATCAAAGTAGGGTACGCCATAGTCTAGCTCCCACTCATCGAGTAGGGCGACCTGGTCGTAGTCTTGCGGGGTAAACTTGACGATGTGATGGGTAGGGGCTATATCGGTAAAGTTGGTACCATAGGTCTCATTGATAGCAGCAATCATATTGCTCTTCTCATACGGGTCTGGCTGCTGACTACCTAGGATCGTAAAGTCATGCTGCGTGGTACTGGGTATTTGCGGCTGACTACTGCGAGTAGATAGGGCCTGATCTACTGTGATGGTACCTGCAGGCGTATAAGTATCGTCTGACTGGTCTATCAAGTCGCTAGTACACCGCACGCCTAGCATGATAATTAAGAGGGGTAGTACGAGTCTAAGTAGCCGACTGTGTGATTAGATAAAGCCATAATGATTTTGTTTATTGTTATGCAATAATAGTTCTTATATAGCCATATTGTCAAGTTATCATTTGGTATATGTCAGTAAAAATAGTTTCATCGCCGTCGGGGTAGAACCCGCGACGGCTAACGTTTACTATCGAGCCTGGCGTCGTTTTCTAGAGATCTGATCGCTTA
>CAYMFD010000305.1:0-1584 GCA_964389475.1 uncultured Saprospiraceae bacterium
AGCAGCTGGAAATGGGGGATCTGGATCGAGATCAGCGAGGTCAAATCTTGCTATCGGTACCGTACTACCACCTAACAAATCAATCTCATAGATCTCGTAAAAGCTATAAGCCGTATCCGTGTCAAAAGAAAGTCGCGTCCCAAATAATGCATACGTCGTCTGTGCAAGACTCGACAAAGAGCAGGCACAGACGAGACATGCAAGTATGTATTTATAGAAATACGCCATTACAGAGCTATCTTACAACTACTGCGTAATGAAGACCTTCTCTGTCGTCACATAAGATCCCGTAGATAAGGTGAGCAAGTATACTCCCTCTACCAGTTGTAGATGATCAACAGAGATCATAGTCATATCCAGGATGCTGTGCCGCTGACTGTAGTATCTGTTACCAGATAGATCATAAAGGGTTACCTCTGCAGTCTCACCATAGACCATGGGAAAGGAGGCAAAGTGGTTATCATTAATGACCACCATAAAATCACTTCCCTCTTGTCTATCTTTCACCTGCAGGCTATTGCTGTAGTCAACACCAGAATAGTAAGTATCCTCGCTGAATATGTAGACATTATCTGAATCGCTAACTAGTGTGGGTGATACGATAGCAGCGCCATCAAGCACTATCTCTAGCAGCGGACTATGTGGATTTACATCTACGACAGACAAGTCTTCAGTATTCCAAATTACAGAAAGCAGGTTACCTTCGACACTGTAAGCAAGATCATCACTCAACCCTTTCACAATCGCCACTTGGCTACCCACAGGTAACTCGACTTGCAATGAGTATAATCTGATAGAACTCAGATCTTCTGTATATAATCGATAGACACCGTCTGACCACAACGCATATAGAGTCGACTGTCCTCCTATGATCCTACCATCGTTGTTTTCATGTGTACAATCATTACAACTGCCGTTTAAATCTCCTAAATTAAACTGTATGAAATCAACCGACTCATTAGCGTCTTGTATTTCGTAGCAATTGTCTACCTCGTCAGGAGTCAAGAAACCTGCTTGGATGAATTGCCATTCAGGCACAGGCACAAAACGACACCAGTTCTCTGGCTCCTGTACCGAGGCTCCGTTGAGCAACATCTCTCGCAAGGCTACGACATCAGCACCTGTAACTTGACCATCGCCATTGATATCCGCAGCTACTTGTGTTCCTTCTGGACAGTCTGCAAATTGCAAGATGCAATTAGTTAGCAAAGCTATGTCAGCTTGGTCTAGACCACATGGCTCCTTACAGGTGGTTTCTACACACACTGTATAGGGTCCATCTTCACACACCACGCAGGTATATAAGCCATCGACATCTGTTGCAGTAGAACACAACTCTCCATCTATATCGTTGCTGATAGATACTATCGCATTCTCTATGGCAGTACCATTAGGACATGAGGAGGATGCCGCATTAAGGTTGTAGACAAAGCCATCGATATCGTTGCCCTCAAAGCAAAACTCCTGAGTGGGACTGGCACCAGCTAGAGAGCAGAGCTGGCCGCTAGAGAATACCTGACCTCCCTGAGATCTACTAAGTGTCATGCATTCGTTAGGTTCACCACATATCGTAAGTAGTAGCTG
>CAYMFD010000306.1:0-1579 GCA_964389475.1 uncultured Saprospiraceae bacterium
CCGCATCGCTGGTGAGATGCATGACGACCTAGGCGGTGGCCTCACGACCATCAAGTTCCTCTCCCAAAAGGTCAAGCGCAAGATCGATGACGACCGCCTCAGCCGTGATGTCGATAAGATCGCTACCAATGCTACGACCCTGGTCAATAATATGAGCGAGATCATCTGGGCCATGAATGGCGGTATGGATACGCTAGAAAATCTAGTCGCCTACTGTCGGCGCTATGCCCGAGAATATCTGGAGGACTATGAGGTCGACTTGCAGTTCTCGGCAGAAAGTCTCAAGGGGAGCCACCCTATGACAGGCGAGGTACGTCGTAATGTCTTCTTAGTCATCAAGGAGGCCCTGCACAATACGATCAAGCACGCAGAGGCTACGTCGATTTCTATAGGATTTGAGCAGACGGATGCAAATGGTGCTATACAGATTACGTACGCTGATGATGGTATCGGTCTACCCGATGAGACTCGGATCAATGGCCATGGCCTACGGAGTATGCGACAGCGGGTGGAGAGTGTAGGCGGTACGATTGAGATAGCAGGGGATGATGGAGTGGAGATTCGGATGGAGGTGGGTTAGCGTTGTGGCAGGATTGGCCTCATTAGCGCTGTTGGTACTACTAGGTCGGATTGGTACAGCTGTTAAGCGGTTGAGTTGTTGAGTTCTTCAGCTGGTGGGCTTTGTCAAGCAGGTGATTGAGCAATGCGTAGTGGCGTCTCAAAGTTCTAGTGGCGGCTTGCCTGTTTTTATTTTGTCACTCCAAGATACACTCGATCTCTTGGGATACTCCATGTATAATGTACGGCAGCCATGTACCACGCTTTTCAAAACCGTCCTTGTCAAAGTAAATCTGCAAACTCAGATTGGCACTAGCATCAACTGTCCAGTCCATCGTCAATGTGTCGGGGTATCTTACTTCTAATGCACGAGCAGGATTAGATTCGCCATATAAAGGTCTGCCGTGTTGGTAGGGGGTTATCATGACATTGCTCACACCTTCTATAGGAATGATACGACTAGTTAGGTATCCGACTGGCTGTGTAAAGGTGGCCACTCCAAGACGTTGATGTTCGGTTAACCATGACTGGTAAAATGGAAAAGTCTTGCTTTTATAATGCTCCTTGGATAGCACAACAACGTAATAAGCTTCTATGTCAAGATCCACTAGCGCAGGTACCTTACTCCTGTAAAGGCCTTTCTCGTTCGTATAACCAACCCACTGCTGTAGGGTGTCCCCATCGGGCATATCACGCGTGCCAGAGATCGCATATATATCACATTGCATACCCTCGAAGCCTATGGTATCGTTGCCAACTATCTCTGTAGATATCCAAATATTGACAGGGTAGCAATTTTGGTCACAGACGAATGGCACTAAGCTGGGAACCTCCTGATCTGAAACATCATCATCTACACCTCCACAACTGAAAAGTGACAGCGTTGTAGAGAAAATGAAAAAAATCAGAAGTTTATATCCTACGGGATGTTTCATATGTTGAAGATAGTATTTACTCCAGTAAATCAGTTAGTCCGCTGATCATCGCTCGCATTTGTGACCAGATGTCATAGTGAGCTATG
>CAYMFD010000307.1:0-1579 GCA_964389475.1 uncultured Saprospiraceae bacterium
CAGCACTCGGGCAGTACAGGGTCTCCTATGATGCAGTCTGATAGGCTAAAGTCTGCTCGTTGCTTATCATATCTCAGCATGGTCTGTATCATACGTATATATTCACGGCTATCATATCCATGATCTTGTACCACCTTATTATAGTAGGAGCAGACGATACCATCTCCATCCCAGAAGGGTATCCAGTTAGGCCCCTGACCAGGGCTCAGAGCACACTCGTAGTAATTGATTATCCAATCTTGATCTACAAACCAACCTACTGGGTCTACCTCCACTGGCATATGAAAAGGGAACCCTGAGCTAACGTAAAATCTAGATTGAAATGCAATGTCGTCATCCTCGGCAAAAACCCTCTCACCTGCTCCTGAGAATGTATTGCCATGGTGGAGCTGCTCGCCTATAACCGAGCGAATAGACAAGTCGTCTGCGTCGCTCTCTAGACTATTACCTCGTATGAGCTGGCCTAGTGAGTTATAAAGAATACCCAAAGCGTCAAAACTATGCGTATGAGCGATCGAGTTGCACTCATAAGTGTTGCCGGCTGTATTATTGGCTAGTACACCTCGAGTACCAGTTACATGGTTTTGTATTATGTCCTCGTCATTGCACCCTAGTGAGCTTACAGCACTACTGCGATCATCACAGCACAGTATATCGAAGTCCACCTCATTATTGGTGATCTCTGTACCCACACTAGTGACTGTCCTGATACCATACTCTGCATAATTACCAGCTGTCACATAGTTATTGATGATCTGGTTCTTTACACCTCCTACTAGAAGTAGGCCACCCATGCCTGAGCCAGAAAATTGGGCAGTTACGTCACTACCAAGGTAATTAACGTTGTTTTGGCTGATTCTAAAGTCTGTGCTTACCCCATAGACCCCTATCTGGTTAGCATAAACCGAATTAAACTGGTCTATGGTGCCGCCATAACTATCGATCAATATTATACCATACCTCTGCTCAGTTTCGGGTGTACCAAGTGTATTATACCTTAAGATAGAGCCCCCAGCACGAAACATATAAATACTACCATAGCGATCAAAAGAAGTCCCTATGAATGACGGATCTGAGCTGGCGATACTATTGATGTCATTGTCCTCTATCAAGCACCCTGGTGAGTTGCTTGCAATAATACCTACGGCATAGCTCTCAATATCAGCATCTGTGATAGCGGCAGGAGTCTCATCCAGTCTGATGCCATATCGACATTGGCTGATCCTAGTACTGCTAAGATCGAGATAGGATCCTACGTTATCCGCCTCGATTGCGGTATTGTAGCCGATCACTTCGATTTGATCTGATAGCTGAATATTACTTCCGGGCCCCAGATACAATCCTGTATTGCCGTCACCAGTACCTTCTATGTCAACCTGTAGCAGAGAGGCGGTGGCTCCAGGTTCTATTCGTACACCCTCCTTGAGACCATACAATCTATTCTGGTATCCCTGAGCATCGATAGATCCATGCACGACCAATTGCTCCCAACTCTCATCGCAGGGTAAAATACCAGCATATTGCTCTAGGATCAATTGACCGCCTTCTTCGACTACAATTGATGTGCCTTCTCCCATGT
>CAYMFD010000308.1:0-1553 GCA_964389475.1 uncultured Saprospiraceae bacterium
TAGCCGCGGTCCCTGAGCACTTCGACAAGCCTTTAGGTTTGTACTATGCTAGTAGAGAGTTTCAGGACTAACTTTGTTAGGCCTGGAGCGAGGGAAACAGGAGAAACCTATTCGACAGGTTGAGCACTAACTCGGGCTGAGATTCAGGCCCTGTTTCCCTTCTCTGATCTAATGCTATTTAGCTATCAAGGAGCCGCTTTTTGGCGGCTAACCTACTAAAGGCTTCAGCAGGCAGAGATCGCTCCGGCACATTTAATAACCTTATCAAATATAGATGTTTTATGCCTATTCATGATTTAAATCCAACTCTATTCGTCGGTATCGACGCTTCTAAAAACTACTATGACGCTGGTGCTGTAGATCAATCTGCTCGTAAAATCAAGCACCAAAGATTTACCAATCACGTGGATAACTTCCGGGAGATCATTGACTGGGTAGAGTCCATATACGCCGAGGGGACCGTAATATTCTGCATGGAACATACCGGTGTATACAGTCGATTGCTCAGCCATTATCTAGTAAACAATGGTCACAACCTGGTGATGCAAAGTGGCTACGCAATTAAGCATAGCCTAGGTGTAGTCAAGGGTAAGTCAGACAAGATTGACGCCTATAGAATTGCCGAGTATGCGTTGTCTTTTAAGCACAAACTTAATCTCTACACCTCAGTAGACGCAGGGCTCACATTGCTTCACGATTTGCTCACTACACGCAGTCGTTTTGTCAGGGCTCGTAATGCTTTGCTCACACCTGTCAAAGAACTCCAAAGTCATGGAGGTGATCTAAACTACTCTGTTATAGACACTTGCACTGATCCAGCAATTAAAGGGATCAATGACAGCATTAAAGCTATCGACCAGCAGACCAAAGAACTAATAGAGCAACACCCTGAATGGTCTGACAATCTAGAGCTAGCCACTTCGGTTAAGGGTATAGGCCAAACGGCAGCACTGTGGATGATGGTGTATACAGACAACTTCTCTACCGAAATGAATGCTCGTAAGTTTGCCTCGCTCATAGGAGTTGCCCCCTTTCTGGTCGAAAGTGGTAGCTCGGTTCGCAAAGGCAGCCATAACAGTCATCATTCACATAAGCATCTCAAGGGTTTATTTCATACCTGTGTGATGAGTGCTATAAAGGCTAGCCCCCGAATCAAGGCATACCACAAGCGTAAAAAAGCAGAAAACAAGAAAGGGTTTGTCGTAATGAATGCAATAAAGAACAAGCTTATACAGACAGTATTTGCAGTAGTCAGATCAGGCGTTGCCTACGATGAGCAGTACGTTCATCCACTGGCAGCTTAGTACGTCAAAGGTATGATCAGAATTAGCCAGGGTACAGCACAGCTATAAGAGTGTGACATGATATCGGCTTAGCGGCTAGCCATCAGTGAGATCAACAAAAGTCAAGGCCGACGACCCATAGGGAGTCGTTCATCTTGGCCTTTACTTTTTGTGATCGAACGATACCTTTGCGACTGCCCGATATCTTGCACCAGCAAAAGATCACCAAAAAAAATGCCTCCAGGACTTGCTTTTACCTTAGCTATCTCA
>CAYMFD010000309.1:0-1552 GCA_964389475.1 uncultured Saprospiraceae bacterium
ATGTGACAAGGAAGTCGATTGATCCACCTCGCAATTATTATGACCCACCGATCCTCCTTGACCACGAGACTAGGTGGAGAAGGATCAAGGACAGTATCTGGTGGGATAACGGTAGTAGTACTGCACCGATAAAAAGTCTAGATGGCAGTTCTATGCTATCGGTAATCTTAATACCAGACACAGCACATTACCAGAGCTACGTCTGGGAGGCCAGTTATGATGATGGCAGCCTGACGGCACACGACATGTCAAGTAACTGGGGTTTACGAGATAGTACCTCGGTACGTAAGATCACACATCACCCCGATGGCTACCTTGTCTTTACTCGGCAAGTTTACGGTAGATCTGATTTCGTACAGGGTTATATGTTACTGGATGAAAACTACCAACTAATCAAGCGGGTGCAGGAGCTCGTATTCGATGGCGTGGCGATGAGTCACGTAGAGATACTCCCCTTACCCGATGACGACCGTCGTCTGCTGCACATCTGTAGACCGAGGGACATGAGCAATACCTCTATCTACTACTTTATAGAGGATACCGATGGTAGTTACCACTTGGCTGGAGAGCTGCGTAATCCTAATCGACCCGTCTATGCATTTCTTCCTACACACCATGCGTGGGATCACTCTGGCAACCTAGTAGGACACTTTCAGGTCATGCTAGACTCCATTACAGTCGGAGATGAGAAGTTCCAGGATGGTCGTTGGCTATTCCTCTACAAAATCAACAAGGACGATCTCCAGCTAGAGCCTACATCGACCAGTGAGGCCCCAGAAATAGCACCAGTCGGACTAGCGCCTAATCCTGGCAGAGAGAGTTTTGCCATTAGGAGTGATCAGTCGTATGACAGGGTCGAGATATACGGTATAGATGGCACCCTGAGACAGGCCACCAAGACTAGCGCTGAGCAGATAGATGCGCATGCATTACTGCCCGGCATGTATATTGTCAGGCTGTATGATGGAGAGGACTACGTAGGGCAGGGCAAGTGGATTAAGGTGGAGTGAGTCCTTTATCAAGACGGTAATGGCTGCCATGCGATTGTATCTAGAGGAGTCTTAGTGCTGCATCTATCAATACTCGGCTATCGTGATCTATCATGAGGCGACTACCATCGACTGACATATCAGCCACGTAAAGGTCTAGCGTAACTACTACCCTAGCATCTAGTGCAGCGAGTGACCAAGCGAGACTCTGCATGGCCTTATCTCCTCTAGGTGGTGCTGGCGTGAGGGTGATAGCTATCACAGGCTTAGCCGCTAGCTCTCCTGTGGCAGCTAACCACTCTAGCGCAGACTTGAGGCTGGCCGGCATATTGTGCAGGTAGGCAGGCGTAGATATGACTACCGCTGTACTGGATGATACCGCCGCTCGCCAAGCGTCAACGACTTCATCAGCTGGTCTACCATCGTAAAATAGCGGCAAGGTCGATATATCGAAGAAGTTGGCTGGCAGATCATCAAGCATCTCGGCGATCGTATGTAGGAGAGACCGATTGGTTGAGTCTGGTCTTGCTGAGCCAGAGATCATGAGGGTTGACATGGAGTAT
>CAYMFD010000310.1:0-1545 GCA_964389475.1 uncultured Saprospiraceae bacterium
ACCATTCGACATTCACCACTCGAAAATCGACATTCTCTTTTATCTTATCACCGCCACATCCCCTACCTCGACGATGACCTCGCCTGTAGTGAGCTCTAGCTCTGCCATCCACACATACACCCCTTGTGCGACGGGTCGGCCATAGGCGGTGCCATCCCAGCCTATCGAAGGATCGCTAGGTCGCAAGTCAGCCCCTCTCCACACGAGGCTACCCCACCGGTCGTAGACTTTGAGGCTCTGGATCGTAGTAATGGCCTCGTCACCGTAAATGGTAAAGGTGCCGTTGACCGCAGAGGTAGGGTTGATGATGTTGGGCCAGGTGTAGTTCGCTACGGTCTGCTCATTGCGTAGGGTCAGGTCTAGGGTGAGGATGGAGTCGCAACCGTCAATGCTGGTCAGGCTGGTTACGTATAGGCCACCATCGCTGTACTCCTCACCTGTCACAGCCCACGTGTAGCTGTCCACGGTATCGACACGGAGGGTATCCGTGTAGCTGGCGCTGATGGTGAGATCAAGGTAGTAGATACTATCGCATGCTTCATCGATGCTCATCACCGCGTAGTCATAGTCACCGCTCATAGTGAGTATCTCCTCTGACCGCTGCCACGTATAGCTGTCGCAGGCCGTCACGACCTCTGTCACCTCGTAGATACTCTCTATGGTGAGCTCCAGCAAGTGGATGGAGTCACAGCCTACGGCATCGATGTAGCCCTGCTCGTAGGTGCCTGTCTCGGTGTAGCTTGCTGCATTGACCAGCCAGACGAAAGTATCGCAGGCTGTAGCCACCTCCTCCGTCACGCTGCCACCCACCGTCAGGTCTAGTGTCACTAGGCTATCGCAGCCGTCGACCGTCGCATACATGAAGTCGTAGCTGCCACTCGCACGCAGCAATCGCCCGTCGTAGATCAGGCTGTCGCAAGCGGACTGGGTAACCGATTGCTGTACGGACGACTGGATACTTACCTCCGTAACGACCAGACTATCACACCCCAGCGCCGAGGCGAATGTCTGCTCGATTGCCTGGTCGGTATAATAGGTAGTGCCCCCTAGCTCTATGCTATCGCAGGCACTGACTGCAACCATGGTCGGACTGGCCGATGAGATCACGTCGATCGTGATGGTCGTGGTACTATCACAGCCCACGAGATTAGTCCCCGTCTCAGAGAGCACCGTATCTCGCAGGTAGGTAGTGCCATCATAGCTCACGCTGTCACAGGCCGATATACTAGTCGATCCGATCGTAGACGCTGACACCTCGAGCTCTAGTATCATGAGGCTGTCGCAGCCCACGGCATTAGTGATCGTGACCTCATAGGTGCCCGTCTCTCTGTAGGTCATGCCATCTGCCGACCAGACGAAGGTATCGCAGGCCATCTCCTGCACCGTCGCCATCGTCGAAGACCGTAATGTGATGTCTAGCTGCACGAGGCTATCGCACCCTTCGACTCCGCTCAAGGTGCGGGTGATAGTAGTATCACGGTAATAAAGCTGACCATCGACAACAACGCTATCGCAGGCATCGGCTGTGATGAGAGTCGGACTCGC
>CAYMFD010000311.1:0-1543 GCA_964389475.1 uncultured Saprospiraceae bacterium
AGGGCCTGGTGCCGCTATCGTCGGGATCAACCAACTTACTTATTGTGTCTGCCACAACTAGGAGGACTGCCTTATTACTCGATGATACCAGGCTAGCGGCAGTCTGCATACCATACACATATCCCGCACACCCCTCCGTAATGGTAATAGCAGATACACCATGGCCTAGCCCTAGCGCATGCTGGAGCAAGTGTGCCTCGCTAGGTATAGTAGTTTTTGGCGTCTGGGTCACATAGACAATCGCACCTACCTCACTGGGAGAGGAGATGCCATCCAATAGACTTTGAGCCACCGATAGAGCTAAGTCATATGCTGTAGTACTGCCAGCTACATGACGCTGTCGTATACCGCTAGCATCACAGACCCGTAGTAGGTGGTCCCGGTCAAATGGCAGGTCCATCGTCTCCTCGACCTGACTTGGCACGACGGTATGGATGGCCTTGATCTTAACATGATGCGTAGTAAGCATAGTGTAAAATGATCCTCATCCTTGAGGGAAAAAATAAAGAAGCACAGCTGACTATGCCTTGGTAAAGATTACCTTGGCGGGAGTCCCAAAAACAGTGACATTAGCAGGCACGTCTCTCACGACCGTAGAACTCATCCCTACACTCGCTCCACTACCTATAGTTAGCCCCTTGTGTATACTCGCGGATGCATGAATTGTCACGCCTGCACCTAGCTTAACGGCACCCGCCAAAAAAGCCTGTACGCCGATACTGCAACCATTAGCAACACGACTGTCGTGACCTATAATGGCTCGACTATTAATAAGCACCTGATCTCCTATCTGGGTATCATTACTGACTATTATATCATAGCTTAAGACACACCCTAGTCCTATCTCCGCACCATCTGCGACCCTGCAAGACTGATGGATAAGCGTGTATGGCTGACCACCTCGCTCGATAATGACATCGTAGCAGTGTCTACGACGTACAACATCTTCTATGGCACAGACGAATACATCATCTGGCTGGATGACATAGTCGCCAATATCCCCCAAAATAGGAGGGTAAGCGTTGTACGATTTTAGAGCATCAACCTTACTATCTAGAAAACCTTTAACTATAAAGTCCTGCCCATAACCAAGAGACTGCCTAGCCATAGTAGACACCTCTCGGCCATAGCCACCAGCTCCTATGATAATGAGCTTTTTCACTTGCTCTTTTTAGTCATAATGAGATCATAGAGAGCCTGCACACACTCACAATCCCTCAACTCAACGCCTGTCAAGCCAACATCATACTGGTCATCGATCATATCGAGAATCATCAAGGCGGTTAGTGAGTCCCACCCTGACAATTCAGTATAGACTGTTTCAGGATTTAGCACTTCTTCGTCCTCAAGTAAAGTAAACTGATCTCGGAAGCGGGCAATGAATATCTCTAAGGTTGTGTCCATCTTACTTTACTCTTCTAGCAGGATTTCCTACGAAAACCTCACCATCATGTATATCCTTTATGACGACAGACCCAGCACCGATCGTCACATTATTCCCAATATTTACACCAGGTATCAAAACCGCTCCAGCTCCTACAAA
>CAYMFD010000312.1:0-245 GCA_964389475.1 uncultured Saprospiraceae bacterium
CCTATAGGTCGTCGTGGCAAGTCAATTACCTGTACAACTGGGGTCTTATTTTTCAGAGCGAAGTCTGTCGCCTCTAGCTGCTTTACAACTGCACCATACATGACATTCAGGATCGTCACTTCTCTTTCGAGGCGAAGTTCGTCAAGATATCCCTTAACAGTGACCAGGTTACGGTTTCGGTCTTTAAAGTTGGCCAGTGCATACTCAAGGCCTTTGAGCTCGGTGAGCACAGAATCTTTCTTTGC
>CAYMFD010000312.1:255-1541 GCA_964389475.1 uncultured Saprospiraceae bacterium
ATCGTTTTCTCTATAAAAAATTCACTTAGCTGCTTATAGATATTATTTAACACGCCTAGGGTAAGGTCTTCATGCTCAGACTGCATGCGCAAGGTCATAATCCCAGTCTCATCATCGAGTGTGCTACTTAGCAACGGAGCAATACCTACGTAGTCTCTACCGCTTATCTTTTCGTAAAGCAGGTTAAGATAGAGGTTCTCTTTAGGTGTGAATTTATCTGTGTCTGTTTTAGAAAAACGAAAATCACTCTCTAAGTTTTTAGGGTATGCCACCTTCCATCCAATCAAGTTGAAATACTTGTAGTCTTTTGCTAAGTAGTCAATCGTATATAAGTCAAAGAAATGGTTGGCTAAAACGTCGTTCTTACCAGCAATCTCAACGGAGTCAAAAAGTGTCTGGTGAATGATACGCTTACTCTCAAAGAGCTGCAGGATTTTACCTAGATTATCTTGTTTCTTACTGCCAAACAAACCACCTAAAAGATCAAGACCTTGGACGGCATCGCCTTGTGTCTCATCCATCATAAATGTCAGCTGCTCCTTATACAGGGTAGGCTGTAGATAAGTCTTGATAGCCATTATCAACCCGCAAACAGCTCCCACGACCACTAAGGTCTTCCATCGCTGCTTGACAACCGAGACGTACTCTCCTACCTTGAGGATAATCTCACGGAGTGTAATTTCTTCGGCTCTATACTCTTGACTCATACGATTTAGTCTATTCTACTGGCTAAGAGCAATAAGGTCAGCACGGAAGTAGCTACCGTAACGCTATCTCTAAAAGCAGCAGCCCAGTCTACCTTACTTTCTCCTGCTTGGCCTTCTATCTTAGGAGGCTTTTTATACACTTCTACCACATCACCTTCACTGACCCTCGGGTAGCTCGTCCAAAATAAGAATCGCCTAGCTTTCTTGACGGTACCATTGGCCTTGATAACTACCGTCCTCTTGCGGTCTGCGTCATCCCTGAAACCACCTGCATAATCATTGACATAGTCATCGGCACGCTTGCCGGGTCTGTATGGGACTATGATCCTACCACCATTGGCTACCTCTGACAATACAGCCTCATAGGCATTGACAGCGCCTAGTACTGTCACAAGGCTCTGTCGCTTGGGCACGGTGATCGCATCTCCTGCTATGAGCGGCAGGTCACTAGACGAGCCCGAGCGACGCATTGCATTGGCAAAGTCAAGAGAGACATAACCTATGGCCGGTCGTAGTAGAGTCGCCGCATCAGTAGAAGCCTCAGTAGTGAGGCCGCCCGCTCTATTGATGACACTAGAT
>CAYMFD010000313.1:0-1504 GCA_964389475.1 uncultured Saprospiraceae bacterium
CATTACTTTATGAGGTGATTGAGCACGAAGTAGTCGAAATCCCAAATACATCAGGTGGTCATTTATCGGTAGCTGAGGTCCGCAAAGCTTGATAGCTTAGCGAGACTTCGAAAGCACAACCTCGCTGCTCGATATCGCACGTTACTAATGCGCTTCATCTTTTAGTCGCAACGTTATTTTATGAGGTGATTGAGCACGAAGTAGTCGAAATCCCGAATACATCAGGCGGTCATTTATCGGCAGCTGAGGTCCGCAAAGCTTGATAGCTTAGCGAGACTTCGAAAGCACAACCTCGCTGCTCGATAACCCACGCAATTACGGTGCTTCATCTTTTAGGCGCAACGTTACTTTTATGAGGTGATTGAGCACGAAGTAGTCGAGATCCCGATTTAGATCTTCTTTTTCCACCAGATACACGACATGGGTGCTTGTGCAGGCGTAATATTGCTGCAGGATAAATTACCGCTACTATCAGTAAGTACGACGACATACAACGAGCAGCCGACTATATACGGACCCGACTAGGCGATGTACCTAGCCCTAGGCTGTGCATAGCATTGGGTACGGGTTTGGGCGACTACGCTTCTCTACTGACAGGGCGAGCCGAGATACCTTACAGCGATATACCAGGACTACCCATCGCCACAGTCGAGAGTCATCAGGGCTCCCTTATCTATGGTCGGCGGTATGGTGTACCATTGCTGGTCCTGGCAGGGAGGCTACACTACTACGAGGGCTACTCGGCTAGTGAGATCACCCTGTCTGTCTACATCGCCAGAGCTCTAGGCTGCGAGACCTACCTAGCGACCAATGTTACGGGTGGGCTCAACCCTGCCTACCAGCCGGGCGATATCGTCGTCATCAGAGACCATATCTACCTCCTACCCGACCACCCGCTGCGTGGGACCAACGACGCTAGGCTAGGGCCACGGTTTCCTGACATGCTGCATACTTACGATGCTGATATACGGCAAGACTTGCAAGCGTACAGTGCTAGACAAGGCCACACGCTACACGAGGGTGTCTACATCTGCCTACAAGGACCATCGCTAGAGACACCTGCCGAGTACACGATGTGTCACCGCCTAGGGGCCGACCTGGTGGGTATGTCGACCATACCCGAGATCATCGTCGCTAGACACTGCGGTATGCGGTGCTGCGCCATATCTGTGGTCAGTAATGTATGCTACCCTCTAGATCGATTGTCAGAGACGACGATCGCATCGGTTATAGATGTTGCTCAGCAGGCAGCACCTCGGCTCAAGGGATATATAGATCATGTGGTAAGTCTGTGTGAGTAGGGGTGTATAATGCTATGATTATGGGGGTAGACATTATCACCTTTGCGAATGTAGACGCCATTACTCAAGTTGGAAAGTGTCGCCTTATTGCATGATTGCAGGCTAGTAACGACTAGACGAGTTTTGATTAGTGTTGTTTTCAATCCTACATCTACCAAACGTCCGCTTATCAGGTAACATCTACCAAACTGCGTAGTAAAAAT